>JASFNW010000004.1:0-76998 GCA_050116835.1 Desulfobacterales bacterium
AGCGTCCCAAACCCAAGATCGCTCAAAAAATCTTCTGCTGCCTCAACCTGTTTGAGCTTGTCCACATTGACCTTCTGACCGTATGCAATCCGGCTGGCCAAACACGGCATGGCGGGTTTGGCGGACACATTTAGGCCCAAGGCGGCACAGATGCTTCGAATTTGGTTCTTGTCTATTTTTAATTCGACATACGGTGCCAGAATGGCGGACTCGTCGGCGGCCTGTATGCCCGGTCGGTAGTCCCCCAGATCATCGAGATTAACGCCGTAAAATACCGGCCAGGAATGGTTGCTGAGAGGATTGTCCGGCTGTCGGCGCAGTTCTTTGATTCTTTCAAAAAGCGCCTTTTTGCAATGATAGCAGCGGTCGCCCCGGTTGGCCTCATAAAGCGGATTTCGCATTTCCTGGGTTTCAACAATCTGAAGCGGAATGCCGTGCTCATTGGCAAAGGCCAACGCATGCCGGTATTCCCGGCGTGCCAGCGAGGGACTGTCTGCCAGAATAGCCAGCATATTCTTTTTTAATGCCAGGTGGGCAACGTAGGCCAACAGAGCACTGTCAACGCCGCCACTGTAAGCGATAATGGCCCCTCTATAGCCGCAAAAATAGTCTTTTAATTTCTCGAACCACACTTCAGGGGTTAGATCTTGTTTTGTGCTTTTCTGCATCTCGTCAATCCATTCCCGCTATAAATATAGAGATTTTAATTGCGTATCTTGTTACATTGTAGCAGTTGAGTCAAATAAAAAGAATCAATGGCTGAGGTTGCCGGCAAGCAAGGAAGGGTTTGAGAACGGAAATTCAATGAATCATCCAAGGACCATAATGTGATACAGTTCTACCCAATTTAATCAATGTCCGCAGTCCCGAACCGGTAATTGGCAAAGAGAGAATCACGGATAAGGTTTTAAAGGATGTTACAAGCTTTTGATTGCGGGTATTCTCCCGTTTGATTTTGTTTATTTTTTACAGACAGGGTTGTCGACGGTTCGGATCCATGGCAGAGCCAAAACGCTATTCAAGCTATCCCTCAGATGCTTTCAACCAAACTGGCTGAACTTCATGTACGGCATATTTTATTGCGTTGAATGCGTTAAGAATCCGCGTATAGGTCATTGCCAAACCGATACTTTCTGCCAGCACCAGCAGCGAATCGATATCTTTGTCGGAAATTTCCCATGCCTCATGGTGATAAAGGCGTAAAGCGCCGATAACGCTACCGTAAAATTGGATGGGGACGGAAACAATGGCGCCGATGCCTTCTTTTACGGCATCATCAGGGTATTGGAGTTGATCGGTCGTTGTAACGTCACGAATGACGATGGGCTTCT
Organism: Desulfobacterales bacterium; assembly: GCA_050116835.1. Taxonomy (GTDB): domain Bacteria; phylum Desulfobacterota; class Desulfobacteria; order Desulfobacterales; family JAHEIW01; genus JAHEIW01. The sequence continues at coordinate 1,332 of JASFNW010000004.1, forward strand.
TTTTCAAGGTTGCGCCGATGCTTTTACCGGATAACAGAGGTCCTTTGTTTAAATATTTGGCACTCATTCCGAAGCTTGCCAAAATCTCCAGCTCTTTAATTTCGGGATTCAGCGCAAAAAGCGTACATCCCTTAATCTCAAGTGCTGCAACCAGCAATTGGGTGAGATGATCGGCCATGATTTCCAGGTTATCCGATTCGGCGATCGCTCTGAAGACCACCTTAAAAATATCAATATCAATTTTTTCTTCGACAGGCATGAAAATTCCTCCTTTGCGGGTTAATCAATGCTTTACAACAGCGTATTTTTCCCAGGTTGCCGAATATCGGTTTAATACCTGAATTTTGCACGAGCCGGAGGCTTTCATATGCAAGGCATTTAAGGGCGAGGCTATAGTCAACTATGCCTCGACCTTAATAACGCAACAGATGGAAGCCTCCGGCTCGCCCGCTGGGTGAAAATTAATGCGATAAAATGATCTCATCCATTATACCAAACAGGTCTTTTGTTGTATTTCTATAATTTGCTTGACGTGCTGCCATAAAAGGCAATCTCAACTTCGCATTAATTTTCATGCAAGATTCAGGTAATAACACAAAATGGTTGTCAATGAACATTAAGACACCACGCAAACGGTCACGTTTTTCAAGGCAGAAATCACCTTAGTGTATCTGCTACCTGTAAAAAATCGGGTGGCTTTACCGGCTTTGTGGCTGATGACAATTACATCAAAGCCGTGGTCGATGGCAAGATCAACAATCTCGCTGGCAACATCCTTTTTGCGCGGTTGGAAAACCGTATGGACAAATTGATCTTCAAACCCGTTATCTAACAGCTTTTCTTTGATGGTTTGCAGCTCAACTTCCTGCTCGGAAATTTTCTGGGAAAGGTAGCTTAAGCTGCCTTTCAATTTACCGGTAATAGAAGTGGCCTCCGTATCAATCTGGGGCATGGGCGTAAAGGCGTGAAATACGGTGACCTCAATATTTGGGGATTCCGCGTACGTGTTGATCACAAAATCCAGCGCTTTTTGATCAAAGCTGGTGAAATTGTAAGGCAGCAAAAGTTTTTGTCTGGCCATTGGTTTCCCCCTTAAGGCTTATTCGGGATTGACAGATTTAGGTATATACCTCGCAGCCTAAAACAGGAGGTATCTTAAGAACAGAAAAAGCTATAGTGAAGATCGCTGTGTGTCGATTATAAGGACAATTGGAAAGGCTGAATTACTGTATCTGGGCCCACCGCTGCCGCAGTGCCAAGACGGCCAATCTGTGCGCGTGTGAGATATCCGGTGCCCGTGTGTGGTTATCCGTTTACAGCGAAAAGGTCGCACAAAGTGGCAGTTCGTGTCAATAAAAAAGTTGATCTGACGGGTGGCGCAACCATTGACGATTTTCTCAGAGCCGCGATATTGTCTGCATCTAAAGGACTTGATTTTTACCGGCAAACTTGAAATGGTGATAGGCTCTGTCGTGCTGGCGTTAAAATCTTATAAGTGAAAATCTCAGCAAATTGGTATTTTCATCTGAATTGGATACAGGAGAAGAAGGCATGCATCTTAAGCAGGTTCGTATTGTGCCGGATAAATTCCCGACGGCCGCTCATTATCCATTTAACCTGGAAATTTTCAGGCGACCTCGATCCGTGGACGTCCATAACCCGGTCACCTTTTTCGTGGGTGAAAACGGCACCGGAAAATCAACCCTCCTGAAGGCCATCAGCCATCGCTGCGGCATTTATATCTGGCAGGGGGAGCGCAGGGCCCGCTTTCAATACAATCCTTATGAAACCCAGTTTTATAGAGGAATTGAGGTAACTTGGGCCCATAATACGGTTCCAGGCTCATTTTTTGCTTCGGAAATTTTTAACAATTTTGCCCAGATACTTGATGAATGGGCAACCATGGATCCCGGTCTACTGGAGTATTTCGGTGGTCAATCCTTGATGGTTCAATCCCATGGTCAATCTTTGATGTCTTTTTTTAAATCTCGCTTTAAGATCAAAGGCCTTTATCTGTTGGACGAACCTGAAACGGCGCTATCTCCGGCAACGCAAATCGATCTGCTCAAACTGATCACCAAAATGGCGCATTCCGGTCATGCCCAGTTTATCATCGCCACCCACTCACCCATTCTGTTAGCCTGTCCGGCTGCCGTTATCTACAGCTTTAGCGCCTCCGCTCTGGAGCCGATCGGGTATGAAGAGACCGAGCATTTCAAGGTATATAAACGCTTTATGCAAGACCCCGGTCGATACTTGCAGGACATTTAAGCCAGGGCCTGCCCCATGACCCTTGCTATGGAAAAGGGTTCCATTTGACTCCCTATCTGTATTTTACAAGTCACAAACTTCCCCTTCCGACCTCTTTTATCAGCGACAAACATTCCTCCCATTTTTTGGAACTCGCCGTCAGCAGAAACCGGTAACCTCAATTGGGGCAGAATTTGCTGAAATTTGTCAAAATATTTTCGCATTTCCTGCCGAGGCTCAATCCAACAGTTAGCATAACTACATGGAATTTTACAGTTTATGCGTTTTGTGGGGTTTGGCTTGGATTTTGCTTCCTTCTTATCGGTTGTGCTGTCCCCGTTGATTACCGCCGGCGGATGTTCCGATAACAGGTGCCCGTGCCAACAATGGAACGGGCCCGATGTAGTCCCCTATGTGCTCAGCCCATGAAAAATTACCGGTACAACATCCTTTTTTTTACAATGACCCTGTTCGGGATGGTTCTGGGAAGCCTGTCGGCATCTGCCAGCCGTATTGATGCCGAATTTCCAGTCTACGACAGCATTCGTCCGAATGTAAACTTCTGGAAAAAAATATATACAGAATATTCAACGACTCAGGGGGTTATTCACGATAAGAAAAATTTGGCGATTATTTATGAGGTCATCGATCTCAAAGACCGCAATCGTCATGGCAGTCGTAAGATCAACAAGCAGCGCATCAAAAAAGTCAAAAAGAAATACAAGCGCATCCTAACGAAGCTTGCTCAGGGAAAAGCGCCCGGCGACTCACAAGAACAACACGTGGCTGCTTTGTTCGGCGGCCAAGCCGAGCCCGCTGACTTCCGAAACGCCATTCGAAATTTGCGGTGCCAGGTCGGTCAGAACGACCCATTTCGCCAGGGAATCATTCGATCCGGTGCCTATCTTACCGAAATGAAACAGATTTTTCGGGATACCGGTTTGCCCGAAGACCTGGTGTATCTGCCGCACGTCGAATCATCGTTTAATCCCAAAGCATACAGCAAATTCGGTGCAGCCGGTATGTGGCAATTTACCCGTTCGACCGGAAAACACTATATGACGGTCAGTTATGCCATCGATGAACGCCGGGATCCGATCACATCCACCCGTGCGGCTGCGCGGCTGCTGAAACGGAACTTTAAAAAATTTAACAACTGGCCGATGGCCATCACGGCCTACAATCACGGTGTTGCCGGTATGTTGCGGGCCAAAAGGCGTAAAGGCGATTATGAAAGCATATTCAAAGCATACCGCAGTCGCAATTTTAGATTTGCTTCACGCAATTTTTATTCTGAGTTTCTGGCAGCCCGTGAGGTCGCCGGTGATTATGAGCAATATTTCGGCAAGCTCATACTGCACGCGCCGATCCCAACCCAGGAAGTTGTGCTGGCCGGTTACGCTTCTTTGCCTGAAATCGCCCGGCATTTGAATCTGAAACTTGCCGTGTTGCGCGATTTGAACCCGGCTTTACGAAGACCTGTGCTCAGGGGTCAAAAATATGTTCCCCGCGGTTTTCATTTGAAGCTGCCGGCCCGCAACGATCGAGACTGGCAGCAGGTGATGGCTGAACTGGCACCCCAAATTTATAAAAACTATCAAAAGCGCAGCCGAATTTATACCGTCCGCAAGGGCGATACGGCCGGAGAAATTGCCCACAACCATGGTGTGAAATTAAATGATCTGATTGCTGCTAATAATTTAGATGCACGGGCCACCATCCATATCGATCAAAATTTAAGAATCCCTCTGCCAGAAAACCGGCCGGTGCGTCGGGGGGCCGTTAGGGCCAAAGAGGCCACCCCTCGCCTGGCGGCCATTCAAACGAAAGATGCCGAGTACCAAGCCGCTGAACAATCAAAAACGTCGGCGACCAGGCAAAAAACCGGAAAATCGGAACCCAGGCCCGAAATACCGGTGGCGCATACAGACGTGCCAGAACCGCCTCAGCCGCAGCTGGTGGCCAGCTCCGATTTTGACACGATTGAATCAAACCGGATCCTCGAAGCTGCGTTTTCGCAAATGCGGACTGCAAAAAGCGGGACCGGTCAAAAACAACAACGGCCCCCTAAGACCATTATGAACGCCGATATTGTCCAGGGCCAGCTGGCTGTTAAGCGTGTCAAAACGTATAGAGGACGCTCCATCGGTCGTATTCAAGTCGAGGTTGAAGAAACCCTGGGACATTATGCTGAATGGCTGGAGGTTCCCACCAGTGAGATCCGGCGATTAAACGGCCTGCGGTTTGGAAGACCGCTTCGAATCAATCAGTCCATTAAAATTCCCTTGCGGCGGGTTAAGAAAGAGGACTTTGAAGAAAAACGATTTGAATTTCACAAGGAGCTGGCAGAAGATTTTTTCGCTTCTTTTCGCGTTGAAAAAGTCGAAACCTATACGGTTCGAAGAGGCGACAGCATCTGGGCGCTTTCAAAAGAAAAGTTTGATGTTCCACTCTGGCTGCTCAAGAAATACAATGACCATCTGGATTTTGGCGCGCTGCATCCTGCACAGCAACTCAACATCCCCATCATCCAAAAAAACCAGGTTTAAAAAAACGGGTGTTTAAACCCTCATCTTTTGCCCGAGGGCTGCGTTGCGATTCGATCCAAAATGCTCAAAAATCGCGGCAAGATGCCGCTCCCACCCACAAAATTGATACACCACGAAATTAAGGTATTGTGCTCATCACAATTGGTGGGAGTGGCTTCCAGCAACGAACAGTACGCTCCGCTTTTGAATCGAATCGACGCCTTGTTGAACACCTTAATATGTTAAAGAATAGAAGTGAAATCCCGCCGTCAGGCGTCGCCCTCAAACAAAATCTAACGGTTGAAACGCCCGTTTAGCTTTTTACAAGAGATCTTTTATTCTTGATAAACTTTTGGCGTATTTGCGCCTTTGCGTGAGGCCAAATTCATTCGCTCCCCCGCTCACTTTCGGCTCAACCGACCTAGATCGGTGGTGCGATGGTAACCAGCAGCCTGAGATGGGTTTTGGCACGCAGGCCGTGGGGTTCGGCAATATCACTGATGACAACATCTCCCGGTTTAGCCGGCATCGTCGCATCTCCTTCACCTAGAAACTCACCTTCGCCTTCCAGAATAACCAGGCTGAGCTGACCTTCAATGTCATGGTTGTGAACCGGCAACTCTTGCCCGGGCTGAAAATTAAAGTTAAGGATCTTAAAATAGGGTGAGTCATGCACCAGAAGTTTTTTAAACGCCTTTTCCGAAAAATCGTTTTCTTCGTAAAGATTAAGCTGTTTCATGGTATCCTCCCATTAGTAGATAGTATTGAATGTGATACTATAGAAAAATGTGAGGCGCTTCGTCATTGATATAGGTCAAAACAAAAAAAGACCCACAGACGGCCTCAAGTTGGAATCGTTTGGCATGCTGCGGGTCATTGTTGCCTGTTTCCTTAAGGTGGATAGTGGGTGGCAAGCAAAATTTTAGCGAGTTGTTTTCACGTTGGGAGATATCGTGACATCTATGCGGCGATTCATGGCCCGGCCCTTTCCGGTTGAATTTGATGCCAGCGGGCGCATGGAGCCATATCCGACCGCAATGATTTTTTCAAACGGTAATATGCCATTGGCAACGAGGTATTGACGGACCGCTTCTGCGCGTTGCTGAGACAAATGTTCATTGATCGGTTCAGGCCCTGTGCTGTCGGTATGGCCGCCGATAATGACATCCGGCTCGCCAAAGGCCCGTATGGCGCGCTGGACTTTGCTCAGCAGGGCATAATTATCCGGCATGATCACCGCCTTGCCGACGGGGAACTCAATGGTTTTCAGTCGGATAATCAGCTGATTTTCTCTTTTGTAGACTTCTGCTTCATGAGGTTCGAAATAGCCCCTGACTTCGCTGAAAAGCTGGTTTAGCTGTTTTTGGGCCGTCAACCGTTCTCGTTGCTGGCGGCTCTGGCCTTCCAGTGAAGCGATCTTTTGCTGCAGATCGGTGATTTCCAGCTGCTGCTCTTTGATCTTTTTGGTTGTAAATTCCTGATCCTCGCGCTGGGCGGAAATGGTCGCCTTTATATTATGCAGTTGCTGTTCCAAAGGCTGATCGCGCATATCGGGTGCCGCCAGCTGGCCGGATGTCTGGTAAAGCATATCTTCGATGTAAAGAGCGATTTGCTCCGGTGTCATCTGCTGGAGCTTGATGGCTTCCTTGGCGATTTCCATATGGCGGCGCGCTAGAAAAAGAGCTTCGTTGGCCAATGCGCTCATCTGTTCCTGTTGGTATGGATTTTCAGTGATAAACGCATCAGCCTCCGCGAACTTATTTCTAGCCGCCGCATACGATGCCGGTGCAATTTCATCAGTTTTCTGCTTTTCGGCCGCCCGAAGCAGGTTGCGCACCTGACCAATGGTGCGAACTTTTATCGATCTTATTTCCAGCTGGCGGAATTTTTCGGTTACTTCGGCCTGGTTTCGCTGAGCATAGCCCAGATTCTCCTTTTCGATGGCATGCGTGAGCTCTAAAAATTCTTCTTCGACGGCTGTATAATCCTTACCGAGCCCTGCCGCCCCGGCCTTGCGAGCCAGCTTGCGAGCTTCAATAACTTCAGGCAATGTGGCTTTGGAAACTTTTGCTATTTCTTCGGCGCGATTGAGCTGGGCCTGCCCGGTGGCGATGTTTTCAAAAATTTTTGAAAGCTCGGCCTCTTCATCCAGGAGCCTTTTGGCTTCATTGAGCGAGGATTCAGCCTGGGCAAACCAGGTTGGTGCCAAGACATTTATCTTTTCGTTGCGGGCCCGGGCAATCTCACTGTCCAGTTTGTTGACCAGTTGCTGCGGATGCTCTGATTTGGGAATGGATTGAACTTCCAGTTGCCGGCCACCGCAGGCCGCAATCGCAAATATAGCCATCAGAAGCCACACGATTCGTAAATATGAGTTCTGTTGTGTCATTTTGTAAACCTCTCTCCTCCTTTAAACCTTGAACTATGGATGAAAATTAATGAGAAGTTGTCATCGTTTTAATTAAAGCCGGTTGCGCAGGTCGGCCAAGTCCACCCCATTGCCGAGCGAACGAACCGGAAATTCGATTTAAATATTTATTTTTACAAAATAATATCCTCAACGGCAAGCTAAAATTGCGACGTTCCAACCTCAATTATGATATTTTTTCGCAAATATGTAAACCTGCAAGGTTGTCCTTTGACCTTTAAGATATTAAAATGTATGGTGCACAGGTAAGCCCAATACTATAGGTTAAGCGCTTTAGAAATGAAAACAAACTTTAGTAAAGATCTTATTCTTTCATATGCCCAGACGCATAATCGCTGTTTATCCTGCGGCACCGATGAAAATATGGGCAGACGAAAATACTGCTCCATCGATTGTCGCCAGAAACTGCGGTACAGTTTAAACATGCGCACGGGTTTGTTAAGAGCGCTCAGCACCAAGTATGCAACCTTTTATTTTACGACGTCCCTTATTTTTCTGGATGTGTTGCCGTATGGATCAACGAATATCTTCAGTTTTCTTTTACCGCGCAGCGTCGGGCGAAAACCGGTTGATGATTTCGCAATACTGTGCAATGTGTTAGGCAGGGCATGGTGGGCTGAAAAGCGCCGGACCAACAAGCGCTATATCGCCACGCAGCATGTTTTGGAAAAAGCCAAGAATCACAACGCCGGCTTTAGCTCAATCAAACCTTATGAAATTGTACAACCGGCGCGAATGGCGAAGTCATTAACCTTTCTTAAACTGGGCCGCGCAGATCTGGCATCACCTGAATTGAAAAGAATCATTAAAAGCGCCTACAGACAGCAGGCCAAAACCCATCATCCCGATCAAGGGGGCGACGCTGCCGTGTTCTTGCGGGTTCAACAAGCGTATGAGCAGCTGATGGATTGGGCGGAAAACCCGACATATACGCGCCGCCGAGGTTTTCCGGACAAATGGTTTTATGAAGGCAGTACTAATCGGTGGATACAACCCGCCGCCATAAAACTGGCTTAAAACCGCATAATTTTCCCGATGGCTGCGTTACAATTCGTTTCAAAATGCTCGCGTATTATCGTATACGCTCCGCTTTTGAAACGAATCAAGCCTTGCCCTCGAAAAAATTCTACGGTTTTAAGCCAGTTTTAGTTTAAATTTTTAAAACTGCATTGTTTTCAAGGAAAACGATCCTATTAGCAACTTATTTACTGTAGGATTGTTAAATTAAGCAAATCTTAATACTAACGGGCTTAACCGATGGCGGCGGCCACCATGGCCTGCACATTTTCCAGTTTGGCATTGGCCGGGATATCACAGCCGGACTGCAATATGAACCCCTGCGGGCCCAGCTGCCGGATCAAGCGGGCACAGTAGGCATAGATATCTTCGGGCGCCTTTAAAAACAGCATCGACGCCGGAACATCTCCCATAATGCACATGTGGTCGCCCAGAATCTCCTTAGCTTTGAAAATATCGGTTTCACCGTCAAGGGCCATAATACATTTTCCCCGCGGGAGTTCCCTGAACATGTTAAGCTCACGCGTCCAATCTGAATCCAGGTGCAGCAGCGCAATCAGACCGGCATCAACCACCTCAACCACCAGTTTGCGAAAGTAAGGCCACACAAACCGGCGCCACATCGCTGGAGATAACAGATACGGGGCCGCACGCCAACCGCCCACCCAAACCAGCGGATACCCCTTTCTTTTTGCCCGTTGGATGGCCGCACCTGATAGATGGGGCCAGATGACTTCCATAACGGCTTCTACTTTTTCGGGTATGTCCATCAGATCGATGGCAAACGCCGTTAACGAGCGTGCCCCGCACAGCAGTTCAATAGGTGTTGTTATATCGCCGCCGCTTAGCACGGGGACGCCGATAGAGCGCCACGCAGTGCGGACGTCGACCGGCCGTCGCTGCGGCGGTAGGTATTCCGGAGGCACATCGTCAAGAATGCGTTCGCGCATTATTTTCTGAAAAAAGTCCAACCATCCATGATGCAGAATGCGATCATAATCATTGCGATCCATCAATCGCGTTTCGGTTACCTGCCACATATCGTTTTCAGGCAAATCCACTCCCGGAACGCGAACCTTTGACATAAAGGCATGACACAAACCATATGGCCAAAAGGCACCATAGTTCATCGCATCGCCATCACCCACCAGCTCAAATGCTTTGATCATGGTGTCAAGATTGGTTTGGGGGGATTTGAGAAAGGTCGCCATCGGTGTCTGGGTGACATAGGCTGCAAATCCGGAATACTCCAGAACCACCGGTGTCCGATCCGGCTTTTCCAGGGCAACAGCCTTTAAGATTCTTTCCAACCGCTGGTTGTATAGGGCCTCAATACGCATATTGTTTGGCTTTGTTTTTTACCGCAGACCCACCCGCCTCACCTTGCGGACTCGCTTGGTGGGCGTGGGGCGCAAAGTTCGCAAAAATAATCTGATTTTCCGGATGGACCAGACAGATCAATAAAGCTGACTCGATTCTACCGGGAGAAGACAGCGCCCTTGTCTGCACTGGAAACCATCTGGGCATAACGGGCCAGATAACCGCTTTTGACCTTCGGCTCAAACTCGGGCAAAGCAGCGATCCGTTTGCGAATCTCTTCTTCGGTTAATTGAACGTTCAGGCTTTTTTGAGGGATGTTGATTTCGATGATATCGCCCTGGCGCAGGGCTGCGATCGGACCGCCGGCCGCAGCTTCCGGAGAGACATGCCCGATAGCCGCCCCCCGGCTGGCGCCCGAGAAGCGCCCGTCGGTGATCAAAGCGACTTGCTTGTCCATTCCCATGCCGGCCAGCGCCGATGTGGGGGAAAGCATTTCGCGCATGCCGGGTCCACCCTTGGGGCCTTCATATCGAACAACGATCACCTCGCCTTTTTTGATTTGTCCGTCCATTATGGCGTTAAAAACATCTTCTTCGGAATTAAAAATGCGGGCAGGACCCGAATAGGACAGCATTTCTTCCGCGACGGCCGCCTGCTTTACAATGGCGCCATCCGGCGCCAGGTTGCCGGACAGGATGGCCAGACCGCCGCCGCTGTGGACCGGCTTTTCAATTGAACGAATCACCGTATAATCTTTCACACCGGCATTAATTTCTGCGAGCATCTCACCAACGGATTTTCCATAGACTGTCGGCGGTTCCGTTTTGATGAGCTTGACCTTTTGCAGTTCGGCCAAAATGGCTGGGATTCCGCCGGCATAAAATAGATCCACGACATGGTGAGGACCGGCAGGCGCAATAGAGGTCAAATGGGGCACTTTTGCGGTAAAGGGGTCCAGATCCCTGAGGGTTAGGTCCAATCCGGCATAATAGGCCAGAGCCGGGATGTGTAGCGCCGTATTGGTTGAACCACCCAACGCCATATCAGCCGCAATGGCATTGTGAAATGCATCTTCGGTCATGATGTCGCGCGGCTTCAAGTCCTTTTTGACCAATCCGACCGCTTTGTATCCGGTCTCTTTCGCCAGCCAGATGCGTTCCGAAAAAACAGCCGGCGCGCTGCCGTTATACGGCAGGGACATGCCCAGCGCTTCGGAAAGGTTGTTCATGGTATTGGCGGTGAACATGCCCGAACAGGAGCCGGCACCGGGGCAGGCCGCGCATTCATACGTATCCAGTTCTTCAGCAGACATTTTGCCGCTTTTGAAGCGACCGACGGCTTCAAACACCTTGTCCAGTCCGGTATCTTTACCCCGGACTCTGCCCGGCAGCATCGGACCGCCGGACAAAAAAATCGAGGGTATGTTCAGCCGGGCAGCAGCGATGAGCATACCCGGTATAATCTTGTCACAGGATGCCAGCAGGACCAGACCATCAAAAGGATGCGCGACCGCCATGGTTTCGACGGTGTCGGCAATCAGCTCCCGGCTGGGAAGTGAATATTTCATGCCGTCATGGTTCATGGCGATGCCGTCGCAAATGCCGATGGTGTTAAAGACCAGCGGTGTGCCGCCGGCAGCGTATATGCCGGCTTTGACCGCATCCACCAGTTTATCCAGATGCATATGCCCCGGTATGATTTCATTAAATGAGTTGGCAATGCCGATGATCGGGCGCTCCAACTCCCAATCCGTAAAGCCATCTGCCCGTAACAAAGAGCGATGGGGTGCCCTTTCGGGCCCTTTGGTCATCAAATCACTTCGTTTGCTCATTTTTCCTGTTCCTTAAGATGTTGTATGGTTGGAAATTTTACTGCATAGCGGAATGAATTATCAGCAGCGGAGTCGTGCACTGTTTGAATGTATTAGGAAGCGTTGCGAAAGAACAGTCAGACGCCCCCTAACCGGCTTTTGGGTACGATGCTGATATTACCGCGAATATCATGTTTTAATGTTGATTGTTGTTCTTTCGCTACGATCCCTTATGCATGAGTTTGCACGCTGCAGCCGCTGATGATTTATTGCGCGATTCAAAATGGTTTTTACTATTTTTCAATCGGTTTCAGTAATTTTTCCACGTATACCCGGACGGGGATCAGTTTCTGGGCCAGCATGATCTCTTCGGTTTGTTGCCAGGCGGCCGTATCAATTGTGCCAAATTCAAAATTCGCTGAAGGCATCATCAACACACGGGTGGCCGGCAATTGCTGGCGGACGATCGCCTCAGGTGTTTCTTTGTTGTATTTTAATACCAGCGCAATTGATTTTTCTGTGTTGGCAGGGTCCAGTGCCTCCCGCCACCCCTGTAGCAAGGCTTTGATGAATTTCTCAACGGTTTCACGACGCTCTTCGAGCATTTTACGAGTGGTGACCACCGAGTTGGCCACAAATCGGATGCCCAATTTGCTGGGATCCATCAAATCGAAGCGCTCACCGGCTTTTTGCAATTTGGCTCCGATAATGGGGGCCTGGGCATTGCGATAAAGGGGCCAGAGGTCGACTTTGCCCTGATAAAAGGGGGTGTAATCATAGCGCACGCTGTAAAGGTTTACGTCATTTTCCTGGATGCCGTACTTGGCCAGCAGCGCGCGCATGATGGTTTCATCATTGCCCCCATGGGTAATGCCGATAGTTAATCCTTTGAGATCCTGCGGTGTTTTTAGCGGTGTCTTATCCGGGCGAAAAATCCAATGCAGTGGATTGATTTGAAATAGCTGGGCAATGACGACGATCGGCGAGCCTTTGGAAACCGCCCTGATCACCTGATCGGCTGAGGCAACACCAAACTGCGCATGACCCAATTCCAGCTCCTTGATAGCGTCTTTTTCCGGCCCCCCCGGCTTGACGTTGACCAATAGGCCGTTTTTTTTGAATAATCCGCTGTCAAGCGCGTATAGATCTCCGACCACGCTGATGTTGTACAGCCACTTCAGGCGGTAATTGACTTCTTCCAGGGGTTTTTCAGCCTCCGGGGCGCAGCCTGCCAGAATGAGAATAAGGATCATACCGATTACTGACAAACCAATCAGATCAAATAGGTGTCGCTGCATGTATGGTCTCCTTTAGCTCACTTCGAATTTACCCGTTTTTGCGGATTGCTATTGTGTGCATAGGCTAAACACTGCCGATGCGCCTTTTAATTATTGTGCCGAGCCACTCCAGAAACACCAGATAGACCGATGTGCAAATTCCGATTAAAAACAGGGCAATCAGTATTTTGGCCAGATCACTCTGGTAGAGGGCGACACGGATACTGTAGCCGATACCCGCATTGGCTGCAATAAATTCTGCCACAATTGTGCCCACCATGGCCAGGGTGGCGCTACCGACAATCACCGTTATCAGTTTGTGGCTATTTTCAAAAGCCCGGATTTTGACCTGAAGTTGCCAGTTCATCCTACGGGTGGATTCAAAGAAGTGTTCGATTTCCGCCACCGGCTCCGACAGTATCCCGATGATCGATAGCAATAATGGAAAATAGCAGATCATTGCCGCTATAAGCAAGCGGGAGGAAAGGCCATCTCCCAGCAGAATGAAAATGATCGGCGCAACGGCCACAATCGGGTAGGCCTGAATATTGTAGGCGGCCACGCGGATAAAAGAGCCGATCCAGATGGTTAAGCGTCCGATAATTCCCACAACGGCTGCCATGCAAATGGACAATACGTGACCCAAAATGGCAACCGACAGGGTATTGAGCACCGCCAGCAGGTATAGCCCGAAATAGCGCCGGCAGGTGACCCAGATCTCAGACAGACTCGGGATGACGTAATCGGATAAATTGAGGCTATATTTTACCAGCATCAGGGCGGCAAAGCCGATAAAATAGATTATTAAAAATTGATAAATACGTCTATGCAGCATTGACGATCTCCAGCATACATTGCTCAAGACTCTTTTCTTGCAATGACCGACGGCCATCAAAATCCTGCCCTTGCAGTGAAACGGCCTGCGGTTGCTTATGGTGACTGCGCAGCACAAGGATCTGCTTGCAAAATTTGGCAACCTCAACCACATTATGGGAAATATATAAAAAGCAGCGATCGGGATACAGCGCCTTGATTTTCAAAATTATTTTTTCTTTGGTGATTTCATCGACATTGGCCAGACTTTCATCCATGATCAGCAGGTCAAAGTTCTGGAGCAAATAACGCGTCAAATTGGTCCGGTTTTGCTGTCCCAGGGACAGTTGTGCGAAGCGAGAACGCAAACAGGCCTCGAGCCCAAAAGAATCCACCAGTTCTTCGAGGCGCTCGCGGTTGGGCGGCGGCGTTATTTGCGTCAGGTGATCATAAACACTGTACCATCCCGGAAGCCGTTCCAGATTATAGGTGTAAAGGACATGCTCCATTTGATGGATGCGAATATCACCGGAAAATTCTTTGATGGCTCCGGTAATCATCTTAGCAAGGGTCGTCTTGCCCACACCGGATGGCCCGAACAACGCGTGAAAACCAGGTTTGGACACCCGACAGCTCAATTGCCGGAATACGTTTCTGGTCGATCCCGGATAGGTATAATTGATGTCCCTCAATTCGAGCCGCATATTACCTCTGAGAATTGAATTAGACTTAAAAAGCGCTTAAATTTGAATCAACGACTGGTCTGTCAACGTCAGTCTCTTAAGGCCTTCGGCGGTCATCACATAGTCATCCTCCAATCCCACGACGCCGGTTTGGGGAAAAACAAATTTAGGCTCCAGGGCCAGCACCATGCCATTTTCCAGTTGACCTTCAAAACGCGGGGAAATAATCGGGTATTCATCGATTTCCAGCCCGATGCCATGGCCGATGAATTTGACCTGACCGTCTCCATATCCCATAAAAAATTCGGCCAGGCCCTCTTGTTGCGCCCTGTGAGTCGCTGCTTCGTACAGCTGAGCACATGAAATTCCAGGACGGGCCTCGTCGACCAAAACAGAGAGAATATCCTGCGAACAGGCGTAGGCCCTTTTCAGGCGCTCAGGAAGCGTTCCGACAACATAGGTTCTGAATTGATCGCCGACATAGCCGTTGATCGCGACCCCGTAATCGACCCCAATGGGTTCATTTCGCCGTATCTTGCGAAAACTGGCGCCCTGAGCCATGGCCGGTGTACTACCGGTGCCGCCGTGAGGGCTGTTCAGCAGCGAGACGGTTGCGCCGCTGTCGCCGGCCAGCACGTGGGCGTGGGTCATTTCCTGGTTCCAACCGCGCATGCGCAGTGTGCCCATATGACCTTCCCGTCGGGCAATCATGGCCAGGTGCCCGTCGATTTGCAGCTCGGTCATGCCTTCGCGAATAATATTTTTGAGCTCCGTCAAACCGATGTGCAATACAGCGGCAGACTTTTTAATCTGTTCAATTTCGTAATCTGACTTTAGCATTCGCAATCTGCGGATGAGGTTGGATATGTCCTTCCAGCCGCATTGCGGCAGGGATTGCTGAAACCACAGATACAGATTGGCCGGCAGAACATCCATTTCAAGACCGGCCCGCTCCAAGCGACTAAAGCCGAAGTCCGCTAAGACATGTGAAACCGCATTTTTATTTTCGACCGGAATGATATTTTGCAACGAAGATTCAAGCTCGGCCCGTTTGAGATTTTTTTGGATCATCAGGAGGGGCTCACCGTGCGCGGGCACAAACAAAACAGCAGATTGTATGGTTCCGCTAAAGTAAAACAGATCGGCATTCTGCAAAATAAAGGCACCGTCCAGCTGGCGGGATGCCAGTTGGGTTTGCAATCTTCCGATACGCTGATGTATTTCCTGGCGGGGGACGAGATGCATTATTTTTGCTTCATTTTTTTCCGATATTCCAGCATCTGGCAACTAATGGTTGTTATACTCGCGGCTGAGTTTGCCGCAAGTAGAGATACAGAATTATTCCGCCTGCAATCATCAGCGCACAAAGCATCTGCCCCATAGAAAAGGATAAAAAGATAAAGCCGATATGGGCGTCGGGTTGGCGAAAGAATTCGATGAAAAACCGCACGGTGCCATAACCGATTACATAAAAGGCCAGCATCGCGCCTCTGGGTTTTTTTATACGACGAATGGACCACAGAACGACAAAAAGAAAAATGCCTTCAAAAAAGGCTTCATACAGCTGGGATGGATGCCGCAGCGCCGTGTCGGGCGCCTGGGGAAAATACATGCCGATGGGTGCAGTCGTCACTCGCCCGAATAACTCCCCGTTCATAAAGTTTCCCAGCCGGCCGAAGGTATATCCAAGGGGCACCACGGTAAAATATAAATCCATCGCATCCCAGAATTCCAGTTTGTTTTTACGGAGATACCAGGTGACAGCCAGCAACGCCCCGATTAGCCCCCCGTGGTAGGACATACCGGAGATGCCGGTGAACGTAAAGCCGTTTGAGAACGAAAATGGCAAAAAGATCTCGAGCGGATGGCGCAGATAATAGGCCAAATTGTAAAAGAACACATAGCCCAAGCGGGCGCCGATGATCAGTCCCAGAATGGCGTAAGTGGTGATATCATTAACCTGATCTTTGGTGAATGCGAAACGTTCTTCATGCTTGATGCGGTACAGCACCAGGAAATAGCTCAGGGCAAAGGCTGCAATGTATGATAATCCATAATACTGGACTTTGAGCCAGCCGATTTGAAATATGACCGGGCTTATGTTTTGCGGCAGGTGCTGCCACCAATCCCAGAATTCACTCATCTATACGGGTCTGAAGCTCCTTTCCACGAGATTGGCCCATAATATGGTAATTATTTTTTAATGTCAAAGTGTCACCTGGCAACGGCATTTTGAAGGAATGAACTCAATTTTTAGTTGAAATAAATCAGGGCTGTGAAATACTAGTAGAACGTGTACCCTGGAGACAGTATTTTTGACTGGGTTTAACGGTCGTTCTCTTTTTGCGTGACCTGCCAAAGTTTTTCGATGGCTTACAACAATGGAAAAAGGTTAAAATAAAACCCGATGACTTTATCGGACACTTCCCCATCAATTTTTGACCTCACCGTCAGCCGCCACGGGCCGGACGTTTTGCGTATCAGCTGGAAAACCAAACATAAGAACCGGCCGGTATCGGTCTATCATGGGACGACACCGGAGACCATCGATCACAGGATCAATTTGGAACAAAGCAAGGACCAGAATGAGGTCACCCTATCGAAACTGAGCCCGTATGTGGCACACTATTTTAAAGTTGTTCCAGAAGAGGGTAAGGCGATCATCGTCGGTGAGCGGCGCCTTCCTCTGCAAAATACGGTGAACACGCGCGATCTGGGCGGATACGAAACCGCAGAAGGCCACCGGGTGAAGTGGGGAAAAGTCTTTCGTTCGGATCACTTGGCCCGGCTGTCGAATGACGATATTGCTTTTCTGCAACATATGAAGATTCAAAGTGTGTGTGATTTTCGCACCTCAGTTGAAGCCCGAAAAAGGCCGGATCGATTTCCAGCCCATGGTTACGGCACCTATGTTCATCTGCCGATCAACCATCTTAAGTTTGAGCCCAGCCGTTTATTTGAAAAACTTAAAAATGGGGATGCGAGCTGGTTGACGCCCTCATTTTTGATCGAAGGCTATCGCTTAAATCTGGATCAATTTGCCACCGCCTGGGGGGAAGTTTTCAGGCGGTTGGCAGATCCCAAAAGCCTGCCGCTGCTGTTTCATTGCACCGGCGGCAAGGACCGGGCCGGCACCTTTGCAGCCCTGCTTTTGCTTGCGCTGGGGGTACCAGAAGAGACGGTTATCTATGATTACGGGCTGTCCAATATTTATATCGCTGATGTCGTCAATCAGATATACGCGCAATTTAATATTGATGCCGAATACCGGGATAGAATTGCGCCTTATTTTTCAGCACCGCGATACTGCATTGAAGCCCTGCTTTCCCATCTGCATGATCAATATGGCTCACCCATCGAATACCTCACATCCCGGGCGGGGGTAACTGAAGAGATGCTGGAAGCCATCAAAAATCAGCTGCTTGAGTAAAATTTTCAGATTACAGCCTTTTACCTTCTATCCTCAGATTCAGCCGTTTGGTCAATTCGTAAAATTGTCAGTAGCTAAATAGTCAAAGAGGCCGATTCGTCCTAACCTGTTTAACGAATTGACGATTCAACATTTCATTTTCTTAAATTGACATTGATACAAAAAACCTTTAATATCGATTTTACTATGAAAAACAGATGATTGTCATATCCGTGCGGTATTTATATAACGGCCCAATCCAATTAAAAAAGAATGAGCAGACACAATGAAAAAGAGAATATTGGTCGTTGATGATGAAGATTTTCAAAGAGATCTGTTGAACAAACTACTGACTAAGGCAGGTTATTCAGTGGCTGAAGCTGAGTCACCGGAAGTCGCGCTTGCGCTCATGCGAAAAGAGGATTTTCCGGTGATCATAACGGATCTGATAATGCTCGATATGGACGGTGTTGAGTTTTGCCAGCGCATCAGGGAGCGAAACTCACAATCGGTTATCATTGCCTTAACCGGATATGCGGATTTATACGACTTGAATAAATTAAAGCAAGTCGGCTTTGACAATTATCTGACCAAGCCCATCAAACTCGATAAAATACAACCGGTTGTCGAGGCGGGGTTTGAAAAAATAAAGCAAAGAAAGAAATCGGGTCGCTAAGCGGCAAACGGTTTTCCCTGAATATGCGCGAGCCTTTCAGAGGAAGATAAGTCGGAAACGTCTATCTGACAAACAGCGAGAGGCAGTTCAGGGTGATGCTGGACTGCGCAGCTTTCTGCACTCAAAAGTTATTCTACCTTTTTGTTATTGTTCACGCCCGATTCAGGGGCAAATGGTCCACCGATAACCTTATCCCTTCCTGAATTTTTCGCCTGGTAAAGATACTGATCTGACATCTCGACAAGGTTTTCCACCAAAAAATCCTCAAGGTTTGCGCCCTTGTCAATGCCGGTGACGCCGAAGCTGGCGGTAATAGAAATCTTCTCTCCCTCCCAGTTAAATTTCTTTTTTGAAATTTGCTTGCGAAGCCTTTCGGCCAGGCGGCTGGCATTCTTGTAATGAGTTTCGGGCAAAACAAGTAAAAACTCTTCTCCGCCATATCGTGCCAGCCAGTCCATGTCGGATCGGATCAGAGACAGGATGCGCTGCACAAATTCCGTTAGGACCATATCGCCGCATAGATGACCGAAGGTGTCGTTTACCTGTTTGAAGTGATCGATGTCACATAGAGCTATCGACAGCGGGTGGTGATACCGTGAAGCCCTTTTAATTTCGTGCTGCAGGTGTTCGTTGAGGTAGCCGCGATTATAGCACCCGGTCAGAGAATCTTTTCTGGATAACAGCCTGATTTCGCCATTGGCCTTTTCGAGCGATTTGTGCTTTCTTTTCAAACGTTCATACAGCAACGTGTTTTCCAGCACCAGTGAATATTGTTTGGCCAGCATGGTCAGAAGCTTCATGTTTTCCTGGGTTATGGAGCTTTCTTTGATGGGTGTCTTCAGCATGACGACACCCAGCGTTCTTTTAATGGTTGAAAGCGGCAACATAACAATTGACTTACCGTCTTCAAATGCCAGAGGAGGGATGAGCGCCGGTTGTCTGCGGTTGATAATCCAGGGAAATATGCCGCATTCAACTTGATAATCGACTTCTTTTTTGCAGACTTTCTTTCTGTCATCAGGATAAACATATTCTAAAATAAATTCGTGGGAATCGTCATCAACGACAAAAAAGGCACAGACCTCAATCTCGATTAAGCTGCGCACATCATCCAGAAATACCTCCCATATCTGTCCGATGGTGGCCGGGAAATCGATGCGGTCCTGAAATTGCCCCATGTGCTCTATTTTATCAATAAGCTCCAACAGGGCTGTTCTTTGTTCCGACATGGTCATCATCTCCTAAGCTTGCAATATCTTATCAAAAATAATTTTTAGCGCAAGCCTTTCAAATCATATCGAAGATCGACACCATCGAATGGTCGGCCTGATTTTACGCTGGATTTTTTTAACGGTTCATTGTAGCGTTCACATTTAATTTCGATTCTACTGCTTCAGGCCGGCTGACCGCCGAACAGAGAAGGAATCAAAGTGAATCCGGATTAACGGCTTATCGTCTTCGTTGGCACCCGGTTTTAGTTAAACAGTGAATATCTGGCTGTAAATTGAAAAATGAGCAACAACCAGAAGGTTACTTTATTTATTCAGTGTTTGGTTGACACGCATTACCCCGAAGTGGCTGAAGCCATGGTGCGCGTGCTGCAAGGGCTGGGGGTTTCCCTGAGCTGCCCTGTGGACCAAACCTGCTGCGGTCAGCCGGCTTTTAATTCCGGGTACCGCCGCGAGGCCCGGGTTGCCGCGCGCCATTTCATTGAGGTGTTTGAAGCGTCAGAAACAATTGTCTGTCCGTCGGGATCCTGTGTAAACATGGTGCGGCATCATTACAAAGAGCTGTTTCAAAACGAGCCCCACTGGTTGCCGCGCGCCTTGAATCTTGCGAAGCGTACTTTTGAGTTTAGTGAGTACCTGGTGGACGTGCTCGGGGTTGACGATCTGGGGGCGCGCTTTGAAGGGCGGGTCACCTACCATGATTCCTGTCATTTGCTGCGCGGTATCGGTGTCAGACAACAACCGCGCGCACTTTTGCAGCATGTCGCCGGTATCGATTTTATTGAAATGCGGGACGCGGATTATTGTTGCGGATTCGGCGGCACCTTTTCCGTTAAATATCCCGATATTTCAGACGCCATGGTCACGGACAAGGCTCAAAATATTTTGGACACCAAGGCCGATGCGGTGGTGGGCTGTGATATGGGCTGCCTGATGAACATCCAGGGTAAACTCAGCCGCCTGGGCAGCCCTATAAAGGTGCTGCATTTGGCGCAAGTCCTTGCAAGCTAAAATGATATAAGTAACCGCAGACGCGCGCAGACGTTCGCAGATATTTTGTAACGATCAACATTAGAGATACGGCATTAAAAGACGGATAGGTTTTTAGCCCAAAGGGCTTGAGAAATTTCCTCCCGACAGGTCCTCGGGAGGAAATGGTCCGCGTAAGTCTGCGGTCGTCTGCGGTCAAATAAAGAAAAACAATGACCAAAATAGCGACTGAAAACTATGTGGCTGAGGCCAGAAAGGCGCTTAAAAATTCGACTCTGCAAAGGGCGCTGGCGGATTTGCAGAACCGTTTTGGCCGGGGTACGGCTGAATGCTACCGGCGGTTGCCGGAGGGGCCCGACCTGCGCTTAAAAGCCCATGAGATCCGGATGAAAACCATTGAAAACCTGGACGTTGTTCTGGAAACCCTGGTGGCCAACATCCGCGAGAATGGTGGTCATGTATATTTTGCCAAAGACAGTCAGGCGGCTGTAAATTATTGCCTCGAGGTCGCCCGGCGGCATGGCGTTCGACGGGTGGTTAAAGGCAAATCTATGGTGAGCGAGGAAATCGGCCTAAATGATGCCCTTATCGATGCCGGCATCGAGGTCTCCGAGACAGACCTGGGCGAATACATCATCCAACTGGCCGGCGAGACCCCTTCGCACATCATTGCACCGGCCATTCACAAAACCCGCCATGACGTCGGCAGCCTCTTTGCCGATCATCTCGACATCCCTTACGAGGAAGATCCGCCAAAATTGACCTGGATTGCCAGAAAGGCCTTGCGACGAAAATTTCTGGCGGCCGATATGGGCACTTCCGGCTGTAACATTGCCTGTGCGGAAACCGGACACATCACAACTGTCTCAAACGAGGGCAATATCCGCATGTCAACAACCCTGCCGAAAGTCCACATGGCTTTCATGGGCATGGAGCGGGTTGCCGCCCGCCTCGAGGATCATGATATTCTATTAAGGCTGCTGTGCAGGGGAGCTGCGGCACAGAATATGGCCACCTACGTCAGCTATATCGGCGGGCCCCGCCGGACGGACCAGGCCGACGGCCCGCAGGAATTCCACCTGGTTATTCTGGATAATGGGCGCAGCCGGATTCTGGCCGATCCCGAATTTCGTGAGATGCTATGCTGCATCCGGTGTGCAGCCTGCCTGAATGTGTGTCCGGTTTACGCTAAAATCGGCGGGCATTCATACGGCTACGCTTACACCGGGCCGGTGGGAGCGGTGGTTACACCGCTGCTGGTGGGCATCAATCGCGCCAAGGACCTGTGTCTGGGGGAGACCCTTTGCGGCGCCTGCCAGGAGGCCTGTGCGGTCAACATTGATCTGCCGCGCATGTTGCTGGCGTTACGGGCAAAGCTGGCCGAAGGCGATCCGGCCTGGGGCGTAAGGCCGGCCGATCGGCGGCAAAATCTGATGTGGCAAATCTGGTCTTGGATCATCCGCAAGCGTGCGGTTTACGAAGGCGTCCTGCGCCTAGCAGCTCTGGGGGAGAAGCTGATGCCGCAGCGGAACGGCATGATCCGCCGACTGCCGGCGCCGGTCAATGGCTGGACGCAGGGGCGCGATTTAAGGCCACTGGCCAAGGAAAGTTTTATACGCCGCTGGAAAAAAGGCCTTTAGAATGGTGCTCGGGGAAGTGAGCGGCCATGGATAGTGGGCATATCATTTGTCGAAAGGCGGCATGCATACAATGAGAGATTCAGGACAAGAGCAGTTTATAAACACCATCAAAAAGGCTTTAGGAAAACCGCAGGCCGAATCGAGAGCCGAGGCCGATTTGTTCGGCGAAGACATATCCGCTCAAAGCCGGGCTCTAGTGGAAGGCATCCAAAATCGTTCCATTGCCGACAGAAAAAAGCTGCTTGACACGCTGATTGAAGCCGCTGCGCCCATCAACCTGAAGGTCATTCCCTGTGATGATACTAGCACGGTAACGACTGCCATTACGGCATTAGTGCGGAAAAAAGATCCCGAGTGGGGAGATCAAAAAAGTGTGGTGGCCTGGGCTCACCCGCTGGTCGAACGCCTGCATCTGCCGGCGGCTCTGGCAGAGCAGAATGTGCCGCTTTTTGTCACCGATCTGGAGACAACCGCCAACAAAGACATCCGGCAGCAGGTGATTGATGCTTACATAGGGGTTACCTCGGCCGATTTTTGCATGGCCGACACCGCCACTTTGGTGATGCGGACACATCCCGGGCAGGCGCGCACCGTATCACTGGTGCCGGCCATTCATATGGCCGTTATCCATCTCAACCAGATTATTGCCGATTTAAAAGAGCTTTACGCTCTGCTTAAATGGGACCCGCATGAGAGCCAGCAAGGCCTGACCAATTGCCTGACCTTTATTTCGGGTCCCAGCAAAACCGCTGATATCGAAGCCACCATGGTCCATGGCGCCCATGGCCCCCGGGAAGTCCACCTTTTTGTGATTACCGCCCAGGATTGATTTTAAGATCCGTTCCATTACCCCCCAAAAAAAAGCCCGGTTCGTTTCGAAGCGGGCCTTGATGTTGCGCAACCGATTTTTGCAGCAATTATACCGCTTGTCATTAAAATGTTCCGAAAAAAGGTACCGGCATAAGTGTTGTCGCAAAAAAACGTTCTGCAATCGGAACGTTTTTTTGACAACGACTATAAAATTGGATTCGCCCGGTGCGGCCTCCTGACCAGTCTGAAATCGATCTCGAAACGCATAATTGACACCTCTTTGCTCCGTACCTACCTTTCTTGCATACCTACCAAGAATCTGTGTTCAATTAAATTTCATCAGCTGTCATGGACGAGGAGAAATCATTTGACGAACGTGAAATGAATTTCCTATTAGATGATATGACGGGTTCAAACGATAGCAAAACGAACCTGAAAGCAATTGAGTCGGAAAGATAATTCATAATTAACCGGTGGGTTTCTTCGTCTATAAAACCATTTGGAGGAGCGCAAATTGCGAAGAGAAGAAGTGGTTAAACTCAATTTCGGAGGTCGCAACAGCCAAAAATCTCTGCGGGGGCACTTCTTTCGTGTGGCAGGTCCGATTGGCTTTGTGTTTGTCATGCTGGCTGCGCTGCTCGCCATTATCGTTTATTCCTATTTTAGCAATCGCCGGGATGCATTGGCTTTGTCGGAGGAAGTGCTGGGTGCGATCGAACGGCGCATCGCCGGCGAGTTGGATGCTTTTATAGTACCGATTGAAGATACGGTTCAGCTCACTGCCGACTTCTTAGAAAATACGCCATTTGACATTCACAATCGGGATCTCCTGGAATCCCTTGCTTTCAGAGTTTTGGGCAACCTTTCGCAGGTAAGCAATTTCATTGTGGCCGATCTTCAAGGCAACTTCTTAATGATCGCCCGCCAGCCGGATGGGTCCCTGCACACCAAAATTATGGAGCGCTCCGACGCCGCCGCCCAGACCACCTGGATTCGCCGGGACCCGGCGGGCAACGTGGTTGATGAAGAAACTGTCTTCGATGATCCTTACGATCCGCGAGAGCGGCCCTGGTACACGGGGGCTGTAAACAGAGAGGAGCCAAACTGGTCCGATTTCTACATATTTTTTACCAGTCAGACCCACGGCGTAACCGTCTCTTTGCCGATTATGGGAAAAAGCGATGAACGCCTGGGTGTATTCGGCATGGATGTCGAATTGAAAGACGTCAGCGCGTTTCTGGAGACGCTCAAAATCGGCCAGAACGGGGAAGCCATCATTATCGACGAAGAGGGATACATCGTTGCCCATCCGGAGATCAAAAAAATGGTGAAAAGGGAAGGCGATCTGTATAAACCCATTTTGGTGGAAGAACTGGGAAATCCGGTTTTAAATCGCGCATACAGCCGGTTCTTGATCGAGGGCCATGGTCATCGGGATTTGGTGGTTGACGGTCGGCGTTATCTGAGTACTGCCTTTCTGATGCCTCAAAAAACAGGGCTCGATCTATCGGTATTTGTTTTTGTACCGGAGGAAGACTTTGTCGGATTTGTGGGGCGCAACAACCGCAATATTATCCTGATGTCCGCCGGCATTGTGCTGCTGGCAGCCATTATGGCCGGTTTGCTGGTTTTCCAGGGGCTGCAGGCGGAACGCAATGCCCGGCAGGTGCTCGATCGCCAGCATCAACTCGAGGCCCAGAGCCGGGCCTTTTCTGAGCTCTCATCCAGCGCGGCCATGTTTGATGCCGAGGATATGGAATCTTTCGGGCAGTTAACCGAAATTGTTACCGGTGCCATCAATTTAAGACGTAGCAGCTTATGGAATTATGATGATGGCGGCCAATTCTTGAAGTGTATCGACAGTTACGATCTCGAAAGCTACGGTCATACGAAGGGGACCGTGCTGAACCGGATCGACTTTCCTATGTTGTTTGATCTGTTAGAAAACGGCGAAGAGATCGAGGCCGTTGATGCGGAAACGGATACGCGATTGGCCGAACTGTATCGGGTTTACTTGCAACCGCTGGGCTGTGAATCATTGTTGGCGGTACCGATTCGTTATCACGGTCACACAGTAGGGGCCCTGTGGTTCGAGCATGATCGTCAGCACGACGGCTGGTCGAGTGAAGAAATTTCCTTTGGGCATGCCATTGCCGACATGCTGGCGCTGCGGTTGTCAGTGGATCCAGCATGCATCCGTGCATTTGCACAGCCGGAAGAAGATATTGAAACTGCAGAGGCACCGGGTGCCTCATCGCCGCAACCGGCCCCGGTCGCAGGGGACATTCAACCCGAGGGCCATCCTGTTGCACCCGAGATCACCCAACAACGTTCGGGCCCCAATTCGATGGGCGGAAAAGCGCCCATCACCTCGTTTTTGGATCGTCTCAAGGCCGGTGGTATTGATCCCGATCAAACCGCGGCAGATATATTTCCCGAAATGACTGTCCTGGTCCTGCAGTTTACCGATACCCTATCCCTTGCCGGTCGCATCACGGATACCGACACCACAACGACGGTTGATCAAATGGTCGGTCACCTGGAAGATTTGGTCACAGCCCAGGGCATCGACTACATGAAGGTGATGGGGGAGGAAATCGTCTGTGCGGCGGGATTCAAATCTGGACTCGAAGACCATGCCGGTCTGATTGCTGACCTGGCGCTCGGGATCCAGAATCACTGTAGCAGCTTGTTTGCATCGCAAAACACAGCCATGGAATTCCGAGTCGGGATCGATACCGGGGCCGTTTTGGGCAGCTCGGTGGGTCGCAAAGCGAAAACGTATAATATTTGGGGCGAGTCGGTTCGTTTTGCATCCAAGATGGCTGATTCCGGAATACCCGGCGGCATCCAGGTTTCGGAAACGACCTATCGTCGGCTGCGCGCCCGTTACCTGTTTAAATTGCGCGGCCACTACTATTTGCCCAACATCGGTGAAACCTCAACCTATCTTCTGACAGGACGAATATGAGCGACGAAGGCGTCATATTAAAAGGAAACACAAGATTGCATGCGGGATCGATGCCGAGACGCTTGCTTGCTACCACCGGAAAATGGACGATAGGCCTCTGGCGGGCGTTGGTTCGATTGATCAGCGATGCCGTGGCCGTCATCTGGCAAAGTTGTCGCCCGATGACCTGGCGACAATCAATGCGCATCGAGTTTATGCGCCAGTGTTATGAGGTGGGCGCAAGTGCGCTACCCTTTATTCTGCTCAGCGGGGTTTTCGTTGGGTTTGGCACCTTGGCCCAGACGATTCACTGGTTAAGGGTGTTTGGCGGTACGGCATTGTTCGGAGGCTTTCTGTCCGAAATTTTGGCAACCGAAATTGCACCGCTGGCGGTGGGACTGATTTTGATCGGACGCAGCGGATTGAGGCTTTTGGTCGAATTGGGCTCCCTGAAGGTCGAAGGTCAGGTCCGTATGCTGGATGCCCAGGGAATCGATCCGTTTCTGTATCTGGTGGTGCCGCGGGTATTGGCATTTTGCATTTGTATGTTTTCGCTGACCGTTGCCTTTGTGGCGGTGGCTATTTTAGCAGGGTATGCTTTAGGTGCCGTTGCCGGCCTGATACAATTCACCTTTTTCGATTTCCTCAATCGCGCCATTGGTTCATTGGGGTGGCAAACCTATGTCGTGTTTACCTTGAAGACAATTGCCATTGGGTTTGCGATTGCGCTGATATCCTGCAAGACGGCGCTCTCGGTTAGCGGTGTCTCGGCCAATGTCGTGGATATTATGCCGAGGGGATTTGCCCAATCTGCCCTGGCCACCCTGATCATATCCATTGCGATCACAATCTTATTTAAATGATGGTGACATCTAATGGCGGTGATTTTAGAGAAGCAGCGTGATATCTTAAAATTCGAAGATACTGTTTTTACGAGTGCCATCCGCGGCATCGCGGAATCCGATAAACTCAGCCTGAGTATTTGCAGCGGTGAGCTGGCTTTAATCCGTCTGGCGCGTTTGGAGCAGACAGGGGGATTTGCGGATGCGTGCTCCGGAATATTTTCACCGACCAGTGGGCGCATCTTTTTTCTGGGAAGAAACTGGCTGGAGCTTGCGCCCGACCAGGCCAATGCACTGCGGGGCCGAATCGGACGTGTATTCAGGACCGGCAACTGGATTAACCACTTATCACTGATGGAGAATATATTGCTTCCACAACTTCACCATACCCGGAGACCTGCGCGCCGGCTGCGGGATGAAGCCGGGAAACTGGCAGAGCAGTTTGGTCTTCCCGGGCTGCCTTTAGGACTGCCCGGCGATTTTACAGCAGCCGACCTGCGGCGCGCTGCCTGTGTGCGAGCATTTTTGGGTCGGCCCCTGCTGATTCTGCTGGAAGAGCCAACTTCCGGAATTTACCTTGAAGTCATATCGGCACTGATGACGGCCATCCGAGAGGCGCGTGAGCGCGGCGCCGCAGTGATCTGGTTGACGCAGAAAGATTTGATCTGGAATGATCAGACCCTGCCGGTAACCCAACGCTATCGACTGGTGTCCGGGAAGTTGATGGAGATGACAACATGAAAGAGACGCTCAGGCAACCAAAGTTCCGCTACACGAATGAGACGGTCGGGTTGTTTGTATTGATCAGCCTGCTGATTTTTGTTGCCGGATTGATATATTCCGGTCAAGTGCGCAAGTGGTTTAACCCCGGTGAAACGCTCAAGGTGGTATTACCCGATGAAGGACTTTCCGGCTTGAGCGTAGGCTCGAAAGTAGAAATTTTGGGCACCCAGGCCGGGGAAGTCAGAGATATCGTCATCAATCCCGATCAGAAGATACATGCGAATGTGCGCATTGACAGTAAGATGGCGGTATTTGTTCGCAGCGATTCAAAAGCATTCATACGAAAGACATTCGGTATCGCCGGTGATGCCTATCTTGAAATCACCCGGGGCACCGAGGCCCCGCTTGACTGGGAATTTGCCGTTCTTACCGTCGAGTCCGATCGCAAGACATCCGACACATTGGCGGAACTCATCGAAGAGCTACGCGCCAAGATATTACCGGTTGTCGAGGATGTCCACCAAGCGATCCTGTTGCTCACTAACGTTGCCAAGGACCTGCAGGATCCCGAAAAGGGGGTTCAGCAGTTGCTGACGAATCTGAATTCCATTGCCGATAAGATTGCTCGCGGGGAAGGGGCGCTCGGCCGCCTGCTGACCGAAGATACGCTCGTAAGGGACCTGGAAAGCCTGATCGCTCGCTTGGCGCCGCTTTTTGATGATTTGGAAGAAATGGTTGACAACGTCTCGGAATACTCCGCTGAATTCGATACCGAAACCGGTGATATTCCTAAAATTACACGCAGTCTTAAAAAGACAATGGCGTCCTTGGAAATCGTGATGAAGGACCTCAGCGAAGCAACACCCCGGCTGCCGAAGATTGTCGAAAATGTCGGAGACACTGCGGATGAGGTCCCGACACTCGTTTTGCAGTTGCAACAGGTCATGGTCGAACTGGAGCGTCTGATCCAACAACTCCAGTCTAACTGGTTACTGGGCGGTGGCTCCAGTCAGCCGTCGCAGACGGCAACCCGAATATCCCCCCTGGAGGTAAACCCATGATCCGTTATCTGCGCTCGAACAATTGGGTGATGTTTGTCGGCTTGCTGATAGCAGTTGCCGTTTTGACGCTGAGCGGGTGCGGGTCTTCAGCACCCAGGCAAAAAGGTCCGGCCGTAGACGAAGCGCTCGAGCGTTTTAACCGGGCAGCGCGATTGGCTTTTGACAAGGGCCGACTCGAGCAGGCCGCAAATTTATATCGCAAAGCGCTGGAGCGTGCTTACGTGCGTGATGATTCAGCCGCAATTTTGGATGCCCGCTACAATCTGGCCGTTTGTTTGTTGAATTTGCAATCCTATGCAGAAGCGCTGTCCGTCGTGCAGCGCGCCAATAGCGAAATGGCGCTGGCAGGGCGTAACGATTCGCCCGATTTTCTTCTCCTGGAAGCGACCATACATTATCATAGCGGTGATTTGGATGAGGCCTGGAAAATTACGGACCAAATCCTGTCCGCTGCGAAGCCGGCACCTTCAGTCATCAAAAGCAAAACCCATTACCTGCGGGGTTTGATTGCAAGCAAACAGGGCGACAAGGATCAGTTGCGCGCGGCAATCGCCGCTCTGGGACAGCCGCAGCAACCTCAGTTGCGCGCAGATCGTCAGGAATTGTTGGGACACCTGGCCATGGCGGAACAAAACGGGGATGCGGCGATGGATGCATTTGACGCAGCGGCAAACCTGCGTCGGGAAACGCTTGACTATCGCGGAATGGTCAAAGCCCTGGCGCTGGCCGGCGCGGCCGGTGAAAAGGCAGGACGTCCCCAGGAAGCTTCGATTCGTTACCTCAGAGCCGGGCGCAGTGCCCTGCTGCAGGGGCTGTTCGACAACGCCCGCAAATGGTTGAACCGGGCTGAACAAATTGCCGGCGCAACCGGTGAAGCCCAAATTGCCGCAGAAGCCCGCACCTATCTGCGGCAGCTTGAGGAGTTAGCTTCATCCGCATCTGCCCGTCCCGCTCAAAAGGCGACCTTGCCGGAGTAAATTCGGGTGAACAGCGATAACCCTCAGACATGGAATCGAAGTGTTTACCTGGATCAGATACCTATCAATTTTAAACGAACGTGTTTTTCGGGGATGCTGCCATGAACAAAGACGCGATCAATAAATGGGTATTGCTGTTGCTGGTGTTTTTTATCTCGGCCCTTTTTCTGTCAATGATACGCCAGTTTCTGATGGCCATTTTCATGGCCGGTATTTTCTCGGCGCTGTCTTATCCTCTGTATCGGCGCTTTGAAAAATGGTTCAAAGGTCGACGCAGCCTGGCGTCTATCGCAACGCTCATTTTGATCGTCTTTGTTGTTATCTTGCCACTGGGTGGGCTGCTGGGAATTGTCACCGGACAGGCCATTAAGGTGGGCGAAGCCGTCAAGCCCTGGGTGGAGCAACAGCTGTCCGAGCCCGACGCCATTTCCAACACACTCAAAACCCTGCCGTTTTATGATCGCATCGAACCCTACCGCAATTGGATCTTGACCAAAGCCGGACAACTTGTCGGTCATATCAGCAGTTTTCTAATCGACCGTCTCCGAGCCGTCACCGTCGGAACCGTTAATTTTTTGTTCATGCTGTTTATTATGCTCTATACGATGTTCTTTTTTCTGATGGACGGAGACAAGTTGATTGATAAAATGCTTTACTATTTACCGCTGGAAGATCAGGATGAACGCCGCATACTGGATAAATTCACTTCGGTTAGCCGCGCGACGCTTAAGGGGACTGCAGTAATCGGTATTTTACAGGGAGCCCTGGCCGGAGCCGCATTTGCCGTAGTGGGAATTCACAGCGCGGTGTTCTGGGGCACCATCATGGCGGTGCTGTCCTTTATCCCCGGTATCGGCACCGCGCTGGTGTGGATACCGGCGGCGATTATTCTGTCCGCTAGCGGACACCTGGCCAAAGGCATCGGCCTGGGCGTTTTCTGTGCGGCAGTGGTGGGCAGCATTGACAATCTGCTGCGCCCCATTTTGGTGGGCAGAGACACCCAGATGCACGAGTTGATGATTCTTTTCGGCACCCTGGGCGGCATTGTCATGTTCGGCGTGTTGGGGATCATCATCGGACCGATCATTGCAGCCCTGTTTGTAACGGTTTGGGAAATCTATGGTGTGGCCTTTCAGGAGGTGTTGCCGGGGGTGATGTCTTCTGGCGCTGACGAAGACGAATCCAGAAAGAAAACGTCTGAATAATAATTCAGGGGTGTTAGGGGGAAACCTTACGTAGCCCTTCTTCCAATATGGCCAGGCCTTTTTCCAGCTGGGCATCGCTTATCACAAACGGCGCCAAAATGCGGACGATATTGCCGTAGCTGCCGCATGTCAATATCACCAATCCCATCTCGAGGCATTCGCTGACCAACTGCTTAGCTTCTTGAGATGCCGGCTCTTTTTCCGGTCCTTTGACCAGCTCCAGGCCCAGCATGGCACCCAGGCCGCGGATTTCACCGATCATATCATCAAATTGTTCCTGCCATCTTTTAAAGCAGGCGTTGAGTTTCTCGCCCAATGCCTGTGCCTTAATTAACAGATTTTCTTCTTCAAAAATGTCGAGCACCGCCAGAGCTGCCCGGCAGGCCAGCGGGTTGGCGCCATAAGTGCCGCCTAGTCCTCCCGGATGCACAGCGTCCATGATCTCCTGGCGGCCGACCACCGCGCTAAGGGGCATACCGGCAGCCAGACTTTTGGCCACGGTCATCAGGTCGGGTTCGACATCCCAGTGTTCGATGGCAAACATCTTTCCGGTGCGCCCCATACCGCTCTGGATTTCATCGGCCACAAACAGGATACCATTGTCATGACAGATTTTCACCAGTTCCTGAAAATAACCGGGCGGCGGGGCGATAAATCCGCCCTCACCCTGTACCGGCTCGGCCACCACCGCCGCGACGGCCTCAGGGTTTACGTGTTTGACGAAAAAGTCGTGGAGGTTTTCAGGGCCGGCGACATCGCCGAAGGGCATGCGGTAGATTTCCGGCGCGAAGGGACCGAAGCCGAATTTGTAAGGTTTGACCTTGCTGGTCATGGTCATGGTCAACAAGGTGCGGCCGTGGTAAGCGTTTTCAAAAACGATAATGGCCGGTCGCTGGGTGTAGTAGCGGGCGATCTTGACGGCGTTTTCAACCGCTTCGGCCCCGCTGTTGACCAGCAGTGTCTTTTTAGGAAATTTGCCGGGAGTGATGCGGCCGAGTTTTTCAGCCAGCCGAACGGCCGGCTCATAAGGGTTGACCATAAAGCAGGTGTGGGTAAACTTTTCGGCCTGGTCCTTGATAGCAGCCACCACTTTCGGATGGCTGTGCCCCACATTCATGACGGCAATGCCGCCGGCAAAATCGATGTATTCCCGACCTTCAACATCCCGGATAACGGCTCCCTCGGCGGATTCCACATAAAGACTGGTCGTGCTGGCGTGGCCTGATGACACCACCTCGTTGCGCAATTGGGTTAGTTGGTCCGTCTTCATTGTCTGGCTCTTCATTTGCTTACTCCCATACAAAGCTAAAGACCATTTTTTAGATATAGGCGGTTGCCGTAATCTCAACTCTTGTATTGAACGGAAGGTTGCCGGCCTGGATGCACGTACGGGCCGGACGATTTTCTTTAAAGTATTTTTTATAGACTTCGTTAAAACGCGTGTACTCTTCGATGTCGAGAAGATATACGGTAACCGTCAACACCTTGTCCAGTGATGAGCCGGCTTCTTCCAATATGATTTGCAAATTTTTTAGCCCCAGCTCGGCTTCTTCTTCCACGGTACCCAGCTTGATTTCGTTGGTCAGCGGATCCACCGCACCCTGCCCAGAAACATAAATAATGCCGTTGTGGATAATGGCCTGGGAATAGGGCCCGCCGGTCACGGCCGCCTTATCGGTCTGAAAAACCTTCTTCGCTTCCATTTCAGATTCCACAGATGTGTTTGACTTCTTCGTTGTCGACAAGTTCTTCAACCCGGCCCTGGTAGCAAATCCGGCCGTTGTCGATAATGTAGCCGTAGTCGCTTAGGGTCAGCGTAAATTTCACATTTTGTTCGGCCAGCAAAACCGTTAAGCCGACTTCTTTGAGCCTGCGGATGCGCTCGCCCAGCGTTTTGACCAGCACCGGCGCCAGTCCTTCAGTGGGTTCATCCAGCAACAGAAACTGCGGATTGGTCATCAGGGCCCGACCGATAGCCAGCATTTTTTGCTCCCCACCGCTCAGCAGACCGCCCTTGCGGTTGTCCATTTCCTTCAATGCCGGAAACAAATCGTAAACCTTTTGTTTATCCCACTGGTCACTCGTCATGCTTTTTCGTTCTGCAATTTCCAGGTTCTCGCCAACGGTCAAGTCGGCAAAGATGCGGCGGTCATCGGGCACCCAGCCCATGCCTTGCCTCACCAGTTTATAGGGTGGCGTGCCGGTTATATCTTTGTCGTTCAAGTGAATCTGTCCCCGGGATGGAGGGTTCAACCCCATGATGCTTCTGAATGTGGTGGTCTTACCGGCTCCATTGCGGCCCAGCAAGCAGACCACCTGCCCCCTTTCAACTTTTAGTGATACATCGAACAGAATGTGACTCAGGCCGTAATACGTATGAATATCCTTTACCTCGAGCATCATTCATCTCCCAGGTAGGCTTGCTGAACTTCGGCGTTTTGTCGCACAATATCCGGTTCTCCTTGAACGATGGTGCGGCCTTGTTGCATGACCATGATACTTTGCGCCGTGCCAAAAACGACTTCCATATCATGTTCGCAAAATAAAATTGTCAGGCCCTGATCGGCGGCCAGACGTTGAATCAGCGCCATGGTGGTGGTGGTTTCCTCCGGCGACATACCGGCGGTGGGTTCATCCAAGATCAGCAATTCCGGTTCATTTCCAAGCGCGATGGCAATTTCTAAAATGCGCTTGTCTCCATGGGACAACGATCCGGCTAGATCCAATTTCTTATTCAAAAGGCCGGCGCTCTTCAAAATACGATCGGTCTCATCAACTGCCATCTGCGACGCCGGCTGAAACAGTTTATTGCTGAGCTTTTGCTGGGAAAGCACCGATACCTGTACATTGCGGAAAACGGAAAGCCGCGGAAAAATATTGGCAATTTGAAAGGAGCGGGCAATGCCCTTACGGCAGATTTCAAAGGGCAGCAATTTACCGATGTCCTCGTTATTGAAAAAAATGCTGCCACGATCCGGTTGTAACTGCCCGCAAATCAGATTAAATAAAGTGGTTTTTCCGGCTCCATTGGGCCCGATAATCGCCACCAGCTGTCCTTTTTCCACGGTCAGCTGAGCACCGTTTACGGCTCTAAAGTCATCAAATGCTTTATGCAAATTCTCAACGCGAAGCACCGGTTTATTCCACCTGGCTTTCGATTGCACGTGACCGAAACAGTTGTCGATAATTATAGCCCATGATGCCCTCGGGCAGAAAGAATATTAGCAGAATTAAAATCACACCTAAGATCAGGGTCCAGTATTCCGTGTAGATGCCCACTAAAGTCCGCAAGGATACGATGATAGCAGCACCCAAAATAGGCCCGGCAAAGGTAAACCACCCCCCCAGCAGGCACATGATGAAAATCTCAAGAGACAATACCCAGAACAGCAGATCCGGAAAGATAGAGCCTTCCACCACCACAAAAAGCACGCCGGCCACACCGCCGAAAAACGTGGCAATGACTATTGCTTTTAACTGGTGACGCCGCACATGGATGCCAACCGCGGCGCAGCGCTCTGGATTGTCGCGAATAGCCTGAAGCGTCGAACCAAAGGGGGATTTTAAAATCAAATACATAAAGAACAAACAGATGCCCAGAACAATCAAAACAAAATAATAAGAACTGTTGGTCGAGGCGATGAAATCCGGGATCGGGATCCCGTGAATCCCGTCATCGCCGCCGGTAAGGCTGTACCAGCGAAAGGCAATGGCCCAGAGCAGGGATCCAAGAGAAATTTGCAGCATGCCGAAATACAGTCTGTTCAGGCGGATGCAGAACATACCGATCAGCAATCCTGCCAGGGCTGCCGCCAGGGGTCCTGCAACAAAGGCCATCCACCACGGCAGGGAAGTTTTGGCCAATAACAATCCGGCTGTATAGGCGCCCACACCGTAAAAGACCCCGTGGTGAAATTGAAACAGCATGCCATGGCCCACGCATAAATTTAAACTCATGGCCAGCAGGGCGGTTACAAAAATAACAGCTAGAAAGTAAATGTAGAATCTCGACAGAAATGCAGGCGCCAGCAGCAGAATCCCAAAAATAAGCATGCTGATGCCGAATGATTTTTTCCGGAGTATCGCGTTAAACAACCCAGTTCCTTTCCAGAAGTGGCTTTGAAACCACTTTTATGCTTGTATCCCAGGAATAATTTACCCTATCTCTCGGATCAAAATGGCGCGCGTTCCGAGGTAAGCTGCGCTAATTTTGCCCCGCTCTCATTTTATTATCTATTTCTGCAACGCCTTCCTACCATACCGATTTCAGCATACCGGTTGGTTTCAGGGTTAAAATGATCACCACCGCCAGATAAGGGAACACAATGGCAAACTGCGGCCAGAACAACACGCCGAAGGATTGGGTGATGCCGAAAATCAGTGAGCCGGCTAAGGCACCCCACATGTTTCCCAATCCGCCGATGGTAACGATTAAAAAGGCCTCGATGATGATGTTGTGATCCATGCCAATGGTTACACTGATGGTCGGCGCAACAAGGGCGCCTCCCAGTCCGGCCAGCAAGCAGCCCAGGACAAATGCAAACGCAAACACCCAGCTGACATTGATGCCGATGGCACCGACCATTTCCATATCCACGGCGGCAGCGCGGGCAATTTTGCCCATTTTGGTTCTGGTCGAAAACAGCCAGAGACCGATAGCCACCATTGGGCCGATGACCAACAGAAACAAATTGTATTTGGGAAACGGTGAATCAAAAATAGAAACGGAGCCCTGAAGAAATGTGGGTGCCATGATCGAACGGTAATCGGCTCCCCAAGTCATTTTGGTAAGATCGCCCAGGATCAGCATCAGGGCAAAGGTAAACAGCAGCAGCATCAGGTGCTCGCGCTGGTAGAGATGACAGAACAGCGTCCGTTCGGCAATCAGGCTGATGAGCGCCACCACCAGCGGTGCGAAAATCAGGGCCAGCCAGAATCCAAGTGAGCCGCCGCCAAACAGGGTTGAAATACTATAAGCAGCAAAGGCGCCGATCATGTAAAGGGAGCCGTGCGCCACGTTTGGGACCCGCAGTACCCCCAGCACAAAGCTCAAGCCTGAAGTTACGATAAACAAAATCATGGCGCGGCTCAGTCCCACCAGGAATGTAATGCTCAAAGCCGCTATGGTTATCCCCTCACCAGCTTCCATTTTTTTGTTGTCCCTGTGGCTTGGGAGCCTGCCGTATGAATTTAGTAAAATTGAGAACGAATCAGTTTACGGATTGGAAAGATGGTATCTTGGAATATCGGGGATAAATTTGAATTCAATCCTTTTTTTAAGCTGTTTTTTGATCCCGGAATTCCAATACGCGATTATTCCAATTAAGAAATGACCTACCCCTTCGATGCGCTGAGGGCCAGGGCCCTGCTCGGTGTTCACCACCTCTGAGCAAAACCCTGACCCTGTCAATGACGGTAGGCGGCATATTTGTATCAAATTGGTTTTATTGGCCTCTTGCCTCCATAATTTCCTGGCAGGAGGGCATCACCTCCGCTCCCCGCAGGGTAATAATATCCGTAGCAATGGCAAACCCATATTCAGGCGATAACTTGGTTACCCCAAAATTCATCGGTAGAATGGCCTGGTGATCGCAGGCGCGCATTTCGATCCTGCCAACCGGACTTTGAATTTGCATGCCTTCAAGGGCGTCGATAAATTTTTCGGTATCCAGGGAACCGGCCTTTTTATAAGCTTCGGCAATAAAATGCGCTGTGATATAAGCCTGAAAGGCCGGAAAACCGGGCGGGCTGCCATAAGCAGTTTTATAGGAATTGACAAAACGCCGGTTGGCGGAAATATCCGGATGATAAAAGTGATAGTCGATGGTGCCCATAACACCCTCGGGCGCATTCATTCCCAGCGGCTTTAAGACGGCATAATCGGTGGCGCTGTGAATGTAAATCCCCATTTTGTCGGCCATGCCGGTGGCCTTGATGGTTTTCATTATATTGACCATGCTGGCACCTCCGGTGGCAAAGATGACCGCATCCGGTTTGGCGGCCATGATCGATGTGACGTAGGGAACCAGATCGGGCTCACCGACCTTCCACCAGGATTTTCCGATGACCTGCACTTCCGGTTTTCGTTCTTTGAGATTTCGCCAAGCGGCATCGGCAATCGCATGCCCGTATTCATAGTCGTCGCCGGCAATCCAGTAGGTGGTATAGGGTTTGGTGGCCAGCGCCACACCGCCGGACTTGCCGGCCATGGCGGTATTTTCACCGGCCGAGAATACATAGCGATGGCCTTTCTTGCCGGTAATATTCTCACTTTTGGAAATCCAGGCAATAAAGGGCACCTTTTCCCTTTTGGCCACCGCTTCTGATATGGCCAGCGCGGCCCCGCTGTTGATGGTACCCACCAAAATATCCACATTTTCGCGTAGAACCAGTTCTTTGGCAAAATTCAGCGCCAGGTCGACTTTAAATTTTGAATCACGGGTGGTAAACTCAATTTTACTGCCCAGAACACCCTCGGCGTTTATCTCTTTTAAAGCCAGTTCAAATCCATTGAGGGCATCTTTCCCGAAAAAGGCAGCGGGACCGCTGTAACAGTCAATGACTCCCACTTTGATGTTCTTTGCCAAAGCATTGGCCGGCAGCAGAACCGTTGAAATGGCAAAAAAGCCCACCAGCAACGTTAAACTGACGAAAAGCGTATTTTTTTTCATTATGACCCTCCTTCCTTTTGGGCGTTGAAAGTTGACAGGCGTGACTGCTTGACATCATACGGCGAAAGCGATGAATTTGCTTCAGCGCGCGGGCTGAATACAATTCATTTTTTATTTTGATATTCTTTCCTATATAGGTTACACAATGAAGTCAAGTCTTATTCAGAGAGCAAAACATTTCTGAAACCGCATATCACACTCACAGGAGACACTGTTGAAATTCAATTCCCTTAACACAAAGCACGTTAAAAACCTGCAGGCCATGGTAGCCCAGGATCGATTTTCCACCGGCGAATCGGTTCTCGATCTGCATGCCAAAGACCAATCACAGCATGCCCCCAGTCGGCCGGAAGCCGTCATCTGGCCGGTGGATCGCAACGAGGTGGCGACCATATTAAGATATGCCAATGAGAACCGCATCCCGATAACCGGCTGGGGTTCCGGCTCCAGCCTGGAAGGCAATCCGATTCCGATCCAAAAGGGCATCGTTTTGGATTTTTCTCAGATGAACCGCATTTTGGATATTCGGGCACAAGATTTTCAGTCCGATGTGGAGCCTGGCGTTATTTATCAGCACCTCAATGAAAAACTGCGCCACACCGGCCTGTTTTTTCCGCCCGATCCCGGGGCCCAGGCCACCATTGGCGGAATGATCGCCAATAACGCCAGCGGGACCCGCACGGTGTACTACGGCTCCACCAAGGATTATGTGTTGCGGCTTGAGGTCGTTTTGGCCAGCGGCGAGATTATCGAGATGGGCACCCGTGCAGCCAAAACCTCTTCGGGGTATGATTTGATCCATTTGATGGTGGGTTCCGAAGGGACGTTGGGCGTTGTTGTCGGCGCTACGCTGCGATTGGTGGGATTTCCGGTTGAATACTCGGCTGCCATTGCCACCTTTCCCTCCGTAAAGGCAACCAGCAAGGCGGTCTTTGAAATCATTCGATCCGGCCTCAATCCGGCCGCTCTGGAGCTCCTGGGCCCTGAATGCATTGAACTGATGAACCGCGAAGAGAATCTGGGCCTGGCGGTTACGCCCACCCTGTTTGTCGAATTTCACAGTTCCAGCGCCAGCCATCTGGCAGAAGTCCTGGAGATGGGCCGCGAGATCTGTGATGATTTGGGTTGCACGGAATTCAGATCCGGCTTGGGCAAAGCCGAGCGGGATCACATCTTCAAAGCCCGGCATGCATTGGGGGAGATGATTATTCGCACCCATCCTGATTGCGGTACGCTGGTGGTCGACGTAGCCGTTCCCAATTCCGCTTACCCGGAAATTATTGCGACTATTGGCGACGAAATGAAAACGACCGGCATCAGGGGATATACCTTCGGCCATGCCGGCGACGGCAACGTGCATTTTAATATTCCCGGTAAGAAAGGTGATCAAAAGCAATGGGCCCAAATTGACCGGCTGGTTCAACGTCTGGTGTCCAAGGCACTCGATCTGGGCGGCACCGCCACCGGGGAGCACGGTGTGGGTCTGGGGAAGAAAAAGTATATGTCCGCCGAGCACGGCAAAAGTCTGGATTGGATGAAACAGATCAAAATGCTGTTTGATCCCAACGGCATTTTGAATCCCGGAAAGATATTTCCCTGAATGCGCCAAACGGTATTGTGGAACGACAACCTGCTGCTTGACCCGCGCGCTTCAATCAGGTATGAACCTAAGTTGGGTATTTCAAATCCTTCCAATTTCTGTCGCTGATCAACGGAGAGGGGCCGATGGGATATCAGCTTGATCTTATCAATGTCTCCAAATTATTTGGCGACGTCAGAGCTGTCGATAACGTCTCACTGAGCATTGAGCACGGTGAGTTCCTGACCCTGTTGGGCCCGAGCGGATCCGGCAAGACCACCACCCTGAATATGATTGCCGGTTTTGAGATCCCATCCAGGGGCGATATTCTGCTTGAAAATGAAGATATCACAACTGTTGCGCCGAATGACCGCGGCATTGGCATGGTTTTTCAAAACTATGCGCTTTTCCCTCACATGACCGTATCGGACAACATTGCCTTTCCCTTAAAGATGCGAAAAACCCCGAGAAACAAAATTGAGCGATCGATCCAGGAAGCCTTGGAACTTGTTAAGCTCCCTGGCTTTGAGCGACGGTATCCGCACCAACTGAGTGGCGGCCAGCAACAGCGCGTTGCACTGGCCCGGGCCATTGTCTTCAAACCCAAGATCCTGCTGATGGACGAGCCCCTGGGCGCGTTGGACAAGAAACTGCGGGACCACATGCGGCTGGAGCTCAAGCATCTTCAGGAGTCCTTAGACATTACCGTCATCTATGTTACCCACGACCAGGAAGAGGCGCTGACGATGTCGGATCGAATCGCCATTATGAACGAGGGCAAAATTATCCAGCTGGATACACCGGTGGCGCTGTATGAGATGCCGGCCAATCTTTTCGTTGCTGACTTTATCGGTGAATCCAATTTTTTAGGCGGACGGATCGCGGAAACCGATGGTGACCGCACGGCCGTCGAGACCGACGACGGTCTGAAAGTATGGGTTGCAAAATTCAATCAGGCAAATCCCGGCGACGAAGTTTCGGTTGCCATCCGGCCGGAGAAAATTCAAATCCTGGCAGCAGCAGAAATGGATAATTCCAGTGATATCATCAACCGTTTTACGGGTAGAATCGAAGAGATTATTTATGTCGGTGAAGCTAAAATTTATCGTGTCAGCCTGGCGGCGGAGACCATTGTCGACGTAAAAGTGCAAAGCGGACCCACAGTACAAAATTTCAAGATCGGAGGTGATATTACCGTAGGCTGGCGCACACCCCACGGCCTTGCTTTGAAGTAAGGCAAATTCTCGCCAAAAACCAAACAGACAAGGAGGTGTGGTATGAAAAAGAAAAAGGAAACCCAAAACCACAAGGGCATGACCCGTCGTGAATTTATCGTGACCACCGGTGCGGCCACCGGCGCCGCTTTGGTAACGGCATCCGTGGGACCATTTGTTCACACCACCATGGCCAAGGGTGGCACTCTGAAAATCTGTTCCTACGGCGGCTCCTATCAGGAATCTCAACGAAAGGCCCTTATCCAGCCTTTTGCGGACAAATTTGGCGTCAAAATTATCGAAGCATCCGGACCGGATATTGCCAAAGTCAAAGCGCAGGTCGATACCCAATCTTATGAGTGGGATGTGGTGGATCTGGAAACGCGCCATGTTGCCCGTGGAGAGCTGGAAAATTTATTAGAGCCCATCGATACCAACGTGGTCAATCTCGAGGGCATCGACAAGAAGGCCATCCGCAAGGCGGCTATCGGCGACATTTTCTGGACGACATCTCTGGCCTACAACAAGAAAGCACTCGGCGATAAAAAACCGGCCGCCAGCTGGGCGGATTTCTGGGATGTGAAAAATTTTCCCGGTCCCAGGGCATTGCAGGATCAGGCACCCTTTAATCTCGAATTTGCCCTGCTGGCGGATGGCGTGCCCATGGACAAGATTTACCCCATCGACGTGGAGCGCGCCTTCAAGAAGATGGACGAGATCAAAGACAATATTACGGTCTGGTGGAAAAACGGCGCTCAACAAATCCAGCTGTTAACCAGTGCCGAAGCGCATTATTCATCCGCCTGGAATGGTCGGGT
Organism: Desulfobacterales bacterium; assembly: GCA_050116835.1. Lineage (GTDB taxonomy): Bacteria > Desulfobacterota > Desulfobacteria > Desulfobacterales > JAHEIW01 > JAHEIW01. The sequence goes on from JASFNW010000004.1 coordinate 42,252, forward strand.
CAATGTTGCCCAGCAAAAAGGCGTGCCGCTAAAGATCGTCTGGGAAGGCGGCTGCCTCGATCTGGATTGGTGGGCGATCCCAAGGGGTAATCCCAACAAGGATCTGGCCATGAAGTTCATCGATTTTGCTATAAGAGCAGAACGACAGGGCGAGCAGATGCAAAAATACATTGCCTATGGCCCTACCAATTTGGGCGCATTCAAATACATCTCTGATGAGCGGGCCAAGGAACTGCCATCTTACCCGGCGAACCTCAAAAAACAGTTTGTGCAGGATGCGGATTACTGGGGGCCGAATCTGGCACCGTTGACCGAGAAATGGAAAACCTGGATCATATCCTAAAAGTGATCTCAAACTTAATCTAATGTTCGTCAGCGGCGTTGCGAGCCAGCATAAAATGCTTACGTACCGACCGTGTACGCCCCAATTTTATGCTGGCTCCCGCTTGTTGAACACGATTGGCATTTACAAACCAGATGTGAAAGCCCGCCTTTAGGCGGGGCTGGCAAACATGATCTAACCATTTATAATGACAAGAGAGAATATTTATCTCCATTTGATGAATTTGTGGTTGTAATAGTGGAAGCTACGGATACGATCATATCTCAAAAAGCGACATCTGCGAACCTATGGCAGCGGCGCGGTTTCAGACAGTTTACCCTGGTCGTTCCGGCCCTGCTGGCCCTGCTTATTTTGTTTGTCTATCCAATTTCAAGCATCCTCATCAAAAGTCTGTTCAGTCCGGATTTTACTCTCCAGCATTATCTTTATTTTTTTAAAACACCGCTGTATTCGCGAGTTTTATGGATTACCTTCCAAATTAGTGTTTTATCCACACTGTCGGCTTTGATCGTGGGATATCCAATTGCTTATGTTTTGAGACGCGCCAGACCGGGCATTCGCAATTTTTTCTTATTGGCGATAACCCTGTCCTTTATGATCAGCTTGCTGGTGCGCAATTATTCCTGGATCATCGTCCTGCAGCGCAACGGTGTGATTAACACCGTGTTTACCTACTTCGGTATGATCGAAACGCCGCTTAAACTTCTGCACAACAAATTTGGCGTGATGGTCGGTATGACACACATCTTTGTTCCTTATATCGTGTTTCCCATTTATTCTGTCATGATGGGAATCGACTTAAATCTCGAGAAAGCCGCCCGTAATCTCGGCGCTTCTCGCTGGCAGACATTCTGGCGGGTGTCTTTTCCGCTGAGCCTGCCCGGCATCGGTGCCGGAGCGCTGTTGGTTTTTATCATGGCTCTGGGATTTTTTATCACGCCGGCGCTGTTGGGCGGTCGCAAGGAACAGATGATTTCCAATTTGATTCAGATCCAGGTCGTGGACCTGTTGAACTGGCCGTTTGCCTCGGCCATGTCGGTTATTCTGTTGATTGCGACGTTGGTCGTTTTTTCGATTTACAACCGCTATTTAGGTGTGGAGCGCCTGTGGGGAGGAGTCAAAACATGAGTCGGCGGTCACGCAAAAGGGCGGCACGCTTCGATCCGTTGCACATCGGCTGGCCGCTTTGGATCGTTTCAGGATCGGCGATATTCTTTCTCATCGCTCCGGTTTTGTTGTTAATTCCCATGTCTTTAGGTTCAGCTGAAATTATCGAATTTCCACCCAGCAAAATCGGTCTAGACCAGTACCACAAATTTTTCAACCATCCGGTCTGGCAGAGCGCCGTGCTCAACTCTTTGCAGGTGTCTGCCATGACAGCGGTCTTTTCGACATTCCTCGGCTTGCTGGCCTCATTGGGTTTGGTCTGGGGCCGCTTTAAAGGAAAGGGCCTCATCAATGCATTTATTATTTCCCCGATGATTGTACCGCTGATTGTAATGGCCCTGGCCTTTTACATTAGCCTTGCCAAATTCGGCCTGCTGGGAACCAAGCTCGGTCTCGTGCTGGCTTACACCCCCCTGACGCTGCCTTTTTCGGTGCTGCCCATCTCGGCTACGCTACGGGGCTTTGATCGAACCCTTGAAAATGCAGCCCGTATTCTCGGTGCCAGCCGGTTTCAAACATTTGTCAGAGTAACGTTTCCCATTATTCGTCCTGGAATTTTGACCGGAGCCATTTTTGCCTTTATGATTGCCTTCGACGAAGTTGTGATTGCCCTGTTTATTTGCGGTACAACGGCGATCACCCTTCCTAAAAAGATGTGGGATGTGATCCGCTATGAGATCGAGCCCATGCTTCCGGCCATATCCACCCTGCTTTTGCTGCTGGCCGTTTTGATTCTCGTGCTGGTGGGCTTGCTGCAGCGGCGTGTTGCACGGCGCATGATAATGGGGTAAGTGATAAGCGCGTCAGATTATAATTAAATAGCAGCCGGCTGGTAATCGATAGGAGCGCCCATGTTTCTCGAATTCGCCATGTCCGCAAAATATCAGGCAGCATATCCTGGCGTTGGCTTTGGCCTTACACTGATCAGCGGCTGCCGTAATCATGAGAATCCACCCGGGTTTGATCAGCACAAGCGCAAATTACTGCGCAAGATGAGAAAGCGGCAAACGCTGGCGGAGATTACGGCGCGCATTGAAACCTATGACAATTTTTTTCAACGCTTCGGATTTGAATGCCCGCTGACCAAACACCTCAAGCGCACCATTCACAGTGGTTTTCCGCGCTACGATCTGATTGTGGATGCGCATTTTATGGCCGAAATGTGTGCCGGTATTCTGGTGGCTGTCACCGATTATGAGCGTTTCAACGGTAGCCTGACCCTGGATGTTGCAGATGCAGGCGAGGTCTGTGCCGGTATGGGCGGGCGCGAATTTATCTGCAAAGCCGATGAAATTGTGCTGCGGGACGAACGTGAAATTGTATGCGTTTTGTGCCAGGGGGCGGATGAAAAAACCCGCGTGCGCGAGGATACCACCCAAGTCCTCTTTTATGCCTATGCAGTCCCCGGAATTGACAGCCGATACTTAACAGACGGCCTGACCATTGCCGCTGAAACCATGGCTGAATTCGGCGGAGGAGTGATTGAAGGAATAGAGGTGTATAAATGACTTAGCCGTCCACTAGAAGTGTTCGTATTTTTCGAGATCAATTATAGTGGTTGTCGAAAATTTGTTCCGATGATCTATCATTGCGAGCCTGCGGCGAGCTCAGCCGAGTCGGAGCCTGGCGACGAAGCAACCCATCAGAGAGACTTATAGATTGCTTCGCTTCGCTCGCAATGACGCTTGAAAGACACGCCAGGTCAAATCGGAACATATTTTTGGCAATTCGCACCGTTTGCCACGAAAGACCAGAAATATTTGACAAAATGAGTGACGGTCATGTCAATTCCTGACAGGCGCTATGAACCTCAAGATACCGGTGATCCGATATTTCGGATTTGACCCACGCCATGGGTTAATCCAAACGCCTGGGTGCCCATCATCCCATATATCGGGTCACAGTGTCGTTTGTGGGTTTAATCCATAGGCATATTGCCTATCAGAAAATAACATGTCCGTCCGGCAACTTGAGCGCGGGCATCTTCTGGGTGAGACCCGAACAATATTGCAAAGTATTTCTGGGATACGATACTATGTGTTAAAATTCACTTGCCGGTCATTAGCTTTCGAAGCGTTCCTCGAATTTTTCCAGTGCTTCCCGTAACAATTGGCGAATGAACACCTCTTTTTCCCTGGGGATGAGCTTTTGGTAAGTCGCATGGCCAGGATGGAAGGAAGACAGCCCCGGGGGGTTGTTTCTGCAGTTATCCCGCATCTGCTTATAGTTGCGGACCAAGGCGATAATGCTGGTGTTCTGACAGGTGTGTGCGGCGAGCCAATCCAGACGAAACATCATTTCAAAGCGCATATGGTCTGCCAAAAACAGATGGATATCGACGACCTGCATCTGTTGTTCGGTCGGCAGATAGTTAAATTTGGTGGCCGGCCCCAGATCCAAAACCCCCATTATCATTTCATAATAGGCAATTGAGCTGTCTTCTCCGGGCTGCGCCAGAAAAAAGAGGGTTTTATCCGATAAATCCGATAGACGAGTTTTCGCATCGTAGAGCTCACCAAAGCGTTTTTGCCAGGGACCAAATGCCCGCTGTTCAACCGCTTTGGTGCGATAATCATCGAGGTCAACGATTTTTTGCATGGGTAATAAGTATTGCTTTGAGGGTTGTTACAAATGGGCGCCGCCGATTCATTCGATTACAGCGAAGTATAAAGAAGTGAAAATGCGGTGTCAATCATTGTTGGACGATTTTTAGTTGGGTGAATCGTCAACCTCCAGAATTTGGTAAATCCGATTCGCAGCTGTTTTGCAGATGATCGCATAGGGAGTGGCCCAGAGCGGCACCTCAAATATGAGCCGGCAGCTTTTGTCATCGACGATGTCCATGCGATGGCCGGTGGCCTGGATGTTAAAAACATGCCATGACCAATATTGCCTGTCGGCCCATTCGGTGATGACAAAAGGCGCCCAAAAGCCAAAGACCGTTTTAACGTGACCGGTTGAACCGGCTCGAATATACCGGGTTTCAGATTGAACCGCTTTAACTGTGGGGCCCCATTCGGTCCACCGCATCGTGTCGGTGAGCATATCCCATAATTTATCAGGGGTCGTCCGGATAATGCGGCTTACCTTTAAATTCGGCAGGGAATTTGTGAACATGGTGTTGTGATACAGTTGGGGTCTTCACCTAATCGAGCGGACCTATTTTTTAAGTAGCTGTTCGAGAACGTTTTGCACACCTTTCTGCAGTGATTTTTGAAGCGCCTGTTCCGCCAAACTGGTTGAGGCCTGCTGCACGACACCCTTGTCGATATCCGGATTGGACGAATTTCCGCGGATGGGAACGTCGATGGTGACGCCTTCCAGATAAGTGTAAGCTTTATCACCGACCAGCTTGGGGGTGATCGGAATTTTGGCGATATAGTCAAGGCTTTTGTCAAAGCCCACCGAGCCGTGTAAGGTGATCGGATACCCGTCGATTTCAAGCTGAATAGGCGAGGTTTCAATGCGGCCGTTGCGGGCCACAAAGTCGATATCCAGATCTTTGAAATCCATTTCATTTCCGTGAACGCCCATCAAGGCTAAGATGCCGCTAAGCATCTTGGTGGATTTGATGCGCACGCCTTTCAACCGCAGGGTTCCGGCAAAATCCGTTTTGTCCCTAAATTTATTGTCCAGCGGCCAGTTAAAATGCTGCATATACAGGTCAACCTGCCCACCAGCCTGCACCGAACCTTGAAAAACCGGGTGAATTTTGGACATCAGGCGCTCGGCCATGGCATCTGTAATTTCGACGTCTTTTAAAATGTGGGTATCTTGCGGGAGCGTGAGCATGTAAGGCTCTTTTTGCAGATGAAGGGTTGGCTGTAGATCGACCTGTCCCCCGTTAGCCGTCGCGATCAATTTCGCCAGGGCTGATTCATTGGCTACCCGTATGGGAATCTCGGTGGCGGAGATGCCCAGGCCGAAAGCATCGATTGAGTCTGCGTGAATGGCGCCGGTAAAATCGGTTTGCTTGAGCGAATCCGTCCAGCGCTGTTCTCCTGAGATCATTTTGAGTTGAAAAGGATTATTACCCTTGCCGGTTATGGTAATCTGCTGGGGTCCGGCTATTTTTTCCAGGTAGGGCGAAAGCATCTTCAGGTCCAGTTTTATGCTGCCGGCCGCATCCAGTTTTTTGCGACGTCCGGCCTGATTTAGATTTCCCGCCGCTGAAAGCGATAGAGGGGTCGAATCGAGCTCAATGTTTTCGATTGTCAGAACCGATCCGTCCGGCTTGCGCTTCAAATCGGCCTTTAGTCTAACGTGATCCTCGGCAATGGGCGGCAGGGTCCCGGATGTCATCTGAAAAGGAGAAAGGTCGGCACGAACTTTTAGAAACTGAGCGGTCTTGGATGAAAAATCCAGATCGAGATCAAACTGACCTTTACCGGCAACGTGGGTCTTTTGCGGTAGCTCGATAAAATCCCCATAAGACTTGAACAGTTTTGCCAGGTCAAGCTCTGCCTGCGCCTGTGTTTTCATGTCGTTTTGAAAGTCCGACCAATCGTTTACCGTCAGCTGAGGAATGTTGATCGTACCCGCTGAGCCTTCGATGTTAATCGGAGCCAGAGTCACGGACCGTGTGGCAAAATTGAGTTTGCCCTGGGTTCGCACCGTCAGGCGTTCTTCCTCAATTGATTTTTGTCCGCTGCCGAACTGGAATTTACGGGCGTCGACGCGGGTGTCGTTAAGGGTTAACTTTCGGGCATCCAGGTCACCGCTGGTTTTAAGCTGGGCGTAGCCTGCCAGCCGGATTGATGCGGGCAGTTTATCAAAACTGCGCAGCACATCTGAAATCTGTTGCAAATTAAATCCAGCGTCAACAGCAAGATTCTGCACCGAGGGCGAATTGCTGCTATCAGCCGGCTGAAAGCGGTCGGCCTTGAAATTTCCTTTGGCCAGGGTCGATTGAACGCTTAAATTCGGCTGTTGAAATTCGCTGGCGCTAAACTGCGCTGCCCGGCGAACAACGGTGGTTAAGTCCGCCTTGGCATCCTGTTGGGGAAGGATGATACGGCCATGGCGGCTCAAAGCCAGCTTGCGGATGTCCAGATTTAGCGATGCGGTGTTTTTCTCTGGCGCGGTTTCCTTGATGTCAATCCTGGCGAACAGTTTGCCGGAAGCATTCCATTCACGGATATCGACAAATTTTTTCAATTCTTTGAGGGCTGCTGACAGGTCTGCTGAGAGGGTTGCCTTCATATTGGTAAGATCACCCTGTCCGTCGGCATTGACAAATGCCGATCGCAGCGACAAATTATCGAGCTGAATTCCGTCCGGGCGCTGTTCACCTCGTGCCTTCAATGAAATAGGCTGATTCCAGGCGATGGCTTTGCCGCCGCTGGTGCCCTTTATGCGGTCGATTCTGGCGCTGCCATCAAATGCGGTGACCCTCTCCGCCAAGCTAACATTATACGATAGCACTAAAGTGCCTTCAGACAGTTTTGTGCCCTGGCGTAATTTTAAGGTATGCGGCAGCTGGGAGAAAAGCTCGGCCAGATTGATGCTGGCAGAACCGGACAATTGTTTGTGGCCCTGTTGGGTAATCTTGCCCTGGGCGGATCCTTTGGCTGCTGAGGATTGGAATTCCAGTTGTTTTAGCGACAGGTCGCCCTGGGAGATGGTTGCATCTAATTCGGTAGCGATATTGTTGAATCGGGGATGATCCGTTTTCAGGGGACCGCCCCAGAGCTCGAGTCGCTTTAAGGACAAATGGCCCTTGAGGTTTAGGGCCTCATTCGAACTGCCCAGAACCTTCATGTCGGCATTGAGCCGCCCTTTGCCATAGGGATAGTTTCCCTGTAAGGCCAGAATGGCCAGCGTATCTTCAAGCTCCCAGTTGGTGATTTTTAAGCTGGCATCGGATTGAATGGCATTGAGATCAAGGGGGTTGTCCGCAGACAGGGTCAGGGTGCCTTCACCGGCGAGCCGGCCGATGGAATCACCAGAGGTCAGCAGAACCCGATAGGTGATGGGCTTTGCAATATCCGATACATCCAGGAAAAGATCAATGTCTTTGACGACCGTTTTTTCTTTACCGTTAAGATCCACCGTCCGAATGGTACCGTCGGTAATTTTAAGGATGCCGGCTATGGCCGGCAGCCCGGCCGCCCGGGACGGTTCGGCCTTTTTTGGCGCTTCAGTTCGCTGCCGATCTGAAATATAAAACAATACCTGCGGTCTGATGATTTCGACACCGCCCAGGTTGCGAGCATTGGCTATCAGCTGGACCAAGCCGCGATATCCCTTTAATTCGGCAACTTCGATAAAAATGTTTTCTTCCGGGTGGTCGTAAGTGATGCCTTTGGCCTCAATGCCGCTAAACCATTTAAAGCGCCACTGTTCAACCTGCAGTTTGCCGGGCAAACGCCCGTTAACGGCCTGCAGAATGCGGGGCTTCAGCACGTCGCTGGACAGGATAGCCGGCAGAAACACCAGACCGGCAAAGATGATAAAACACACTGCAATTGCAGTCCCAAGCAATATCGGCTTTGTTTTCATCATGCTTCCTTAACGATAGAATTTTTAAAATTCCGTCTTTTTGTAATGACTTGATTGTAATTTATCTTTCCGGATCGAAAAGGACGTGCCGGTCAAAATATAACCGCTTCCTTTATCCCTGGACGGCATATCTATCAAGGAATTACCATTTCTGATCATAGGGGGTATACAATTTAGGATACCATCAACATAATACATAAAGGCGATAATCAAAATTAAACCTGTTTTGAAATTGATGTGCATCTTTAAGAGATTGAACCTTAAATTCACTTGGCGTTTGGCATTTAATGCTTAAAATGTAGTCTGTTCACCCAAGTGTTCTTGATGAACTCGTTACGATAGGGTTAACCATGGTTCGGTTTTTCATCATATTTTTTGCCATTTCCGCCCTGTTGGCCGCCTATATCACCTGGCGGCTTTTTGGACAGGCACCCTTCAGACGACGTTGGAAAATCGCGATGGCCGTCGGCATCGTGGCCACCATATTTGCGCCGGTCCTAACGATCATACTGCGGCGATCTGGATTCGATAGCCTGGGTCTTCATCTGCTAACCTGGGCCGGGTATCTGGGAGTGGGGTTTTTAAGTTTTGTATTCTCCTATGTTGTGATTCGCGATCTGGTGTGGCTGCCGGTTGTCGGTTTTAACCGGCTCAAAGCACGCGCTGTCAAACCGGTGCGCAGCCGGGGAAAAATCGAGCCCATTGATAGTCCTTCCCGTAGAGGGTTTCTTGTCAACTCCATGAATTACGGAATTCTGGCTGCAGCAGCGCTAACTACCGGCTACGGTGTGGCCGAAGCAAAACAGACGCCCCAGGTCAAAAAAGTGCCGGTTGCCATCGACAACCTGCCGCCGGAGCTGAACGGTTTTAGAATCGTGCAGATTACTGACATTCATGTCAATCCGACATTTCGACGGTCCAGTGTGGAAGAAATCGTAGCACAGGTCAATACCCTTGAGGCTGATATTGTGGCCCTGACCGGTGATCTGGTGGATGGATCCGTCGATCAACTCGGCTATGATGTGGCGCCCCTGGCCCGGATCCGATCGGCCTCGGGAAATTTTTTTGTGACCGGTAACCACGAATACTATTCCGGTGTGGTTGAGTGGGTTGAAGAAGTCAAACGGTTGGGCTTTACCGTATTGCTCAATGAACATCAGGTGCTGTCCCGGGGTCGGGCCAAACTGCTGCTGGCCGGCGTGACCGACTATCGCGGAGGTAATTATTTACCTTCTCACCAATCGGATCCGCAAAAGGCTCTAATCGGGGCGCCTGAGGCGCATGTGAAAATCCTGCTGGCCCACCAGCCCAAAAGTATTTTTGCGGCCGCCCGCGCCGGATATGATTTGCAGATTTCAGGCCATACCCACGGCGGCCAGTTTTTTCCGTGGAATTTACTGATCGGCTTTGCCCAGCCCTATGTTTACGGGTTACACACCCACGAAAGCACCCAGATTTACGTCAGTCGCGGTACCGGATACTGGGGGCCGCCGGTGCGCGTGGGGTCACCCTCTGAAATCACCCTCCTCGAATTGGTTTCCTCGTAGAATTTATCTTAAAATTGCGCCCAAGGCTCTTGGATTGAGTCCGTTACCCTATTGCCACATTACATTTTTACATGCCGGAAAGCCGGTCGGTTCGAATAATAAAAAAATCGAGCGGATGCAAATAATCAAGGCTTTCAAGCCTCCTGGCATCCCAGCCTCCCGGCAAAACAAAATTGCGTTCATTTTACAAGACCCCCGGCCGGCTTGACCGGCCACGCAAATCCGGGCGAGCCCCGAGCATCAAACGGGTCCGATCAGGCGATACAACCAGCTGCTGTATAAACCGATGGCCTCCTCCGGGCAGACCTCATGGCAGCAATAACAGCGGATGCACTTGTCGTCATCAATGAAAGCGCGTTCCTTGACAAAACCGATGGCTTCCACCGGGCAGCCTTCGATGCAGGTGCCGCAGGCAATGCATCGGTGCCACATGACTTTGGGTCTTACGGCAAATGCATTTTTAAACATCGGTTCAATCATGCGCTGATACCAGGGGGCCGGATCCAGACCGAATCTTCGGGCTGACGTTTGCGGTTGCTTAAAATCCGGTACTCTGACATCATTAAGGTCAGCGCCAATGATATCGATGTCTGCGATGCGGGTAGGGCTGAGCTCGCGCCGCTCGGCTTCGACAATGATGGGGTTTTGGGCTGGGTCCAGATTCATTATTTCGCCGGCGACTACATCCAGGGCCAAGGGATTGTCAGATCCGAGAAGCAAACCGACCGGCCGCGGCTCTCCAGCTCCGGGGCCGTCGCCTTCCATGGCAACAACAGCGTCCATAATGGTTAAGCGCGGCGAGATATATGCGGCCAGATCGAGCAGCATGCCGGCAAAGCGCCGCACGTCATTTAGCTTGGCGTGATAACCGGGTTTGGTTAAACCGGGGATTACCCCGAAAATGTTTTTGACGGCTCCGGTCATGCCGGTAAACACGTGGGTCTTCATCTTACACAGGTTAAACACAGCCTGGGCTTCATAGACCGGGGTGATGATGTCAAAATGTTTGGTGAGTCGGCCCTCTGCATAGGAAACAGGTCTTGAGGTGGTATCCCAGTTGACTTCTACACCGGCTTCCCGAGCCGCCTGGTGCATGCCGCAGGTACGATAAATTTTGTCAAGGGTTTTTGCGGTATAGCGGTAACCCCCACCGGGCGAATCGGCGATGATGGGATTGGCTCCAATTTTTTTGGCCGTACGCGCGACAGCGGCCACCAGAGAGGGATGTGTTGAAACCGCCGCCTCGGGCCTGGCTTCGCGCAGCAAATTGACTTTTAATACGATTTTCTCGCCCCGCCGGACAAATTTCGGCATCCCCCCCATCAGCTCCATCAGGCGGGTCAGCTTTGCTTCGATTTCAGTATAATCTTTACACGCCACAATATAGACCTTGTTATCCATTCTTTTGTCCTTTTTGATTTAGCGCCTGGTAAAAATGGCTGATACCACAATGTTCCCTAACCATGCCAAAATCCGGGTTCGGTGTCAAATAAATGCTAATGCAAACGGCTGCCGTTCGGGCCTGCGAAATCGGTCCGGATGAGTGCGGCAACAATGCGCTCATTGTTGCAGGCGCATCTTTATGGCAGCCAGAAAATCGGCTGTGCGCCATCCCTTTTTCCGATATCGGTTATATGGGATGGTAACGTGCGCGTGGCGTTTATACAGACGTTCACGTTCCATCAGCAGTTCGGCATAACAGCGGGCCAGCGCTTCCGTATTTTTTTCATGGGGTTTGCGGATAAATTTGCCCTGCCACAAAACCGGACGCGGATCGGTTCGGTATGCTTCCAGCATCTGATCTTTTATTTCGAAAGGTATTTCTAAATGAACCACTGTTGTCAAACGGCGCAGCTGGTCTAAACATTTTTTTCCGCAATAGATGACGCTGCCGGTCGTATCGATAACGATTTTTGACTGTCGGTCAAGCGGCTCGTTTTTAATCCCTGCAAAGATTTCCGCAAGCATCTTTTTTTCATACGCCAGATAGCGGGCTTCGCGCTCCTGATAGCCGTCTTGATACGGAAAGCCCATCCATTCACCCATTGACCGCACCGTCCCGTCAGAGCGTTTCAGCATCGGTCTTAATCTGGCCGCAATCATGTGGTCGCAGTGGAAATGTCGAAACCCGTGTTCGGCGAGTTTTGCCGACCAGTAGGATTTACCCGTACCGGACATGGCGATCAGAGATAGTTTCATGGGTTTGGTGTTTTTACCCGACCCCCGTATTAAGGGGGTGATGTGATGGTTGTGTGGACCCGCTTAAACGGGGCCGCATTTTACGATTACAAATTCGTTTCCGGGGTACCTTTGTTTTGCGGGCCGCGAACCGCAAACACCGAGCAAGGGGCATTCTGAATGACCCGTTGCAAAACATTTTCCTTGAAAAAGTGCAACCAGCCTTTCGGTCTGTGAGCCGGCATCACAATTACATCTGCATTCAGCTCACGAGCTTTTTCGACAATCACACGTGCCATCGGCAGGCCGATAACTTTGATTTCTTCTATGGCAATCGAATTTTTAACGCTATCTGGAATTAAGCCAAAGAGCGCGTTTTGTTCTTTATGTACCCGCTGTTTTTGGACATGCTCCAGCGCACCGCCTGCAATTCGCCCATGGACCGGAAAGGGCGCTTTGACATGCAGCACGTAAAGCCGCGCCTGTTGGTCCTGAGCCAGCGCAGCGGCATAACGGGCTGCATACGTGGTTGCTTCTGAAAAGTCCACCGGAACCAGGATGGTTTCAATTGTGATCACGGCCGCAACTCCCGAATTTATCAAAGGCCTGAACACCTTTTAGAATTTACAATTGACGATTGAATTAAACAGAGCATAGTATAACTTGAATATTGCATGAAAAACGTTTGAATGCATCCATTATCATGCAACATATATTATAATTTTAAAAACCGTGTCAAAACGGATCATATTCAGTAAGGACTCTATGCATGAAAAAGGAAGACATCAAGAAGCTGGCCGAAAACGGAAATTTCATTTCCGGAATTTACAATTATTGTGATCGCTGGTGTGAGCGCTGCCCGTTTACCGCGCGCTGCATGAATTTTGCCATGACGCGTGAATATTCGGATGATCCTGAGGCCAGTGATATAAACAATGAAAAGTTTTGGCAAAACCTTTCTGATATTTTTAAGGTGACCCGGGAGTTGGTAGAGGAGACCGCCCAAGAGATGGGGGTCGATCTCGATAGAACCGATTTTGACGAAACCGCCCGGGAAGAGGGCATTAAAGATAAAATTACCGAAAATCACGAGTGCTGCCAGGCTGCCAAGAAATACTATCAAATGGTCACTGAATTCTTTGAATCAGAATATGTTCCCTCGCTGCAGGTCGTTGACAAGAGACACATTAAGAATGCCGCTGAATTGCAAAAGAGCGCTACTCTGGACGCTCCCCCCACCCTTGATGAAATGGTTGAAATTATTCACTGGTACCAGCATTTTATCTATGTCAAGCTGATGCGGGCCGTACGCGGCACCCTGGGCAACGCTGAAGAAGAATGTGAAGGTTTTCCAAAAGATTCAGACGGCTCTGCCAAAGTGGCGCTGATTGCCATTGACCGCTCCATGGCTGCCTGGGGATACATGCACCAATTTTTCCCATCTCATCGGGATCAAATTATGGGCATTATTGTGCACCTGGAGCGGCTGCGCAACCGGACGGAAACGATATTTCCGGAAGTGCGCCATTTCGTGCGGCCGGGATTTGATAAACACTAAGGGCAAACGCAGGAGGAGCCTTGCAATTCATTTATCTGGATCGATTTAATATCGGAATCGATCGGCACGGAGCCGAGCGTTATGCCAAAACCAGTTATCCGGTCCGTTACGGCAAATACGGTGAGATTAAAACCGCCGATTACCTGTTTGAATATAACCTCAATGGTGAAATCAAAACCATTCGCGGAATAAATGGCAATTGGCCCCATCCGGCAGAGTGGCTCAAGCGCACCGCCGCCAATGACTGGGTGTATTATTCGGTGGGCAGATATCATCGCCTTTTTTCTTTTTTGGGTGAATATTACCTGCCCTGTTTGCCCTATCCGAGCAACTCACCCTGGGAACACAATCCGTTTGGCGATGTGAATGTTCAAAATGCCCTGGCAGACGCTTTCCGGCTGCAGGCGGAGATTCGTTCCTTGCCGGCCAACGGGATTCCGGCCGATATCTCAGGCTATCTGGGTCGTGTCGTGCAAAACGATGCCCGTGCCCTTGGCCGCAAAACGGAAAAGTTGCATGATATTATCGGCGGGGCAGTTTCGGTTCTGCCGCCGGATACACGCCACGTGGATTATAACGTCATTCCGCTGATGGTGGCTGACGGCTGTCTGTACGATTGCGGTTTTTGCTGCATAAAATCCCGGCAGCGGTTCCAGCGTCGGACCCTGGATAATATCGACCGTCAGATCCGGCGCTTAAAGCTTCTTTACGACGCCGATTTGCGCAATTACAATGCCCTGTTTCTGGGCAATCATGACGCTCTGGCCGCCGGGCGAGAGACCATTCGGCATGCGGCCACAGTGGCCTATCACGCGTTCGGGTTTGAACGCGCCTACCTTAAAAATCCGACCCTTTTTTTATTCGGCAGCGTTGATTCGTTGCTCAATGCCGGTCATCAGCTGTTTGAAGCCCTCAGCCATATGCCGTTTTACACCTATATCAATATCGGGCTGGAATCAGCCGACGCCGTTACGCTGGCGCTCATCAACAAACCGCTGCAGCGCGATAAAATCGAAGCGGCTTTCCAGAAGATGCTCGATGTAAACCGCCATTATCTGAATATTGAGGTGACGGCCAATTTTTTGCTGGGAGATCACCTGCCGCCCGCGCATCATGATGAGCTGATTGATCTGATTCGCAGCAAGCTGAAGCGACCGTACAGCAAAGGCGCTATTTACCTGTCACCCTTAAATACCAGCCGCAACCACAGCCAGCTGCTGCGTCAATTTGTCGAGATCAAAACCAAAAGCCGGCTGCCCGCTTACCTGTATCTGATCCAACGATTGTAATCCGACCCGATTGTCTTTTCTGCTGCACGACCCATTTCAGGTGTTTTTCGTAGATGTAGCGTATTCAATTCTTTTGCATCTGATCAGCTAAAAGTAAAAAAGAAGAAAACCAAAGATCCATTTATCTTTCCACCTTCGCTTTTAAGCTAGAGAAATAACACGATATAAGTTCCGTCATTTTTTTTTCCAGAAGAGGTAGACAAAACCGGAAGCGGGCATTATTATTTCCCATTGTTTTTTTTAGGTGCTTTTTTACCTTACCGATTTTGCAACAAAGTTAACGATACAACCACTTGTCTATTTAGCTTTACACAGAAATGTCATTCGTAATTTTTAGGTTATAACTCATCAGCACATTGTGCTGCTTGCCCTTATAATGACCCCATAAAAGGAGGTGTAATTATGCAGTATAAAGCTTTTACTTTCCCGATGGTCATCGCAATCGCGCTGGTCGGTTTTTTTGCCAGCACAATTCCAGCTGCAGAGATCATCACGGAGAAAGATATTGTTGAAAAAGTGGTGCAGAAAGAAGATTTTATCAAAACAGCTGACAATTTTCTTATTCTGTTTGATTCTTCGAGCTCGATGAAAGAATTTGTCAACAAAGGTACCAAAGAAACCAAATACGACGTTGTCAGGAAAATCCTGGCAGAGCGACAAAAAGTGCTGCCGGATCTGGGTTACAATGCCGGTTTGTACCTCTATACGCCGTTTCAAGAAGTCTACCCCATGGGGCCCTATGATCCGGCGAAGTTTTCCGCAGCCATTGACAGCCTGCCGGCAGAGCCCAAGGGTCGCACACCTTTGCCGACAGGAATTCGTGACATTGAGCCGATACTGGAAAAGTTGTCCGGTAAGACTGCCGTTTTTATCTTCAGCGACGGCACCTTCGACCAACATACGGGTGTCAAAGTGCCCGAGGCGTACACCCGGGAATTGGCGCAATCCAACGATGTCTGTTTCTATATGATCAGCAGCGCAACGAATTGGCAGGCCGAAAAGCGATTGGGTGATATGGCCAAAGCCAACGCCTGTTCGCGCGTTATTCCCATCGAGGCCTTCATCAACAATCCGGAATACATGACCGGAGCGTTGTACACGGTCAAGGCCTCCGCGGTGGTGGAAACGACCACCGAGGCCAGAATCGCAGGTCTGAGGGCGAATAATGGTCTATTTGAATTTAATCAATCCGATATCCGTCCGGAGTTTCAAAGTGAGTTGGATGAGGTCGGAATGTTTCTGCAAAATAACCCCAGTGCTTACGTCCAGCTGGTCGGGTACACGGACAGTATCGGAACCGAGGAATATAATCTGGGCCTTTCTCAACGCAGAGCTGACAGTGCTGCAAACTATCTTATGAACACGCACAACATCAGTCGCGAGCGGATCGTCGTGACCTATTACGGCGAGGCCAATCCGGTTGCAAGCAATGATACCGAAGAGGGTAGGGCCCAAAACCGGCGGGTTGAAATCGCCGTCGGCGGCCTAAATTAGAAAAAAAATCGGGGGAAGGACGTCACTGTCCTCCCCCTTAATTTTACCTGCCTGTTACTTCATTTCTAAATCTAAAGTTTTTCAGCCAACCCTGTTATTTCCCGTTGGCATTAGGTCAAAATTGGGCTTTTTCGGTGGACTCCTCCAGAGCCTCCACGGAACTCCCACCGCCGGTGACACAGCTTATGACCCGGTCAAAATAGCCGGTGCCGACAAACTTCTGGTGGGTAATGGCCATGTAACCATCTTCTGTGCCATGCGCAAATTCCTGCTGCTGAAATTCGGAGTAGGCCTTCATGCCCTCTTTACGGTAACTGAGCGCTAGTTCAAACATGCCCAGGTTAAGGGCATGAAAACCGGCTAGGGTGACAAACTGAAACCTGTACCCCATGGCGCCCAGCTCCCGTTGAAAATTGGCGATTTCACTGTCCCCCAGGTTGCCTTTCCAGTTAAAAGAAGGCGAGCAATTATAGGCCAGCAATTTGTCCGGATACGCATCCCGGATGCCTTCGGCAAATTGCTTGGCCTGTTCCAGGTCGGGTGTTGACGTTTCACACCATACCAGATCCGCATACGGAGCGTAGGCCCGGCCGCGGGCGATTGCAGCTTGAACCCCATTTTTTATGGGATAGAAACCCTCTAGGGTGCGGTTATCGTCGATGATAAACGGCCGGTCACGCTCATCGATATCACTGGTGAGCAGCCGGGCGGCATCGGCATCGGTGCGGGCGACCAGAATTGTGGGAACCCCGCAGACGTCGGCAGCCAGGCGGGCCGCGATGAGTTTGGTGATAAATTCCTGGGTGGGCACGAGCACTTTACCGCCCAGGTGGCCGCATTTTTTGGCGGATGCCAGCTGGTCTTCAAAGTGCACCCCGGCTGCCCCGGCATTGATCATCTGTTTCATCAACTCGAACGCATTCAAAGGGCCGCCGAAGCCGGCTTCAGCATCGGCAACGATGGGCGCAAACCAGTAAGGGCCGCGTTTGCGACCATCGAGCACCTGGATCTGGTCGGCCCGCCGCAGGGCATTGTTGATTCGGCGCACGACTTCGGGAACGCTGTTGGCCGGATAAAGACTCTGATCGGGGTACATTTCACCGGCCAGGTTTGCGTCGGCTGCCACCTGCCACCCGCTCAGGTAAATAGCCTTAAGGCCGGCTTCCACCTGTTGCACGGCCTGGTTGCCGGTCAGCGCGCCCAGGGCCGGAATGTAATCCTCGTTCTGCAGCAGATACCACAGCCGCTTGGCACCGGCTGTGGCAAAGGTATATTCGACTTTAAGCGTCCCCCGCAGTGCCAGCACCTCCTCGGGCGTATACGGTCGGATAACGCCTTTCCAGCGCGGATCGTTTTCCCATTCGTCACGCATGATGGCCGCATCATCGACATCGATTTCGTGACATGAAAGCCGCTCACACAGTTCCATGGCCTTTTCTTCAATGGTTTTTGGCATGATCGGTTATCCTTTCGTTATGCCTTTGACTATCGCATGTCAAAAATTAGTCCAAATGCTCGTAGGCACGCAGCGTTAAAAATTCTTCCAGCTCTTCATTGGCAATAATGTCGTCGAAAAGGCGGGCGGCCAGCTCATAGTTGCCCGAGGCAAAGCGCTCTTCTCCAACCGTTTGTCTAATTTTTCGCATTTCTTCAGCCATGACTTCCCGGAACATCT
Source organism: Desulfobacterales bacterium (assembly GCA_050116835.1). Taxonomy (GTDB): domain Bacteria; phylum Desulfobacterota; class Desulfobacteria; order Desulfobacterales; family JAHEIW01; genus JAHEIW01. The sequence goes on from JASFNW010000004.1 coordinate 60,004, forward strand.
CAAGGGTTACCTTGCGGCCGTCGGACAGCACCCCATCGGGATGATGAATCCATTGCCATACCTGGGTTCGGGAAATCTCGGCCGTAGCGGCATCCTCCATCAGGTTGTAAATGGGAACACAGCCCAGGCCGCTGAGCCAGTTGGCCATGTATTGAATGCCAACATCGATGTTGGTGCGCAGCCCTTCTTCGGTAATGGTGCCTTCAGGCACTTTCAACAGGTCCGCTGCGGTTACGGTGACATCTTCGCGCAGTTTTACAATCTGATTGGGCTGCGGCATGATCTTATCGAATTCATCTTTGGCAATTTGCATCAGGCCCGGATGAGCCACCCAGGTGCCGTCATGACCATCGCGTGCTTCGCGGACTTTGTCTTCCTGCACCTTTTTCAGGGCAGCCGCATTAGCGTCAGGGGCATTTTTGATGGGGATCTGGGCTGCCATGCCGCCCAAAGCATGGGTGCCGCGTCGATGGCAGGTTTTAATGACCAGAAGGGAATAGGCGTGCATGCAATGGCGGGTCATAGTAATTTGAGCGCGATCGGGGAAGATATAGCCCGGCACATTTCTAAAACGCTTGATGAAGCTGAAGATATAATCCCAGCGGCCGCAATTTAAACCGGCCATATGCTCTTTCAGCTCATAGATGATTTCATCCACTTCGAATGCGGCTAAAATGGTTTCAATCAAAACGGTGGCCTTGATGGTCCCGGCAGGGATACCAATCGTTTCCTGGGCGCGAATAAAGATGTCATTCCACAGCCGGGCTTCCAGATGGCTTTCAATTTTGGGCAGATAAAAATAGGGTCCGGTTCCTTTGGCCAGCAGGGCCTTTGCATTGTGGAAAAGATAAAGCCCGAAATCAAATATGCTGCCTGAAATCGGCTCGCCGTCAACGGTGACGTGTTTTTCAACCAGATGCCAGCCCCGGGGTCTGACAATCAGGGTGGCGATTTTTGGATTCAGTTTATACTGTTTGCCCTGCGGATTGATGAACGAAATCGTTTCTCGAACTGCATCATACAGGTTGATTTGTCCCTCGATGGTTCCTTTCCAGGTGGGTGAATGCGAGTCTTCAAAATCCGCCATATACGTGCTGGCACCGGAGTTGAGCGCATTGATAATCATTTTGCGGTCCACCGGTCCTGTGATTTCCACCCGCCGATCCTTCAGATCATCCGGAATCGGTGCCACCTTCCAGTCGCTTTCTCGAATTTCCCGCGTTTGCGGTAAAAAGTCCGGGAGCTTTCCGCCATCGATTTCGCTCTGTCGCTTTTGACGGTCTTGCAAAAGCGATTTGCGTTGCGCTTCGAATTCACGCGCCAGGGCGCCAACGAATTGAAGGGCTTCAGGCGTTAGAATTTGAGAAAACGCTTCGTCAACGGGTCCAAGTACTTCTATGTCATCAACCTTAACTAGGCCGCTCATGATCAATATTCCTCCTTTGCAGAGCCTAATACTTTGATGAAGACTTTAAGCTCGAATTGAGTCGAAGTCAACGGCCACCTTTAATTTGAACTTCTTAATTTTAACACAGCCCTTGGGCGTTAGATGCATTTTTAAGAGTGACCTGTGTTAAGCCGTCGGCTTTGAGCATATGGAAAAATATGGCGGTGCTCACCGGCCCGTATGGAAGCCTGGGCATTCTGCCAGAAATCGACATCCAGTAGATCGGAATGGTGATCTAAAAAGATTTGCAATAAATGATCGGACAGCCCCAAAAAATGTCTGAATTCTTGCGGGAATACATCGTTTTCCCCAACGACATACCAGGGCTCTGAAGCCAGCTCATCTTCATAGCTGACCGGTTGCGGTATTTTACGAAAATTACAGGTCGTCAGCGGGCACAGTTCATCGTAGTCATAGAATACCACCCGCCCATGACGCGTGACGCCAAAATTTTTTAAGAGGATATCGCCTGGAAAGATATTGCTGACAGCCAAATCTTTGATGGCAGCGCCAAAGTCGATTACGGCCCTGCGGGCAGCTTCCGGTTCAGCTTTTTGCAGGTAAATATTTAAAGGCGTCACCCGGCGTTCGACATAGGTATGGGATAGGATCACATGATTATTTTCGATCTTTACGGTTTGAACGGCTTCAGCTTGCAGCTCGGCCAGCAGTTGCGGTGCAAAAAAACAGTCGTCAAATTTTAAAAATTCAAAGTCCTGCGCATCGATCAAGCGGCCGGCGCGATCGTGCTCGAATACCAGGCGGTATTTTTCTTTCACCTGCTGCCGGGTAGTTTTTTTGGGCCGACCGAAGCGGTCTCTCATGAGCTTAAATACCAGATTGTCATTGGGCATGTTAAAAACAATCATCACCAGGCCGCTTTCTCCAGGCGATATTTCGAAGCGTTCCGCCCGGCACTCTGACAGGTGGCCCAGAAGTTCACGGTAAAGCATGGTTTTGCCGTGTTTGTTGAAGCCGATCGCCGTATATAGTTCAGCAATGCGCTTCAGCGGTATAATGGTTTTGAGAAAGCCGATCAATTTATGTGGGCTTGCCGATTCCACGTGAAAATAAGAGCGTGTAAAACTGAATAGTATACTGATATCATTTTCCTGCAAAAGGACAGCATCCACGGTGATGCCTTCAGATGAATTCACAAACGCAATGGCGAGTGGAATCAGCTTGCGTCCGCTGAACATCCGGCCGATAACATACGCGCCCATCCCGCGATAAAAAACGGTCTCTATCATTTCAATGCGGTCATCAATTGCAGCCGCCAGTCCCTTTTCGCCCAGATGGGCTTCAACTTTAGCAGCCACCTGCGCGGCGTCTCGGTCGAGGTTCCCGAATCCGTTTTTCAACGGATAATCAGCCAGAATCTGTCGGATCAGGCCTGTGGTAGAGTTGCCACCGGGATACGAGCGGTATACATCGGCATGCACCTGAGCGGGGGGCGGGGCTCCATCTGGGTCGACAAATTCAATTTGCGGGTCAACGCCGACGGTGGCAAAAATGCGACGCGTAACCGAATTAAAAAAGGTTTCAGCCAGCTCGCGGTCCGAACGTGCGCTCACCAGCCCGGCATACCTGGCCTTTAAATTTGCCCAGAGCGGTTTGTCTTCAATTTGGTCACCCAGTAACTGCCGAATGCTGCGCTCAATTTTGTCGACTTCATTTTTGTAGATATCCAGTCTGGCGGCCGCATCAGTACGCATGCCCTGCCAGTCGAGTGCCTGAAACCGTGATTGAGCGCGGGAGGTGACCCCGTCAAACCGGGTCCGGTAGCTAACAAAAGTGTCCTTGATCCCTCTGGCAGCTGTTTTTGCAAGTTGGTTTTCAGATTTATTCCCGGACATTTTGATAGATAAGAATTGTTTTTTTAAGCGCGTTGTAGGATGTTTTTATCAGCGGATCTTAAATGCATCCGAACATTTTTTCAACCAGGAGTGTGACTTTAAAAAATGGCAAGGGTAAAATGAGAGGACAAGATAATTCTGTTTTAGCAGAAGGGTAGGTGATTAGGCTTTTGTTCCGTCATGCTTGCCCGGCATCATGAAACAGGCGTCGCCCAGACGGTTGCAGAGATAGGCATCGATAATTTTTTCAAGCTCGCCGGCAATACCGCTGATTAAAGCAATATTTTTACCGGCTAAAAATCGGCACATGACATCACTGACCCCGGCACAGATTATCTTGCGGATTCCCCAGCGAGCCATGACCTCGATGCGTTCATGGATGGACATTTTGTCAAGATTCAGTTCCTGCCGGCGGATTTCACAGCCCTTTTCTATGTCCACCACCACCATGCGCTGGCATGCGTCCAGTACAGGGGAGACCCGCGATTCAAATACCGGTATCGCCACTCTTTCCATGGATTTTCATATCTTAAAGAGGCTTGCCAATCGCAAGCTTTGCTACCGATTAAAGTCAAAATTTCTCAAGTGATATAAACCTACCGTTACCCTTATTCAGCTTCACACGCATGATGTTCGTGATCTGCGCAACCGCAGGTGGATGCGAGTTCAGATTTTAAATCTGCGTGTGCCAGATCCCACCAGAGGGGATTGATGCCAACAGGCGGGAATTCGTTGCCTGCAGGGTTACTGCAAGCCCAATGCTTACCTGCATGTTGAAAAACGATTTGCTCTTCGGATTCCAGCTGTGAGTGCCAGAGGGTGTGCACCCATGTATTAGTGTCGACTGGATTTGCAAACAGCACGCTGGTCGACCATTGCTGGATGTCAGTGCACACCCGACTCGCCGGGGTTTGATGGGGTCCAATAATGGTTTCAAACCCCGGAGAACGGGTTGCACCGATAAAGGCCGGTGGCTGTTTTGCATAAAAGGCGTACAGGCTAACCAGGCGGTCAAAAAGGGGATATCCGATTTGCCAACCGGGTATATTGCGAATGCGGCTTTTTTCAGGCAGATGATTTGCTGAACCGGTTTCTGCGCTTAAGGACGACCATCTCAGAAAATCAAGGCTGTCAAAGGTAAACAGCGCAACTGATTCGGCAGCATCCAAAGCAAATGAGATGCTGCCGATCGCAAAAAAGGCCTCGGGTATTTCTTGTTGTGTCTCCAGCCGCGGCGTATGGGTGTGGTCGAACAGGTCACTGTTGACAATTTCCCGTTCCCGGGGAGAAAATGCATTAAACACCCCGGCCGAAACATAGGGATAGCATTTGACCGCAAATCGGCCCGCATACAGGGTCTGATCGGCGGGTTGGATGGCCTCACCTTCCTCAAAGACCAGTGCATAAACCCCGGAGGCGCCGTCGATCCAGACATACCACTCCGGCCGGTCTGCCCAGACCTGACTGACGCCGGCAAGGTCGAGCATTTTTTGCACCTGCTCGACCCAGGAAGCGGTGATCAACAGGCTTTCCACTTTAGTACGAAAAAAGCTGTCAAGATCCATATTCGCCCCCACCGTGTTTTTTAAAAAGCTCCTTGACGATGTCGTTTTTTTCGCGCCCTTCGGTTTCGATTCCGTGTCGTTTGGCGGTTTCCAACAATATATCGTCCGGATAGGCCAGGGTCAGGGCATAACTGGATTCGTATGATTCAAAATAGCGCTCAAAAGTGTCTTGCTGCTCGGCCTCGCGCATGCCTTCCTGGAAGCCGGAAACCACCTTCCCCACCTGGCGCAGCCAGCCGCGCCTGAAAAAAAGACGTTTGTTTTGATCCACCATGTTATTCTTCCTGCTTTTTCAACGGCCAGCCCGCGAAAAATTCACTCTGGATCATGATGATGCTTAAAAACAACAGGATCCAGACCAGCGGCGTATCCCCCGGCTGGGCAAAACCGGGCACTTTGGCCAGAAAAAACGTGGCCAGGGGCGAATAATAAAAGGCATAAAACAATAGCCCGCCGGCAACGGCAATGGCGGTGCGAATGATCGCCCGTGCCCAGATATTGGCCATGTTGGGAAAATTGCCGAAGTAGTTTTTCAGAATAAATGCGGCCAGGATGAAAAATCCGGCCACCTCGCCGGCATGGATAAACCGAAAATCAGGGCCGTCGGTGTATTGACCGCCCATAAACGGTTCGTCCCAGACCGCGGTAAAAATTTTGAGCAGGATCCACATCATAATCCAGCCCATGACGAGCGTGGCCGCAAAGGTGACAATCCCTTTGACAAAGTTACCCTCGCCGTCTTTGTCCATGAGTGACCAAGGTTTGCCTTCCCAGAGAAGACTGGAGGCCACAATCCAGAATAAAGAGCACAGTACCAACCCCAGCCCGACAAAGGCACTGCCGGTCTCGCAAAATCCCTCCCACCAGGGCGACACGCCGGCTTTGGATTGGGCCGGATAAAACAGGTAGCAGACATGGGGATGAAACAAGATGATGTAAATGAGGCTGACAAAAACCAGGATCGCAAACAGGCGTGACCACGCCAGGGTGCCACGCCCCACATTTTGCCACGGCCAGCTTCCGAAGCCCAGATTCCAGAATAGCGCGACCCACAGAAAGGCGGTAAAAAAATAAACAATGGCCGTCGAGGTGCTTTCACGCGCCACATAGGGCTCAGCTCCGGTGCCCCCTGCAGCAACAATTGATTGAGGGCTGAAATAGGCAATGCCCAATTTGCCGATAAAATACCAGAATATCACATAATGGATAAACAGCATCAAAACAAAGGCCACCACGGTCAGCAAAATACCGCGACCGACCCGGTTGCCGTCGGTTGAGGGTTTTGCAAAAGGGTAATAGCCGGCCACATTGGCGACCAGCACGATCGACGACAACATCACCACCAGCAGGGCAAATCCGTACATGGGGGTGTAAAGCTTCATGACGGTGTTCGGATTCATGAAAATGTACCACAGCAGCCACACAATTCCGAAGACCACCACAAAGTTGATGAGCCCAAATCCGTAATTAAACCTTTTCTCTGCGTTTATAGTGGTATTCATAAAATCACCTATCTAACATGTTGATGGTCAAGAAGAGAAAAGAAACCGCATGGTGACGGCTCTTTTCTCTTCGTTTCATGCTGCCCATGGGACTGTTTAAAAAACGACATGATCGCCGTTGGTCAGAAAAACGTTGCTGGCTTTCGCCACGGCAGAGGTTTGCTTGTATTCCTTGTACTTGTCCGTACCCTTGACCACCGGCACCCCGGCTGCAGCGGCCTTTTCGGCCCAGATCCAGCCGGTGCAGTGATTGCACCCCAGCTTTTGAATCTTGAAGGCCTTGACGCCTTTGATGATGTCATCGAATTTGGGCTCCCAGGTTTCAAACAGGGAAATGTGCAGCCCGCCGTAGCAGCCGTAGGGCTGATAATCCTTGAAGTTTTTACGCGCATAAGAAAACAGGGACAGAATGCCCGGATGGCAGCATCCGGTGACCGTCACGATTCCTTTATCCTTGACATTGAAATACAAGACGTTTTCCCCGCGCACCCGCAACAAAATGGGGACATCAAACATTCTAACCGCCACCCCGGGCATCAGACGATAAATACCTTCACCTTTTTCACCGTCCGGGTCGCATTGCACCAATTTGCCCTTGTGGGGATAATCATTTTTGCAAATGTGCATCATCTCGCCGGTATTTTTGTCCTTGGCTTTATGATGGGCCTTGTCTTTTAATAAGGCCATATCTTCCGGGTAATGGGTTTTGGGCACGTACATGGGGATATCCTGTTTGCGTTTGAGCGTTGATTCGATGCCCCAGAGATGGTCCAGATGCCAGTGGGAGAGGACCATCAGTTCAATTTCGCCTTTTGTGAGCATATTGCCAACATCGCTTTTCTCATCATAGATATAATCCATCCAGTCGTTGTTCCAACCCGTGTCCATCAAAATTTTGCGCTCGTTGCCATCCAGAGTTGTCACCGTAATCAGGGCCGAATAGCCGCCTGCATTGTCCCATTGCCAAGGGATGGTGTACTGGTTGGTCATGGCCCCGCCGTAGTCCACAATGTCCTTTTTAAACATATCATTATTAAACCAGCTGGTCTCAGTCAGCACATCGATGCGCACGCTTTTGATTTCGCCAATATCGAGCTTTTTCTTAGCATGCGCCTTGCGCGGCAGCATGAAGTTGGCCGCACTGCCCATCGAGGCTGCCGCACCGGTGGCGGCAATTGATTTTAAAAAGGTTCTTCGTTTCATGCGAATTCCTCCTTATGCGTGAATAATTTTAAAATACGGACTGTCTAACCGGCTTCGCGCTCGAGTCCTTTGCGCAGGTCATAGAGCAAGTCGATGATCATCTCGCTTTCCTGCAGGGACAGGTCCAAACCGTAGCCGTGCATTACGTTAACCACCAGGTGCCAGTCGTCCCGGGTTCGTCCCGGCAGCTCGGGATTGGCGACCGAGTCATGGCAACCCGTGCATTTTGCCTGATACACCTGGTAGGCTTTCATGTGATCCATATTTTTGGCTTTATCACCGGCCACTACGCTCGGGCTCTGTATAACCAGCAGCACCCCCAGTGCGCAGATCAAACAAACGGTCAGCAACCAAAAACGTTTAGATGTGAATAGATTTTTGTTTGGCAATATGCGCCTCCTTTCTGTTAATTGATTGGCAATGATAGAGGCGATTCGGACAGACCTCCCAGAGAGACGCAAAAATCTCCTTTTTCCAAACCACCCGCCTATTTGTACGACCTTTTTATGGTCTTATTGGCAATATCCATGCCAGCAACCGGGCTACGCAATAAGCTGCCAATATTATGAGAGATAGGCTTTATGTCATTAAAAATTTGTATTGACATATGGGGCAAACTGCCCTACAAGGGAACAAATCGCATCCATTAAAAAGTATTGAAGGAACAATTCTCACCTTCTTGATAAGGAGAGCGGTAATGAATACCCCCGGCGCTTCTAAACATACCGATTACCAATCCATCCTCAACAGCATCACCGATGGTGTGCTCACTGTCGACCGCAAAATGATCATTACCTCGTTTAATCGGGCAGCCGAAAAAATTACCCGGGTAAAACAAACAGAAGCTATCGGTCGCCATTGTTTTGAGGTCATGCGGGCGGAAGTCTGCGAGTCCGGGTGCGCGATCCAAAAAACGTTCAAAACCGGAAAGCCGTGCCGCAATGTGCCCGTGTTCATCTTGCGGGCAGATAATAAACGCATCCCCATCAGTTTGACGACCGGAATTGTGCGGGATGATCGGGGAAATGCGATCGGGGGGGTGGAAACCTTTCGTGATTTATCGGAATTGAACAAACTGCGGCGCGAATTATCGAATAAGCACTCATTTGATGATATCGTCAGCAAAAATCATAAAATGTCGCAGTTGTTTTCCATTCTGCCGCAGGTGGCCGACAGCCACAGCACGGTCCTGATCGAAGGCGCCAGCGGAACCGGCAAAGAATTGTTTGCCCGGGCCATACACAATCACAGCCAGCGGAGCAAGGCCCCTTTTATGGCCGTCAATTGCGGTGCACTGCCCGATACCCTGATTGAGTCAGAGCTTTTCGGCTACCAGGCCGGCGCCTTCACCGATGCCAAACAAGACAAGCCGGGCCGCTTTGCGCTGGTCCAGGACGGGACCATTTTTCTGGATGAGATCGGCGATATCTCACCTGCCATGCAGATCCGTTTGCTGCGCGTTTTAGAAAATCGCACATTTTCGCCTCTGGGCGCGACGACGACACAGCAGATGAAAGCCCGGGTCATCGCCGCCACCCACCGCAATCTGAAAGAAATGATTGTGGCCGGTCAATTTCGGCAAGACCTCTATTTTCGGATCAATGTGGTGGGGTTAAAGCTGCCGCCCCTGGTGGAACGCAAAGAAGATATTCCCCTGCTGGTGGATTATTTTATCGAGCGGTTTAACACCCTAACCGGCAAACAAATTGTGGGCATATCCCCGGACGCGCTGGCGGCTTTGGCACTGTATGATTGGCCGGGCAACGTGCGTGAGCTGGAAAATGCCATCGAGCACGCTTTTGTTTTATGCCTGGACGAATTGATTCGGCTGGCGCATCTGCCTGAGCAGATCCATCCCCAAAATGAGCCGCTCCGTTTGCCCGCCGAAACATCTCTCAAGGCAATCGAAAAGCAGGCCATCATTCGGGCACTGAACCACAACCACTGGCGTAAAATGGCCACCGCCCGTGAGCTGGGAATTGATAAAAACACCCTGCGGCGCAAAATCCTGCGCTACGACATCCAAAGGCGAGCCCACCAATAGTTACAATCAAAAATCCGATCTCAGTGGATTCAAAATGTGCGCCTGATTTCAGCGCTGCATGCGTTTCCTCTGGGACCCATCAGCGCCTCGCGGGCTTATTCAACAGGATATCCTGCTTTTTCCCAGGCTAGCCATCCGCCGTCCATATTCATGACGTTTTCGTAGCCCATTCGGCAGAGGGTGCAGGCGGCCAGGCATCCCCGTCCCCCCTTTTTGCAGTACATGACAATGTGGGTGCTTTTGTCCGGTACCTTGTTAGGGATTTTAAATTCAATCAGCCCTCTGGGTATATTCACTGCCCCTGGAACGTGACCCATCTTGTACTCTTTGGGCTCGCGGCAATCTAAAAAAAGATAGCCTCCCTTATCCAGCAATTCTTTTGCTTCCGAAACCGTAACCTCACAGATCGATTCTTTGGCCTCGGCCACCATCTCTTCGGTGGTCATTGCTTTTTGTGAGGCTTTTTGTGAGGCGCAGCCGACGATGATCAGGGAAAGCACCAGGGCCGGAATCAGAATGTATGAATGCTTGTTTTTCATGACACCTCCTTTTTTTTGGCCAAACCGCACCCTATTCATCAACCTTCTGCGGTACCATCTCCGGCGGTACGATCACCTTCGCATTGGCTTCAAAATATTCGGGTTTCACGTCATTTTTACTCAGAAAAAGCTGATTGTTACCATGACAGGAATTGCATGATTTGTTTTGGGGCGTTTGACGTCTGATATTGTGAGGCGTCGCCAGCTTCCATGTGGGCAACGCATCGAAATTCGCCAGCTTGATGTCGGCGTAGTATTTAAACGTATTCGGATCCACCGGGACATGCCGGACCGTGACAAACTTCTCGGGCCGCTTTTCACTTTGCAATGGATTGCGCCCGATTTTAAAGCTCAGCATCGATCCTTTGGTTTTATAATAAGCCAGACCCTGTTCATCGCGACCGACATGGCAGGCGTAGCAGTTCTTGTAAGGCATGGAATGACACACCTGACAACTGAGTTTGCCTTTATGATCGTTGTGCTGGGAGGCATTTTCGGATTTATCGCTGTAGATTTCCGCATGGCAGCTGAGACACTTGGGACTGTTTTCAACCTCGTATCGGTTGCCATATTGATTGCCGTCCCCGTGCATCTGTTCTGCGGTGTGGCATTTGTTGCACTTGAAATATTTTTCTTTATGAATATCGGGTGGGATCCCTTTGTTTTTCCCAAAATACTCCTTTTCTAATCGGCTGCCGTGACAGGCTGTGCAGACCTGCTGCATCGGCGGTCTTTTTTGAAAGAGATGCGCCTCCAGAAGCCCCCCTTCGACGGATTCCGGGCGGCTGATATGGCACTGGCCGCAACTGCTGTGGCAGCCATCACAATGTGCTGCTCTGGCTTCAGTGAGCTTGTCCCGCATGGCCGGTGCCGATCCGAGGCGCTTTTCGGTCACCTTTTTGAAAGTCGCCAGGCTGATGTGAAGGCTGCTGGTGTAGTGCTCGGCGATATCCTCATGGCACTCCCCGCAGGACGACGTAGCATCCGGGTAAGAGGGATCTTTTACCACGCCCTCGTGGGCGGTTTTCCAGTCCGGATCGTTGGGGTTGCCGCCATGGCACTCGTCGCAGCCGAGCTCACCGTGATATTCGTCTTCTGCGATTTCACTGTCCACGTAAATTTTTTCGTGCGGAGCCAACGGCTCCACATCACCACCTCAGCCCTCACCCTCTATCTTTGAAGACTTTCCCGGCTTATCCTTCTGTGCTTGTGCAATTTCGCGGGTTATCTGGATCAGTTTGCGGGGATTCGTATGGCAGGTAAAGCAGTGATTCTCGCTCGCTCCAACCGACAGCGACATATTTCCTGGAACAACGAGTAAAAAAAACAAAGCAAAGATACTACTGGCCGTTAACATCAGGGATTTCATGGTGGCCTCGATTGTAAAAGAGAGAATTGTTGATGATAATCAATTGTAAAAGAGAGAATTGTTGATGATAATCAATGATGCAGCAATACACATGCCAGCGTCTGTCCATAAAATATAACTATCTGATAAAACATGATAAATATCGGTGAGCGGTTTCAATCCACCTGAAAACCGGGTTAATATGGGTTATAAATATACCCTGACTCTAAATATCCGGGTATATTTTTAACCCAAAATAAAGGGGAACCCCGGAGGAAAGAAACTGCAAGACGTAAGAAAATGCATACCGACTTGTTTCTGAGGCTGGGATGGGAAACGATGACTTACGAGGATTCGAAATGTTATCTTATTTTTCGGTATTGATGCCGTAACGCTCTATTTTATAGCGCAGTGTATTTTTATTGATGCCCAGCTCGCGCGCTGTTTTAACTCTTTTCCAGGAATTTCTTTTTAAGGCTTGCTCAATTGTTTGTTTTTCAACTTCTTTTAACGTCAAGCCGGTCGTGACCACTATGGAGCCGTTTTCGGGGATGACATCCTCCGGCAGATGCGCCATCTGGATCAAGTCCTCCTGACATAGCGCAAAAGCATGCTCAATTGCGTTTTCCAGCTCACGGACATTGCCCGGCCAGGGATACATCAACATGGCCGCGATGGCTTCCTGGGTGCTACCGAGGATATTGCGGCCGTGAATGTGGTTGAACCGCTCGATGAAATGATCGATCAGTAGGGGAATATCGGATTTTCTTTCAGCAAGGGTCGGCAACGACAGCCGGATGACATTGATTCGAAAATATAAATCCTCTCGGAATGTGCCCTGTTTGACAAGCTCTCCGAGGTTGCGATGAGTGGCAGCAATGACCCTGGCATTGGTCTCAATGGTTTTGGTGGACCCCAGGGGCTCATAGACGCGGTTTTCCAATACCCTCAACAGTCGAATTTGAACTGCCGGTGATATATCGCCGATCTCGTCCAGAAAGATGCTGCCGTTTTGCGCCAGGGCAAACCTGCCGAGCTTATCCCGTTTCGCATCTGTAAAGGCACCGGCCTTGTAACCGAACAATTCCGATTCACACAGCGTATCCGGCAGGGCGCCGCAGTTGACGGTGACAAAAGGCCCGTCTTTTTGGGGGCTATGGTTGTGAATGGCTCTGGCAATGAGTTCTTTGCCGGTGCCGCTTTGCCCCCCGATGAGTACGGTGCTGTTGCTTTCGGCAATTCGCGGCAAGATGGAAAATATTTTATTCATTTTCTCATTCTTGCTGACAATGTCGTTGAATGAATGTTGCTTGCGCAGCGCTTTGCGCAACTTCTGAACCGACGTTAAGTCCCTGAAGGTTTCCACGCCGCCGATCACATGACCGGCTTTGTTGCGCAACAGCGTTGCGTTGACACTGATGGGAATGCGTTTTTTATCGGTTCGAATGATGTATACGGGCCTGTGCACGATCGCTTTTTGCTCTTTGAGGGCCTGTTTGAGAATGCATGCATCCGAGCACACGTCAGCCTTGAATACATCCGAACAGGCCTGACCGATGGCTGTATTCCGTGAAAAGCCGGTGATCTCTTCGGCAGCACGATTGAAGGATGTAATCTGGAAGTCTAAGTCTACCGTGAAGACACCATCAGCGATGCTGTCTAAAATCGTCAGGTATTGATCTTCCCTGGGTGGTTTCCTCGGCTCCATTTTCGATGCCCCCTTAAGGCCATGTTTACAGACGGGTAGGTCAGTTTTGTGCCTCAGAATGATGTCGGGTACAGATTCGAGTGCAACCACAGCGCGGTCTGAGAGGCGGTTGATTTCTGATTACCTTAGCAAAAATGATGCATTTTGGGTACATTTTTTACCCTTTTGTGTCAAAAGGATGTATTTTAGCCTTTTTATAGACGGTCTCGGTTGCATGAAAAAAAGCAGTGTCTGTTCTATTCATAGGATATTCATGAAATTAATGAAACCAATTTTGACACCGAAGTGTTGCAGGCCGACAAACCGGTACTAGTAGACTTTTGTTCCCCATGGTGTGGACCCTGCAAAGCCGTCGGGCCTGTTGTGGAAGAGCTTGCTTCAAAATTTGACGGAGAAGTTAGTTTTACAAAGTGCAATATTGATGGAAACCCCGTAACTCCCACCAATTACGGTATTAAGGCCATCCCGACCCTGCTTCTTTTTAAAGATGGCAAGGTAGTTGATCAAATCATCGGCATGGCAACAAAAATGGAAATCGAAGAGACGCTCAACAAAATTGTTGCAGGTGAAGAGATAGCCACTCCCTTTCAAATGCAATAAAAGGAGATTTTCAACACACAAAAATCAGCAAACCACCGTTGGCTTACCCGATTTTTAAGAAGGATTACCCTTTTTGGATGAAATGTCAGGCCATCCCAGCATGCGGCGATACCTGAATGCGGGCTGCAAGATAATCGTATTTTAGCGCAATTTTTTTTATTGCAATTATGCAGGGATTCAGTTATGAGTATATGTCCATAACTATCTACCCATCATCAGAAAAGGAGATCCCATGCGGAAACAAGTTTGGAATCCTTATCTTGCTGGTGCTCTGGCAGGTGTTTTATTGGTGCTTTCGGTTCTGGTTGCCGGTCATTTCCTCGGCGCTTCAACTACGTTTGCCCGTGGTGCGTCGGTCATTGAAAAAGCGGTGGGAATCGACCCGTCTCAGTTTGCGTATTTCACAACCAAAAAAGGCAAGTATGGTCCCGCATCACTTCCGAACTGGCAGTTGCTGTTCGTGGTTGGCATCATCATCGGGGCTTTCATTTCTTCGAAGCTTTCCGGTGAATTCAAGATTCAAACGGTTCCCGACATGTGGCGCGAAAGATTCGGTTCCAATCCGGTAAAGCGCGGCATTGTCGCCTTCATCGGCGGTGCGATCGGCCTGGTCGGAGCCCGCCTGGCTGGGGGTTGACCCAGTGGCCACGGGCTGAGCGGTCTGGCTCAGCTTTCGGTCAGTGGTTTTATTGCCTTGGTTTTTTTCTTTATTGGTGGCATGATCTCTGCCAACCTGATCTACGGTAAACGAGGGGGATAAGAAATGAGTTTGTTCTATGGTGTTATTACCGGCATCATTTTCGGTTTTCTCCTGCAAAAAGCGCAGGTATTAAGATACGATAAACAGGTCGGTGCTTTACGGTTCCTGGATATGACCATCTTAAAATTTATGCTCAGCGCCATCGGGGTTGCCGCCATCGGTATTTATCTCTTTAAAGATCTGGGCCTGATCAAACTGAGCATGAAGTCGACTTCCATCGGCGCCCTTGTGATCGGTGGCCTGCTTTTTGGCATCGGCTGGGGGCTTTTGGGTTATTGCCCGGGAACAGCTGCCGGCGCCCTCGGAGAGGGCAGAATTGATGGCCTGTGGGGTGTTCTCGGAATGTTATGCGGCGGCGCTCTGTATGCCGTGATCTATCCCTATATGAAGGCCCATATCATCAATATCGGAAACTACGGAAAAATTAGTGTCCCTCAGATAACCGGCATCAACCATTGGATTGTGGTTGCTGCGCTTGCCGTACTGTCAATTCTGTTGTTCCGATTTTTCGAGAAAAAAAACCTGTAGGAATTAGGCCTTTTTTAAAAAATTTGCTTTTACCAAAGGAGGAGGGCTATGGCAGAAGAAATGGAAGTCGGTTGTGCCCGACCCACAGGAGGACCGGTCGGAGAGGCAGTTGATGAACCAGCAACAAATGAAACCAAACCCGTCAGAGAGGTGACCCCCATGATACAAATTGGGAAAAAAGCCCCGGATTTTGTAGCTCCGGCATATCAACAAGGAAAATTCGTCTCGGTAAAACTTTCGGAATATTTAGGCAAATGGGTGCTGCTATGTTTCTACCCCGGTGATTTCACCTTCGTCTGAGCAACTGAAATTTCGGCAGTTGCCGAAAAATTTCCTGAGTTTCAGAAATTGGGGGTGGAAATTCTCTCCATGAGTATCGACAGTGTTTTCGTTCACAAAATGTGGGACGACAAAGAACTCTCAAAAATGGTTGAAGGCGGTGTTCCTTTTCCAATGCTTTCTGATGCGGGGGGAAGAGTCGGTAAGGTGTTTGGGGTGTTTGATGAAGATGCCGGTGTTGAGACACGCGGAAGGTTCATCATTGATCCGGAAGGGGTTGTACAAGGCTACGAAGTGCTCACACCTTCTGTCGGGCGAAATGTTAATGAATCCATACGCCAGATTCAGGCTTTCCAATGGGTCAGGGAAAGCAAGGGCAAAGAGGCAACACCCTCAGGCTGGCGGCCGGGAAAAGCAACGCTGAAGCCCGGACCGGATCTGGTGGGAAACGTTTGGAAAGAATGGAAAACAGAGATGGCGTTTGACTAATGGCCAAGAAATGGAGCCGTTGATCAGGTCGTTCGAATCTTTATAGAAATACTGCTGTTAATTAATCATTGCAAAATATATACCGATAACGGATGTCCCGCTTTTGCCGGCAGTTTTAACAAACCCGTTTGCTGCCTTCAGTTGACAAACAGCAGCGAAACATCCGTTGCCATGTGAAGCACTTTTTGGGATATGCTTCCCAGAAAATAATCTTTCATGCCGGACAACCCCCTGCGGCCCAGCACCACCAGGTCATATCCCGACCGGGCTTCTTCAACGATGTCTTTGGCGACGTTGTTTTTTTTGTTTTCAATTTTAATGGAGATCAGCTCCTTTTGGAACCCGCTCTCGACTAAAAACGCCATCGCATTCTGGCCGGCATCACTGACCACGTCCTTTTTTTTGTCTTCCAAAGCGCAGAAGGTACTCTGTTGGGACTTAAAATACGGGGTCAGTTCAGGGCTGTTCATATCACAGATGGCGGCGGAGTCCTGAAGAACGCTAAACAGGGTAATTTCCGCATCGCGTGCAAAGACCTGAGCGATATACTCCACTGCACGCCTGGCATTTTCCGATTCATCAAAGGCAACCAATATCTTGTGCCCCATTTTATTTGCCCTCCATAACGGTTGCAGATATTTGAATTGTTTACGTCAACCGCAAATAAAAATCAATACCCCAATTCGAAGGGGTCAAATCTTGAATTGTGAATTATGGCAGAAAATTTGCTTCCTAGTATCAAATCTTATTTCATTCACCAAGCTTTGTGCGGCAGTAATGGTCCTGCGGCAACTGATGCCCATTCGACCTAAAAAACAGCGACAATTTTTAATGGGCAAACCGCTCTAATTCACAATTCAAGATTTGACCCCCCCAAAGATATCATGGGCTTTATTTAAAACGACTTGCTGCGATCTAAATTGCGGTATTGGATGGCTTCGGAGATGTGGGCGGAGCTGATATTCGTTTTTGCATCCAGGTCGGCAATGGTACGGCCAATCTTAAGGATGCGGTTGTAGGCCCGAGCCGACAGGCCCAGTTTGTCGATGGCGGCTTCGAGCAGGCGGCAGGATGCGTCGTCAACCTGACAATGGCGCTTGATATGCCGGCTGCTCATCTGAGCGTTG
>JASFNW010000005.1:0-74899 GCA_050116835.1 Desulfobacterales bacterium
CCAAGCTGATTGCGGGAGTCAGCAAAGCCGCCTAGCGGGATATTAAGGGTTATGGGTTAAGGGCTATGGGTGGTGGTTCCGGAAAATAGTAAAAATTTGGAAAATGTCGGCTTTACGAATACCGAATAACAGATAACAAATAACGAACATTGGAGGCAATATGATACGCAGTTTGTGGACTTCAGCTACCGGAATGCAAGCCCAGGAGCTGAATATTGATGTCATTTCAAACAACCTTGCAAACGTCAATACCTCCGGCTTCAAAAAAAGCCGGGCCGAGTTTCAGGATTTATTGTACGAGAGTATGCGTCCGGCAGGGGCGGCCTCCTCTGCTGATACAACTGTTCCGACCGGAATTCAAATGGGGCATGGTACCCGGCCTTCTGCTGTACAAAAGATGTTCAGCCAGGGTGATTTTCAGAATACCCAAAACGAGCTCGACTGGGCTATTGAAGGTGATGGCTTTTTTCAAATTGAACTGCCTAACGGTGACACCGGTTATAGTCGTTCCGGCGAATTTAAGCTGGATGCGGATGGTCGGATCGTCAATCCGGACGGCTTCCCCTTAATCCCGGAAATAACCGTTCCCACCGACACCATTTCGATCTCGGTCGGCTTGGATGGAACGGTTTCTGTTGTGCAGGCCGGTGATGCAACTCCGGTTGAAATCGGAAACATTCAGCTGGCCCGATTCGTTAATCCCGCCGGTCTGAGAAGTCTGGGAAAAAACCTGTATTCTCCGACGAATGCCTCCGGTGATGAAATTACCGGCACACCCGGCGAAGAAGGCTTGGGCACAATGGCCCAGGGTTTTTTAGAAATGTCCAATGTCAGCGTCGTGGATGAAATGGTGAATATGATCACAGCCCAAAGGGCCTATGAAACCAACAGTAAGGTCATTACCACAGCCGATGAGATGCTGCAGATGGCCAATAATCTGAAGCGATGATGGAATAAAATGAATATGTCGAATGTAAAAATGAGAATATCAAATCCACTTTGGGGTGGTCTGCTGCTTATCCTGGCGCTGGTTTTCGCCGTCTTGCCGGTCGCCGATCTTTGGGCCAACCCGACGACCACCATCCGTTTTAAAGATCGGGTTGAAATCAATGCGGACGACGTGTTAGTCGGTCAGATTGCAACGATTGAAGGCGGCGATGCGAGATTTGTTCAACGTCTAAAGAACATTTTGATTGCCAGAGCACCTTCGCCGGGCGAAACGCGCCAGTTTGACCTCAATTTCCTGCAAAAGCGTCTGGAACAACATCATATCGATCTGGCGACCGTTACTGTTTTAGCGCCGCCGAAGATTGACGTCATCCGCAGTCACATTGAAATTCAGAAAGCGGAAATCGAAAAAATCGTCTCTGAATATATCATTCAACAGGCACCGCAGGGAAATATAACCCTGCGCATCAAAGAGCTCCGGGTACCGGAAAGCGTCATTCTGCCCGAAGGGCGTATCACGTACAAAGTGACGGTGCCGCACAACCGGCAGTTGATGGGCCGCTGCCCGCTCAGTGTTCGCTTCAGCGTCGACGGGCGCCTTCAAAAGAAGGTGTGGACAACCGCTGTGATTGAGTTTCTCGGACCGGTTGTGGTGACCCGCAAACCGCTCGGCAGATACAAACCCATTGCCGCAGACGATATTGAGGTTCAAACTTTGGATCTTGCCGACTTGCCGGCTGATGTGCTCTCCGATCCCGATGAGGCGATCGGCAAACGAACAAAAAGAGCCGTCGGCGCACAAATCCCTTTAAGGGCTGAAAGCATCGAGCTGCCGCCGCTGGTAAAACGAGGGGATTTCGTAACGATTATCGCCGAGTCGGAAAGTTTGAAGATTACGACCCTCGGACAGGTTAAGAAAAAAGGGCGCCTGGGAGAGCGCATTCCGGTGGTGAACTTGGATTCAAAAAAAGTATTGCAAGCGCAGGTCGTAGACGCCAACACGGTCAAAGTCGATTTTTAAAACGCTTTATCGAATGAACAAAGGAAATTCAATGATGTCAAAATCAATCCAGTATGTTATCGGATACACGGTTTGTCTCTGTTTGCTTGCCGGTCTGGCCGGCTGTGCCGCCCCGCGACAAAGCCTGCCGCCTGTGGCGGAAACCACGACCCTTAAACCCAAAATGCAGATTGAAACTGTTTCCTTACACAAGCCACAATCAGACGGCTCCTTTTATGAATCAACCGGTTCCCTATACGCCAGTCGCAGCATGTTCAATGATTTTTTTATCGATACCAAAGCACGCAAGGTCGGCGATATCGTCACCGTTGAAATTTCAGAGTCCTCCAAGGCCACCAATTCGGCCGATACGAAAACCGGGCGGGATTCAAGCCTGGAAGCGGGCATTGACACCCTTTTTGGCATCGAGAACTGGTATGAGAATAAGGTATTAGACAATATCCCTAAAGACCTGCCGCGACCCAATCCATTCGGAAACCCTTCGGTCAAAGGCAGTATGTCCAGCGATTTTAACGGCTCCGGTAGCACCTCACGCAGCGGAGACCTCAGCGCTTTTATCACCTGCCGAGTCACCGAGCTGTTGCCCAATGGTAATCTGGTAATTGTCGGCTCGCGTGAAATTCTGGTTAATAATGAAACCCAGATGATTATCCTGTCCGGCGTTATCCGGCCGCGTGACATCAATGACAACAATGTCATTCTGTCCACTTTTATCTCCAATGCCAAGATTGCCTACAGCGGAAGCGGGATCGTCAATGACCGCCAGCGGCCGGGTTGGCTGGCCAACCTGCTAAATTCGGTCTGGCCCTTTTAAATTGCACGGCAAGGAAAATATAAAAATGAAAAAATGCAAGAAGGTGACATTCTTTTTTAGACGGCTCGGAATTGTTTTCTGGGTTCTGACCGCCATCACTTTTTGGGTTGCGAATGCCTCTGCGGTTCGCATCAAGGATATTGCCGATATTAGAGGTGTACGCCAGAATCAGCTGGTCGGCTACGGGCTGGTGGTCGGTTTGGAAGGCACCGGTGACAGCGATAGCGCCCTGTTTACAATCCAATCGTTGGCCAGTCTGCTGGAAAAGATGGGTGTCACCGTCCAGACCGAGGATATCGAGGATGTCGAAAATGTGGCGGCCGTTATGGTGACGGCCAATCTGCCGCCATTTGCCAGCCTGGGTGGTCGTCTTGATGTTCTGGTCAGCTCCATCGGTGATGCGGAAAACCTGCAGGGCGGCACGCTTCTTTTTACGCCGCTGCGGGCCGCCGATGGGAATGTTTATGCGGTGGCCCAGGGACCGGTCAGCACGGGCGGATTCGCGGTCAGCGGAAACTCCGGTGATGAGGTTCAAAAGAATTTTCCGACAGTGGGGCGTGTCGTCGGTGGTGCGCTGGTGGAAAAACAGCTGCATTCCAATTTCAACGAAAAAAAAGCGCTTACCCTGGCCTTGAAAGAACCGGATTTTACCACCGCCAGCCGGGTGGCCCAGGCCATCAATCGCGCTTTTTACGACCAGCTGGCACAAACGGAGAATGCCGGCTCGATTCGGGTAACAGTGCCGCAAAACTATGCGGGCAATACGGTCCAATTTGTCACCATGATTGAGCGTTTGGGAGTCACACCGGACATGGTTTCCAAGGTGGTGGTCAACGAGCGTACCGGCACGGTCATCATGGGTGAAAATGTGCGCATTTCCACCATCGCTATTGCCCACGGCAATTTGAGCATTCAGATAAACGAATCCCAGGATGTATCGCAGCCCCTGCCGTTTTCACGCGGCGGGGAGACCGTGGTCACCCCCGAATCCGAGATCGTCGTTCAAGAAGGTAAAAACCCCATTTTCCTGGTGGAATCAGGCGTCAGTATCGGAGAGGTCGTCAAAGCATTGAATGCACTCGGCGTGTCCCCCCGGGATCTGATTGCCATTTTCCAGGCACTCAAAGCCGCAGGCGCGCTGCAGGCAGAATTGGAGATTATCTAATGGCCGATCCTGTATCCTTACCCAAATTGCCCTTTAACGTGGCGGATCGGGTTCTCGTGGCCCCGTCCCGGCTGCAACGAGTCCTGAATTCAGGCAAGGGCTCGCCCGGCGGGTCTTCAAATGGTCCGGAGCTAGTTGAGGCCTGTCACCAGATGGAATCGCTTTTTATCAATCACCTATTTAAAGAAATGCGCGCCACCATTCACCGGTCGGGGTTTATCAGCGGTGGCAGGGCTGAGGAAATTTATACTTCGATGATGGATGCGGAAATGGCCGCCAAACTGGCCAATAGAGGCGGGGTGGGTCTGGCAGAGATGCTGTTGCATCAGCTGGGCACGTCGGTTACAGATCCCGGGGCTGAGGATCCGGGTGATTCAGAGTAATATTATTTATAAAGTTATTGGTTATTTAGCCGATAATTTTAACTGGCAGGACCTGATCTGTGCTCAATCAAAATGATTGATCCCATCAGGACATGCAATAGGAAAATCTGTCAATGAGACACCTTTTGGATAAATTGATTCGATTGCTCGCGCATGCGACCGAACTGTATCAATCGCTGTTGTGTGTCGTGGAAAATGAAAAGGATGCGGTGGTCGGTCTGAATTTAAAACAGCTCAACGAAGTCTGTAAGGCCAAAGATAATGTGCTGTTAAAACTGCGTATTCTGGAAGAACAGCGTCAGCAAGTGATGAAGCGGGTGGCCGCTGAACTCGGCTGCGCGTCCGAAGGGCTGACGTTAACCCGGCTGTCTGAGCAGGTGGATGAATCATACGCTCGACGGTTGCTGGACTGCAGCACAGATCTGTTGGCCCTGATTCAAACCCTGCAGGAGGTCACGCAACAAAATAAATCCCTGATGTCGCACTCAATGCAACTGATCCAGGGCTCGTATAACCTCTTAAATAATCTCATGGTGGAAAATCCGGTATACTACCGCGGTGGCTCTGTAAAGAGCGGTGACAAAACCGGCAGACTGTTGAGCGGTGACGTTTAATTAATGAAATCTGTGGTATCCATAGGGGATATGAGAATCGCCTGTAGCCCGGACCAGCTGGTCACCGATGCGCTGGGCAGTTGCTTGTGCCTGACGGTATACGACCCGATATCCGGTATTGGCGGCATTTTGCAGGCCATGTTGCCGTTTTCGAAAGTCAATCTGAAAAAGGCGGAAACCAATCCGTTTATATTCGTTGATACCGGGATTCCGGCACTCTTGGAGCAGCTGGCGGCCCAGGAAGATGTGTCGCCCAAACGCAACTGGCTGGTTAAAGCCATCGGCTGTGGCAATCCCATGGGCCGCAAAGAGGTATTTAAGATTGGCGAGCGAAATTACCGGGTACTGCGTGAGAAACTTTTAAACGAAGGGATTTGTTTGAAAGCCGAAGATATCGGCGGCACAGTGAATCGCTCGGTTTGTCTGGATTTATCGATTGGGCAGACTATCGTTCGCAGCAACGGCAAAGAGAGGGTGTTATGAGCAACACAAAAATCAACGAAATATTGGATAGGGTAAAATCATTTCCAACTATCCCCGGAGCGGGCACCCGAATGCTGAGCCTGCTTGAAGAACCCGACACCTCCGTTTCTGAAATCGAAGATATATTACGCTACGACCCGGGACTGACGGCCAACATTTTGAAATTGGCAAACTCCGCCTATTTCGGTCTGCCGTCCAAAATCGGCTCTCTAAAACAGGCCGTTATTTTACTGGGCCTAAAGCGCCTCATTCAGCTGGTGGTTGCTTCCTGTGTGAGTGCCGTTATGGACAAGTCGGTACCCGGCTACAATTTACCTTCAGGCGATTTATGGCGGCATTCGATTGCAGTCTCCATTGCCTCCGAGGCGCTGGTAAAAGGGAAAAAAAGAATTTCTGCTGAAGATGTGTTTACCCCGGCGCTGTTGCACGATGTCGGCAAGTTGATTTTAGGGTCATTTGTCAGTGAGGAAATGGAAGCCATCCAGAGTATCGCGGCCAAGGATATTCCCTGGGTGGTGGCCGAAAACATGGTTCTGGGCACCGATCATGCTGAAATCGGAGCGCGCATTCTGGCCAACTGGAATTTGCCTGCCGGTGTCATCAATTCGGTTCGATGGCACCACGATCCGGATTCGCCGGATGCCAGCAACGTACAAATGGATGTGGTCTATCTGGCCAATATTTTATGCCAGACACCGGATACCAGCGGGCCGACAGCCGGTCACGCAGTTGAATTATCACCGGCGGTGATTGATCGACTGGGGATTCAGCTCGAGCAATTCGAGAGCATTTCAGAAAAGGTGGCTCAGTGGGTGGATGAGTTGTCAAATGCGTTGGCATTTAATTGAACACCGCCGCAGCACGCGCCCGCGCAGCGCAGAGGTGCGTTAAAGATGAGAGGGACAGGGTAGAGTGGCGAAAACGGTTAAGCACCAATTTTCAGTGTTGAGGGCAAAATCCATGGAGGTCCAAAAAATCGCACCGGCCATACAGTCGTTTCCCGGCATGCCGGGCACAGCCGTCAAGTTGCTGGGACTGATCGATGATCCGTCCATGCGGGTATCTCAGATCGAGGAAATATTGCGCCACGACTCCGGTTTGACGGCCAACGTGCTCAGACTTGCCAATTCGGCCTATTTCGGGATTCCATCTAAAATCGGCTCTATCAGACAGGCGGTGATATTGTTGGGTCTCAAGCGCTTGATTCAAATGGTTATTGCCGCCTGCGTCAGTGCCATCATGGATAAACCGGTTCCGGGATATGATCTGCCGCCGGGCGAATTATGGCGCCATTCGATTGCCGTCTCGGTCGCAGCGGAGGCGCTGGTGAAAGAGTTGAAAATCGAAGCTTCCGAGGAAATATTTACTGCCGCTTTGCTGCATGATGTCGGCAAACTGGTTTTGGGCGAGTTTGTCAAAGATGAATTCAATAAAATAGAAGCT
Organism: Desulfobacterales bacterium; assembly: GCA_050116835.1. GTDB lineage: Bacteria > Desulfobacterota > Desulfobacteria > Desulfobacterales > JAHEIW01 > JAHEIW01. The sequence continues at coordinate 6,872 of JASFNW010000005.1, forward strand.
GCCGTTTCGGAGGGTGTGAGCTTTGAGATGGCGGAAACCATGGTGTTGGGCATCAATCACGCCGATGTGGGCGCCAAAATATTAGCCCGTTGGTCGCTACCGCCGGAAATTATCAATGCGGTTCAATGGCACCATGATCCCGAAGCACTTGAGCACACCAGTGTCATGTTAGATATCGTGCATGTGACCAATGTGATGAGTATGCTGATCGGCATCGGCATCGGCCGGGATGGTTTGCAACATCAGCCGAGCGTTGCGGTCAGCGAGCGGCTTGGGCTCGAGCCCCGTGTGCTGGAAAAGGTGGCCAGTCAGACCACGCAATGGGTTAACGAGTTGACCGGTATCCTGGATTCCGGTTGACCCTGATTTATCAAAAGAGGAAGGCTTATGTCAGACATCAATGGCGTTTTGAGCATTGCAGGCCAGGCCCTGATCACCCAGCAACGGGCGATTCATGTGACGGGCCACAATATTGCCAATGTGAACACCCCCGGGTATTCGCGTCAACGGCTAACCATGGCACCCACCGTTGCGTTTGATTCGGCGGTCGGGATTATGGGCAACGGGGTCAGTGCGGACGAGGTCGAACGAATTTATGATCGCTTCTTAAATGCCCAGATCAACAGTGAAACCTATGTGATGGGACGATGGGATGCGCAAAAACAGTCGGTTGAATCACTTGAAATTATTTTCAATGAAAGTACTGGAGACGGCTTAAACCAGGCCATGAGTGAGTTCTGGAATGCCTGGCAGGCGTTGTCCAACAATCCATCCGGTCCCACCGAAAGACAGATCCTCGTGACCCGTTCGCAGGTTTTAGCGTCGACTTTCAATAAGCTTGACGCCGATCTTGCGCAAGCGCAGCAGGATCTGGATCGTTCCATCGTCGGAACCGTTGCCGACATCAACAAATTGTCCGCCCAACTGGCCGATTTAAACCAAAAGATTGTTTCCTTTGAGACCGTCAGCCATAGCGCCAATGATTATCGCGATCAACGCGACGTCGTACTCAAAGAGCTGGCCGAATTGATAGACATTTATGCATTTGAAGACGCAGACGGTGCTGTCACAGCGCTGATTGCCAACGGCAGGCCGCTGGTGAGTGGAAGCATCCAATGGCAGCTTTCCACCGAGACCAATGCCTCCGGACTGGAGGATGTCGTCTGGGTCGATGGGGCCGGCAATACCGTCAACATCAATACGGATATTTCCGGTGGTAAGTTAAAAGGATGGCTCGAGACCCGGGATGGCATAATTGTCGATTTGGTCAACCGACTGGATACCCTGGCCCAGAATTTAATGACCGAGGTCAATAATTTGCATCAGGCCGGGTTTGATTTAAACGGCATAGGCGGTCAGGTGTTTTTTGATGGAAGCGCCACGGCCGCAGGTATTGCCGTCAATGCCGGTATCGTCGCTGACGTAAATTTGATTGCGGCTGCAGCTGATCAATTGACCGTTCCGGGTGACAATCGCAATGCAATTGATATCGCAAACTTGCAGCATCAGTTGGTAATGAGCGGCAATACCGCCACCTTTAGTGATTACTACAGCACCCTGGTTAGAGACGTCGGCAATGAAGTCCTCAATGCAGACTCCTATCACACGCACCAGTCTGAAATGGTGGCGCAGCTGAATAATTACCGGGAATCGATTTCAGGGGTTTCGCTGGACGAGGAGATGATCAATTTGCTCAAATTTCAAAACGCGTATGCAGCTGCCGCCAAACTGGTCACTGCATCGGATGAAATGATCAAAACGGTTATCGAGATGATTTAAACCGCCAGGGGTCAATGGGGATAACATGCGGTACCTAAACGAAGCGCTAAATTACGGCGCCAGGAAGTTCAGATTTTATACCGCTCGTCATAATGCTGTTCCGAAAAAAGGATGGCGGCATACGTGTTGTCGCAAACAAACGTTCTGCCATCGGAACGTTTTTTTGACAACGACGATAAAAGGAGAAGAATCATGCGAGTGACCAATAATACCATGATACAATCCGTTGTGCGGTACCTGACCCGCCAGAACGAAGCGATCTTTGATCGCCAGAATATCATCGCATCCGGCAAGAAAATCAACAAGCCTTCGGATGATCCGCTGGGCATGGGCCGGGTGCTGAGTTATCGTCAATCCATTGCTTCAATTGAGCAGTACCAGAGCAATATCCAGTCCGGTAAAACCCGCCTGGAGGTGATTGAAGCCGATCTGGATCTGGTGGATAATTTGCTGCAGGTGGTGCGATCACTCGCTGAAACCGAGGTTGCCGGCACAACCAACAGCCGTCAACTGGCGGCCGAAAACCTCAAATCCATATATGATCAGGTACTGGATCTGGCGAATTCAAAACTCAACGACAATTATCTGTTCTCGGGCTATCAAACCAAAACAGCACCCTTTACGCGTGACGATTCCCTGGGCACGACATTTGATCAATTCACCGTCACCTATAACGGTGATGACGGGGACAAGCAGTATATCATTGCCGATAATTCCAAAGTCATCATGGACGCCGACGGCCGGCCCATTTTTCACGATGCCGCTTCCGGCGGACTGAATATTTTTGATGAGATGAGAGATTTAATCGTGGCCCTGGAAAACGACGACATGGTGGCGATTTCAACGCAGAGCGACCGTCTGAATCAAGCCCGAACCCAGATAAAAAATATTCGCAGCGCCAATGCAGGCATTATTTACCAGTTGAAAACCACCGAAAACCACTGGGATAATTATAAACCGAAAATTGAAAATCTATTGGGCGATGAAGAAGTTGCCGACATCACCCAGTCCGTGTTGGAGTTGAAAAGTCTGGAAATTGCTTATGAAAGCACGCTGGCGACTGCCGCCCAGATCACGCAGCCCGGGTTTCTCAATTTTCTGAAGTAAAAAAATGAAAAAAACATTGATCACCATAAGCTGTATCGCCGTGCTCGTATTCATCATTACCCATCCGCTTTCCGGCCTCAACAGTGAAAGTATCGTGCGTTTAAAGCAAGCCGGCATCAGCGACAGCACCATTCAGCTGATGGTCAGGGAAAAGGTCGTTGAAACCGCATCTTTTAGCGTTCAGGAAATTATTGACATGAAAAAGGCAGGGCTCAGCGAGAAAACCATCCAGATGGTTATCCAGGAAGGCTCTTTTCTCAAGGATACCGCCCCGATCATTTATGGCAAAGACGTACGCTCGATAGAGTTTACGACAGCCGATGATATTATTGCCCTCAAAAATGCCGGTGTCAGCAATGATGTTATCCAGGCCATCATCAAGGTGGTGGGAGATAGTACCGATACCGAGCGACGGGATGCTTACCGACTGCTGGATGATATGGAGATCCGCGTCGATTTGCGGGACGGGGATTAATGGCGCACAGAGCGCGCTTGATTTTGGATTTTGGAATTTGGATTTCAGATTGACAAAGGGTGGAAGTCGATGCTTAGCCCTTTAATCTGCTGTTAAATCCAAAATCCGAAATCTAAAATCCAAAATATAAGCAGCCCTGTTTCTGCTTTACTGATAAAACCCTTATGCCCATTTCATGCCACAAATGTATTCATTATTATGTCACCTGGGATCGAAATTTTCCTCACGGCTGCCGGGGGATGGGATTCAAGGGCCGATGCTATCCGCTGTATACGGTACGCCAGATTATGAACGGCCAAGACTGTCTGCTGTTTGTGGCCAAATCAACGTCTAAAAAACGATCGATCAAAAAAGGTCGCCACTAGGATCTGTTTTCATGCCCGCCCGTTGCGGCAGATGCCCGGCGATCTTGTCAATTTTCCCGATCAACTTCTGCTATCGTCGTTGCCCGCGCGCGCAAATGAGCTCTCAAATCATGGATAACCAGGTCTGCTGCCTGCTTCAGCAGTGACGGGAAGATCCGTGCATAGCCACTCGAACGTAATCGGGTTTGAATTTGTTCGCGGTAATTTCTTTTGCCTTCCTCGATGGTGGCCCGCAGCATATGATAAAGATCCATCGGTGCGATATCTTTGGGCAGGGAAAACTGACCGACAATGGTGGTAGCCTGGCGGGCAATATGCTGTAAATAATTATCGTTATTCAGCGGCACGACGGTATCGCGGATGTCATGAAATTTTACGGCCTCACAAATTTGGGTGGGAACATTAAACCGCTGCAACACGAGTGCACCGATTTCGGCATGACTGATCCCCAAAATCATTTTTTCCGCCTCGCATGAGGGCAGATCCTGTGATTTTTTCAAGGCCACAATTTGCTCGTGTTCATCTTTGAAGTATACTGCAATAACCAGTTTGCCGATATTTTGCAGCGTGGCCACCGTGAACAGATCATCCAGCTGGTTAAAATTCAGTATTTCCCCCAAAACCTTGGCAACCGCTGCACAGACCTGAGCCTGTTTGAGGAATTTTTCGAAATTAAATTGTTTGAGGCGCTTGGTAAAATGATCCATTAAGATGGAGGTGACTAAAATATCTTTCATTTTACCGTAGCCCAGTAACTGAACCGCATAGGAAATCGAGCGCACTTCACGGCTGCCGTAATAGGCTGAGTTGGCCATGTTTAAAAAGCGGGCCGCAAGGCTTGGCGACAGCTTTGCAACAATTTGATCAAAATTGCTGGCCGGATTATTGAGCAACGTAATGATCTCGACCACTTCCGTGTCGACCAACGGCAGTTTGTTGATTTTATTTTGAATTCTTTCAATTGTTTCCTCTGTTGTCATTCGATATCCTCCCCGCTAAAATTTTCATCGTAGCGGCGTTGACAGCACGGCCCCATCAACTGGGATTCTTATTATCGACTTCTGCGGAGCCTGTTTGAGTCGGACATGCCTCTTAAAGATATATCTAATCACAACAGCAATAGGCATGCCAACCAAAGGCATGATGGGCGCTATCAGCCAATGGGTCGCACAAGCCTATAAAAATCGGTTCCCACGGTCGATTTATTGGGTAAAAAAAGCTCACTGAACGCTAAGCCCACGATTTCGCTCACCATATCTGACAAAGCCTTGACATCTGTTGCCAAAATCTTGGCAACAAGAGAAAAACCCTGTTAGGGGGGGGTGCCTAACAGGGTTCGTCGGAGGTGGGAATGAAGGAAAGGAGGAAACTTCATTCCATATTTGCCATAAAACAATGCAACTATTGTGCCATTTAGATATAAATAAAGATCGATTTGAAAATTGACTGCTGACAAAACCGGTATTTACTTTATTAACATGTATTTTCAGTGACTTAAAATACAATCGAGTTTCTTTGATCGTTCCCAACGGATTTTGCAGATATTTGATCCGTTGTGGCACACTGCACAATTTAGGTTCAAATTTTTGCCTACCCGGCAAATATTTGCATCCTTTTGAAACTGCCATCACCGCAGGATCCGGATCCGTCTATTCGCTATCTAACTAAATTAATTTAGAATACCGACAGTAATCGGCTGATTTCCGATACTGGAGTAAAACATTAGGCGCATCATTTTTTATCAAATTCATCAAAATTGGCACAATTTTGTTCATTTGCAAATTGCGAACAATATTTTTGCATTTTGCGAATTTTAGTCGTCCACTGATCGATTCAGCAGCGGATTTTCGAAACTAAAGCGGGCATACGAGCACTTTCAACCCACCAATTGTGACGCTAAGTGGATTTAAACATCAAGTTTTGGGCCAAAATTCCGATACTATTATAGATTCTTATGTTCAGGGGGTTCATTTGCGATATGGAAGAAGGCATTAAAACCTTATCGGTTTCTCAGGCAGCGGCCCTTTGCGATGTTGGACGCACAACCGTTGGATACTGGATTCGTTCCAAAAAGTTGGCTGCCACCCGCCGGGGCAAAAAATATGAAATACCGGTTCAGAATCTGCTTTATTATTTAAAAGCCAACGGCCAAGAAATACCCGCGCAGCTTGAGAACGAGAATTTAAGCGGGCCGGTTTTTCAATCCTTGCAAAATTGTTGGCAATACCATCGGGACCATTCCCATGGCTTGAATTGCCCGCAATGTATCGTCTTCAAAAATAAGCTTCCGGTATGCTTTAGCGCACGCAACGATGGCAAACTCAACTGTACGGGGGGATGCCAAAAATGCCGCTATTACCGGGAAGCGTATTATCCGCGGGTTCAGTTCATCTATCAATTCGAAATACCGGCGGCGATTATTAAAGATTTGAATTTCTGGGCTGGAAACCCGGCGATGGCAGATCTTTGTCAAGTCGGTCAAAAGCATTTGGTGGGGATGGGCATTGAAAAAATCATCCACCCGCGATCCCTGGAACAGGTCATTTCGTGTGCAAAACGTAAGGCTCTGGGGGATGCGGGGACCCAATCCGAGTGCCGAATCTACATAAAAAACCATCAGGCCGATGGGTTGAAAATAAAATGCTCGGTCTTTGTCTTAAAACAGCCGCCCGGCGCCTTTTTGATAACGGCCGCACCTGACCTCAGTGATCTTCCGCATTTTCAATATCAGGCATTAAACAAATCGGGTGAAGAGTTGGCCCAATGAAATGGGGATTAAAAAAAGAAAAGCCTGCGATCATTGAACCGCAAGCGCTACCTGAATGTCTTGAGACCTGCCCGGAGAAAAATGACTTCTTCCTGTCTGCTATACAAGCGCTTTTACAATTCCTCAACGATTTTGCCCTTGATATCAAAGATCTCAAAAGCGATGCCTTCAAACAGCAGCTGGCTGAACTTGAAGCTGAGTTTATGCAGAACGCCAAACTGAAGAAAACAGCCTCGGTTTTCCGCAAGCATAGCAAGCGGATCCGACGGTTTATCGATCGGCAGAATCGATATTTGACGGACCGTGAAACGGAGCTTAAAGATATCATCGATTTGCTGGCCAAGGCGATGGTTACCCTGGATATCGACAATCAGCGATATCATCAGAAGATCTACCGGCAAAGTGAAAAAATCGAGCAATTTACCCGTCTGGACGACATTAAAAAGCTCAAGCAAGCCCTGATCCGTGAAATTGAAGATATACGTAAAACCGTGCGCGCAAAGCAGGACCGCGACAGCAGACATCTGAAAAGTCTCTCCAAACAGGTGAGCACCTTAAACCTCGAATTGAAGAAAGCCAGAGTCGACTCGGTGACCGATGGGCTAACCGGGGTTTTTAACCGTAAAGCCCTTGACAGCCACTTGGATTCTCTGGTCGAACAAAATACCCGGACGCCGGCTACATTTGCAGTTCTGATGGTGGACATCGATGATTTCAAGGCCATCAATGACGCCTATGGCCATCCTACCGGCGATCGGGTTCTGCTGGCCCTGGCTCAGAAATGCCAGGGGCTGATTCGCAATGATGATTTTATCGCGCGTTACGGGGGTGAAGAATTTGTGATCGTGCTATCCAACGCATCGCTAGCCAATGCCGCAAAAAAAGCCCAGCGGATCTGCACATCAGTTGGTGATACCCGTTACGCGTTGAGCGACAACCGGGACGTCCATATTCTAAACATCACCGTTTCCATCGGCGTTAGCCTTTATCAAGCCGGCGACACGGCCCGATCGGTTATCGCCCGGGCCGATCGAGCCCTTTATCTGGCTAAGCATACCGGCAAAAATCGGGTGATATCGGAAAAGGAATTGATAACCGACAATGCTGTTAAAGCGCAATGACTTGATACCTGAAGGCAATTTTTACCGCCTAAAATAATCGACCGCTAAAAACGATTTAAAGTCATATTTATAATATAAATAATGATTTCAAATATATATAAAGTAATTTAATTGGAATTTATGCTTGCATGATTTTTGCATATTTGTCTCTGCATCGAATTGTGCCGCTTGTCTTAATAATATTCAAAAAAGAATGGCGGCATAAATGTTGCGGCAACAAAAACGTTCCGCAATCGGAACATTTTTTTGACAACCACGATAAAACCGATATCCATATTCAGAAGCAAGGATTCATACCATGAAAATTGATGGCAACAATGACATTGGACGCAGCGCATATGCTGATCAATCAGCACCCGAAAAAGCAACTTCGGCGGACGAATTTAAAAAGATCCTCAAAGCATCTGTGGATCGTTCTAAAACGCAAGCGACCACAGTTCAGACCGCTCCCCCGCCGAACCCCTTGGGCACGATTCGATTTACGCCGCTATCGCCTGAGGCCAGAGGGACAACCGTCGATCGTCTTGATAACCTGCTAAGTTTACTTGATCAATATCGAAACCAGCTGGCAGATCCAAAGGTGACCCTGCGACAGATTGAACCGCTCTTGAAAACGATTGCCAAAGAAAAAGAGCAGCTGACGGCAACGCTGGAAACCATGCCCGACGAAGAAGGTCTCAAGAATATTGTTCATCGCGCCCTGATTACCACATCCCTGGAAGTTGTGAAATTTAACAGGGGTGATTACAACCCGGTCGATTGATATCACGGCGTAGAAGATGCATGCATGTTCCAGCGATCAGTCGTCGTATTTAATACGAATTGAGGCCTATGTTGCCCGGATGCCGAGTCTATCGACAACCGCAACAAAGGTGCTCGCAACATGTAACGATCCACAAGCTTCACCCAATGATCTGAATCGCTTAATTTCGCTGGATCCGGTGCTCGCCGGCCAGGTCCTGCGGCTGATCAACTCCGCTTATTATTCACTCAGCCACCCGATTTCTTCGCTAACCCGTGCCATCATCATGCTGGGGGTAAACACCGTTAAAAATCTGGTGTTAAGCTTTGCGATTCTGCAGCAGTTACCGATGGCAAGATCATTCGGGACCCTATCGCCGGTTATATTTTGGGAACACTCCGTTGCTGTCGGTGTAATTGCCAAATGGCTGGCCGAGTTTAAAGGGGTGCACCTGATCGATCAGGAGGACTATTTTGTGGCGGGGCTTTTGCACGATTTGGGTAAAATACCGCTCAACCACCAGTTTGCCGATGAAACCCGGCAGGCGATGGCGTTGGCCAGACAACATCGCTGGTCAGCGGTTCATGCTGAACGCATCATCTTTGGCTTCGATCATAGTGTGGTCGGCGGTCTGATTGCCCGCAAATGGCGTTTGAGCCCGGCCTTCGTTGATGTGCTCGCCTATCACCATCGACCTGCAGAATCTCCGGACAACAGCCCTCAGCTGGTATTTATGGTCGCATTGGCCGATCTTTATGCGTGGATGCTGGAAAACGATTCGGATGAAGACACATTGGCCCATGACAAATTTGCAGCATCCGTTATGGCGCGGGTCGGCCTGGATGCGTCTACCTTGGCACAAGTACGGGATACCGTGCTTGCCGAAATCGATCGCGCGAAAATATTTTTAGAAATCTCTCAAAGGAAGCCCGGTCATGATCGTTAAATTTTGGGGCGTGCGGGGATCCATACCAACCCCGGGGACTGACACCGTCAGATATGGCGGCAACACGGTATGTATCGAAATGATTTTCGCTGATGTTCACAGGCGTATTGTTATTGATGCAGGCTCCGGCCTGCGCCTGCTGGGCGATCACCTGCTGGCCGAAAAAACCGCCGGCAATGCATTTCAAACCGATATTTTTTTAACCCACACCCACCTGGATCACATCATCGGATTTCCCTTTTTTACGCCCATTTTTATGCCCGACACCCGTCTGAGGGTATACGGACCGGTAACATGTGAGACGGAATCCCTGGAAACCGTCATCGGCGGGCAGCTGTCCTATCGTTATTTCCCGGTCCGCCAGCAGGAGCTGGCCGCTCACATTGATTATATCAATCTGGCGGAGGGCTGTTTTGACCTGGGAGATGATATCCGTTTAACGACCAAATATCTGAATCACCCACTTCTGTGTCTCGGACTGCGGTTTGAATACCACGGCCAGGTCTGCTGTACCGCCTATGACACCGAACCCTTTCAAAATCTGTTTGTCACCGATCCCCAGGACCCGGCCTTTGATACCCTTATGGCCCATCAAGGCGAGGCGGCTGCCAGAGAGGAAAATCAGCGTATGGCCGAATATTTTGCAGATGCGGACCTGCTCATTCATGATGCTCAATATACACAACAGGAATATGAGGCGTCGCGCAAGGGCTGGGGGCACTCACCGATGGAGTCCGTGATACAGGCGGCACGGCAATCTGGCGTCAGGATGCTGGCGCTTTTTCACCACGATCCCATGCGAACCGACGTCCAATTGGATGAATTGACAGAATTGTTGTGTGATCGCAGGCATACCGGGGACACCGATGTTTTTTTTGCCCGGGAGGGCATGCAGGTTAAGATTTAGCAAATTTAAAATGTGCTAAAATGCCTAAAGTGCCTAAAATTTAAAATCGTACTTGCGCTGTATTTTGATTTTAGACATTTTAGGCAGTTTTAATTTTAGTCACGCTTCAAAGGTCTACCGGTAGCCGATGGCGTAAGTACTGCCTTTGCAATTCATAGATCAGGTCGGTCAAGCGCTTCTTTTCGTTATCGCTGATCTCACAGAACTCGAGACCCAACTCATAACGGTTTGCCGGTGGCTTTTGTTCGATGCGCTTTATTTCGAGGGATCGAATGTGTATCGGCTCCCGCATGACTTCCGCTGGGAATAACAGAGCAACATCTTCTAACCGCTGGGCCACCGCAAGCGGTGAATTTTCGGGCATGTCGGTGCGGGTTTGAGCCCATGCAGCCAGCGAGCCGCCGATACTGATATTCATGACTTCCAGTTCGAGTCGATTTCCATCTTTTGAAAAATGGATACATGTGCCTTCGGGTGCGTCGATTCGAAAAAGCTCTCTTCGCTGGCGTCGCTCTATTTCTTGCGGTACTTTCAGGTAGATGCAGTTGTCCGCCATTTCGCCGACGACTGTTGTGAAGGCATATTTGATCCGATCCAGTCCGCTAAATTCAAATCGTATCTGCCACACCTTCAAATCGGCAGCAGCTTTTTCAAATCCCTCCGGATTGTCGATAACCAAGTAGGGAGTTTGTTTATGATCCGCCATTCTGCGAATCCGAGTCAGATTTTCATATTCGGTATCGATAAGGATTAGTTTGATGAGGGTTTTATGCTGGATAAGGGTGTCCAATAATGCGGTGATAGCACTGCCCGTAATGATTTCAAAATCGGCCATGGCTCTTGCTGTCTGCACGCTTAAAGTTTTGCGACACTGTCGGCATATGAAGGATCCTGCAACAGTTTTTTGGCAAAGTCCAGGTATTTGCCGGTGATGGCCCGGACTGCCAGCTGCAGTGCATAAGGTTTTATCGGTTTTTCCAGCAGATAATTCACCCGTGATGCCAAACACATATTGACGACATCGTCACTGGCATTTCCGCTAATGATAATTGCATCCTCATGGGCGCTCGGATATTTTTTTTCAATCGCATCCAGAAAGGAGAACCCACTCAGACCGCCCAGAAATACATCGATGATAAAAATGGCGACGCCAACTTCACGCTGCAGGCAATGATCGATGGCTTCGTCGGCGTTTGTGAAGGCAATGATATTGCCCCAGTTGTAGAAGGTTTCGACCAGTTCGCTGATGACATCACAAATGCCTTTGTCATCATCGATGATAATGACATCTAAACCATCCGACATGTTTCTTCCTCCCATCGGTACTCAAATTTTTGCAGCTTGACCTGGCTAGGGGCTAGGGCATACTCCTGCCGGGTTTTACATTTCACCATCCGCCCGGCCTTCCAGTTTGTATTTTTCAATTTTGCGGTACACAGTTGAGACGTTTACACCCAGTATTTTGGCTGCCTTGGGGCGGTTTCCGTCCGTAATACTCAACACTTTTTCAATGTGCCGTTTTTCGAGTTCTTCCAGCGTTAACAATTCCACGTTTTTGCGTCGCTCCGGGCCCTCATAGGGCAGCAGGTTTAGCGTTGCTTCCAGGGTCAGAGTGTCTGATTTTTCCAGCAACACGGCGGCTGCAATGATGTTCTCCAATTCGCGCACATTGCCTGGGAAAGAATACTGCATCAGCCGTTGCTCCAGATCCGGTGATAGGGTACGGATATATTTGTCGTTTGCGCGGGCATGGATTTTGAGAAAATGCCGGGCAATCGGCAGGATATCTTTTTTTCTTTCCCTAATTGGCGGCACGTTTATGTTGTACATATTGATGCGGTAATAAAGGTCCGCCCGAAATTTGCCTTTAAGGATTTCCTCGTTGATATCTTTATTGGTGGCGGCAATGATGCGCACATCCACATTGCGAATTTCGGTGCTGCCCAGGCGATAGAGTTCACGCTCCTCGATAACGCGCAATAGTTTGCCCTGAAGTGACGGATCCAATTCAGTGATTTCATCTAAAAACAGGGTGCCGCCGTTGGCAGCCTCGAAAAACCCGATTTTTTCATTCCCCGCATCTGTATAGGCGCCTTTGGCATGCCCGAAAAATTCGTCTTCAAATATCGTTTTGCTGAAGGAGGCCATGTTAACAGCGTAAAATGGCGCATTGGAACGGTTGCTCAATTGATGAATAACGCGCGCCAGCATTTCTTTGCCGGTGCCGGATTCGCCGTTGATTATAACGCTGTAATCGGTTCCAGCAACGGCTTCCACCTGATGAAATACCAGGGCCATAGCTTCATCTTCGGCGACGATACCCGCAAATGCAGTCGGGTTCTTAAGATTTGAAAATACCTTCTTGCTGCCGAACTGCGCCAAATCATGCTGCACGGTTATCTTTTCAAGCGTGCGGTTGACAAGCGCGATCAGTTTATCGCTGTTAAGCGGTTTGACCAAATAGTCTGAAGCGCCCAGGCTCATGGCTTGCACGGCAGATGCAACGTCATCAATGGCACTGACAATCACACAGTCGATATCGGGAGCTTCTGCTTTGATGGTCTGAAGCACTTCCATTCCCGACAACTGCGGCATCATGAGATCCAGTAAAATCAATTGAAAATCATGTTTGCGAACCAGATCCATGACCCGCTGGCTGTCGGAAACCAAAGCGGGCTCCGGCAGATCCGAAGAGACCAGCGTCGCTTTAATACTCAATAACAGACCTTCATCATCATCTACGACCAGGACCGGGCTTTTTTTCTGCGGAATTGATTCCATAAATTTATAAAATAATGATATTTTTCGTGTTCACCGGCAATCGTGCGCGAGGCTTGAATGGTGCCGACATTCAGGTGTGCGCGGTCATGATATTTTTTGAAATGCACGCATCGGAGAAATGAAACAATACGAGACACTTCCGATACCATTTATGTTAAATTGAAATGTGAAAACAGTCAATGTTTTTCTATTGAAGTGAAACGTAACTTATTAATATTACCCTATTTACTGTTTATTTGCAAATTGCAACAGCCGTAGCTGCGTTCTTCGTTATCGGTTATTGGTTTTGGCGGTCTTTGATAATTCAATCAGGCGCCCACTTAATAAAATTGAATCACCAGCTAAGCATCGATCCAATTAACAAACGACCCTCACTGGATAACTGATAACCCATAACAAATAACGCATAACGGTTCTTAGCTACCGGTGAGGATGCGCTCAATGGTATCTTGCAGGCTGTGCTGCCAGGGTTGGGTATTGATTCCGAATTGAACTTTTAAGCGGGTGCAATCCAGAGCGGAATACAGCGGACGTGGTGCGCGCGTAGGCCATTCTGCAGTTGAAATAGCGTCCACTTGCCCGATCTTAAGGGCGATATACGGGGCGGCCAATTCGATAATTTTTTCGGCCAAACCATGCCAGGTGGTAATGCCGGCACCGCAGTAATGGTAAGTTCCCCATGCCAATTTTTCAGCAGTGCCAATTTTCCGGGCAATAATCAGAGTTGCCGCAGCAAGGTCCGCCGCGCTGGTCGGCGATCCCGACTGATCGGCGACAACTTTCAGCGCTTTTTTTGCAGCGGCGAGCTTCAAAATGGTTTTGACAAAATTATGGCCGTAAACACCGTAAAGCCAGGATGTGCGCACAATGATGTGATCTGACAATATGGATCGGACAGCGGCTTCACCCTTGGCTTTGCTTTGGCCATAGATTCCCAGAGGAGCGATCGGATCGCTTTCCTGGTAAGGCCGGTGCGCTGCGCCATCAAAAACATAATCAGTGGAAATGTGAATGAGTGCATAACGGTAATCGGCACAATATCGGGCCAGAAAAGACGGTCCGTCTGAGTTGACGGCATACGCCCGATGCGGTTCATCTTCAGCCCGGTCTACGTCAGTGTATGCGGCGGCGTTTATCACCACAGCTGATGACAGGCCGGCCAAAATCTTCTTGATGCGGTTTTCATTGGTAATATCGAGTTGCTGGCGATCAAACGGATGAACGTCAAAATCAGCGCCCTCGGCTTGGCGAACGAGTTCGCGGCCCAGCTGTCCGTTTGCACCTGTAATCACAACGTTCATGGTTTCTTGAGCGGATTGTAAAGTTCTTTGGAAGGAATCTCACCCAAAACCGGCAAAGCGGCATCCTTTTCAGAAACAATCGGATCCGGAATGGGCCAATCAATCGCAAGGGCCGGATCCGACCACAGAATTCCGCCTTCATCCTGCGGGTCGTAAAAATCCGAACATTTATAAAAAACACGGGCGCTTTCGCTGAGCACGCAAAATCCATGGGCACATCCAGGTGGGATATACACCTGCCGGTTATTCTGCTCTGAGAGATGGACACTCACCCAGCGGCCGAAGGTGGGAGAGGTGCGGCGGATATCCACCGCCACATCAAATATTTCTCCGCTGACCACCTGAACCAGCTTTGCCTGGGGACGGGTGACCTGAAAATGCAGTCCGCGGAGAACATTTTGGATGGAGTAGGACATATTATCCTGTACAAAGACGGTGGTCAATCCGGCGGATTCAAAGCGGCGGCCGTGGTAGGTTTCTAAAAAAAATCCACGATCATCTTTAAAGACCTGAGGTTCGATAATGTGAAGATCCGGTATTTCAGTTGCGATGAGGTGCATGGCAGCTCCGCTGGTTTCAATCTCGATTGGCGCTTTATGGATAGGGCTTAATATCTATATGTTACGCCATTTTCGGCGAGCCTGCAATATCTGTTTTCACCATCGCCGGCCGGCAGACCCTTTAAAAACTCTGACCTTTATCAATTCTGTCCAGCAGATCCAAAATGTGCTCGCGTGCTTTCATTTCCTGCAGCCATTCGGGGGGTATGGCCTCCATTCCCAGGTAGGCACCGAGCACCATCCCCACGAGCAAGCCTCGGCCGGCAGAGTCGCCGCCTGCCATGCCGTTTTCAATCAAAGCGGTCTTCAGATGGGTTTCATATTTAGTGATCAGATGGATGACGCTCGGAAAGGCCGCCTGGATTTCACACATCTGGCCAAAATCCGAGATTGCCTGACGACTGTTTTGCGCCACGCTTGCCAGCCCCATTTGAATCCATTCATCTAAGGATGCCGAATATTGCATCTCCTTGTGGGCCTGCTCAATGGCTGCCGTCGGAGAAGTTCCGGCCAGAATCCGGTAGGTGATGGCGGCAAAAAAAGCCGCGCTTTCGATCACCGCTTCATGATTGTGGGTAAACGCCGTCTGCACTCTGGCACTGTCGATCAGGGCCGGCAGATCATTGCGATATACATAAACCAGCGCGGCAACGCGGGATGCGCCGGCAAGATCATCAGAACCGGATCCTGATTCAGAAGGCGATTTTCCGGATGCCAGGTTTTCAAGGGTTCCCTTGGTTGCCCCGTCGATATATCCGTCATACGTGGCAAACAATTTCTGCCAGCGGTTTGAAAAATCGGACAAATCAAACCCATTACACGCTGAAACGGATTCCAGTAAAATCAATGCTTGATCCCCGTAATGGGTAAATTCTCCAAGGTCCTTGGTCGGATGGTAAGTTGGCCGCTCGGGCTTTATAAAGCGTTCAACCCGACCGAATTTTTTGTCAATCACGCCGGTATTATAAATCCAATGGACGCCCAGCGCTAAAGAATCGGCGGCAAAAGATGCCAGTACCATTGCTTTTGGCCTATCGTGCATGGAGATGCTCCTTTGATGCGGATAAATGTTATACAAACGGGAATAAAACCGGTTTGTCAGGCTGTAAGTGATGCTGACGGTTTGGGGTTTTCCGGCCGTATCAGGACATGTTGTATTTTTCGGCTAGTTCCTGCAATTTTGATACGTATTGGTTATGATAGATCAGACCCATTCGGCCCTCAAAATCATTTAATAGAAATTCAATGTGGGGCCGGATATCAATACCGGCTGAATTAAATTTTTCGTCGTTGGCCTTATCGAGGATGAGTACCGAATAATAGGTTGTTAGAATTCGGATCTTTGAATCCCTGCGCAGCAGATAACTCCTGCCGGCCAGCGTATTCAAGAAAAATCCGGAATAGGCATACAGTGTCTGCAACGATGGCTGGCCGGTTACGCTGATGTCGCCGGCATCATAGGTGGCCCAGCGGTAAAACGTCTGCATGGCCGACTCAAGGATTTCACCTTCATTTTGCAGTATGTCGCGAACGAGATTCGCCCGTTTCTTTCCTAAAATTCGGAAGAAGTGCGCCATATTGCGATAGAGATTGTAAAGTGAACTGGTCTCACCGGTGATGCTGGGCAGGTTTGCAGACATTTTTTTCAGTGCCACCTGAAACTGCCCGTAGGTCCCGTCTTTTAGGTCATAAGCCTGTACATAGTCCTGTTCGTCAAGATAGGTGAAAAATGCATTAATTTGCTGTTCGATTTCCTCGAAATCAAGGGGTTCTTCTTCTTTCACAGCGGCTGACTCGGACCCGAAGACCTCTTTGAGCTTTCCCTCCGGTATATTTTCCCCCTTTATAGAGGCCATTTCTTCCTCCAGCCCCGTGACTTTTTCCATCAATTCCTTGGTTCGTTTTTCCCATGCCACCCGTTCTTGCTGTTTGGCCGTCTCAATACTTTCTTTGTGCCAGCTGCTGAACAGATTATAGCCGAAATATGCGGCGATACCGATGATGGCGACAACGAGGCCCACTTTAATGGCTTTGTCCATTATGAATGTTATCCTTTTGTGTGTAAAAATGTCTGTATCTGACGCCTGGTGCCCCCGGCAGGGATCGAACCTGCGGCGCATGGATTAGGAATCCATTGCTCTATCCACTGAGCTACGGGGGCATGTATAATAATTTCAGCCGTTTACTTGATCCGCATTTTCCTCATTTTCGGTGATTGTGCCCAAAATTGTGACCATTTTGGATTTGAGGTAGGATTCCTGTTGTTGTGCAGCAAGTTTTAAAACGTCTTCATCAACAATGTTGTAACGGTCAAAAACTGCTCTTGTTTTATGGCCTGAAATCATCATTGCCACCCGTTCAGGAATTCCAGATCTGACCATATTTCGGACCGCAGTCCGCCTCAAATCATGAAAACGTCTTAAACCAATTTTGGCTTCATTGCAAGCGCTCTTCCATGCTTTGTCAAACCTTTTAACCCTGTCGGTGTCATAAGCATTTAAAAACACATATGTGTGGCGCAGGCAGTGAAGCGTGTAGCCCTTATGGGCCAGAGCAGCTTTGTCTATATAGCTTTTAAACATCGCCCGGGCTGCTTCGTAGCTAAGCGGTCCGGCACCATAGCCATAAAAGATAAATTTGCTCTGATATTTTCTTATCTTTAACCATTTTTCCAACGCGCCCACCGCATCAGTGCTCAAATAAACCACTCGACCTACCCGGTTTTTGTATGCTTCAAAGATCTCAACCCATTGCTCGCGCAAATTGACATCCTTAACCCTGGTGGTTAAAAGCTCACCGATGCGCATGCCGGTGCGAAGAAGTGTCAGTATCAGTGCCCGATCGTGAACCTTTTTGATGATCGCCAACAGCTGCTGGATATCTTCCGGATCAATTGCGCGCGGCAGAGCCTCGGGCACCCGGATGCGAAGCTTACGCTTGATCACATTAGCGCTGATCACATCGCGCTCAACTAAAAAGTTTAAAAACGCATATAATCGCTTTAGCCGCCCATCCACAGATACTGGAGCAAGACCGCGATCTTGTTCATGTTCAACAAAAGCGCTGATATGCTCATGGCCGATCGCCGATAAACGCTGACCACCGCTATGCTTAAAAAACTCAAAAAATAAAGCGATAGTGGTTGCGCTGCTGCGAATAGTGCTGGGCCGACAGTTGTGCCGCAGCTGCCGGCGAAGGTAATCGCGCACCTTGGCCCTTCCACACAAACCTGTAGCAGACATTCGCCGCAGACTACGATCGATCTGCTCATTGGATACATGATAGGCGGGGCGAACAGATATTTTGGGGAAAATTGAAAGTTGAATCGCTTTGGGCCGGATCGCTGGCGGGCTATAACGGCTTTTTCCTGCAGACACATGCTCGAGGTTCATCACTACCTCCTTTCGCTTTTTGCAGAAAAAACAGGTAGATAATGACCTCGATAAACCGTTTAGTCAATTATCATTTTATGTCGTACAGGTTGGAGATATTGCAGGTTTTAGAACTGTAAAGAAGCTTATGTCACAGAGCAGATTAAAACCTGAGACTCTATGTCAATTATCAGTTTCAGACGACCAATCCTCAAGGAAGGATCCGGATTTATTAAGCTCAAAGATGATTTGCCGAGCGAATAGACGGCCAAAGGCCACCGAACCGAACCATCCAACATTGAATCTTATTGATGTCATGGTATCTGTACGACGCTATGAGCATATTTTCATCATCATGCCTCAGGCTGTAGTACATTGAGATTATGTTTAAGACCGAAAAACTCCAAATACCATAATCTTGTATCACAGATTTTCAGGGTCGGTCAATTTAACATAGAGTTGCAGTCGCAGGTCTATTGGGACTCTGAATTGTTGTCTTTATAAGGTTTTAAGCGTGGAATCCAGCGAGGTACAGAATTGCAATACTGTTTGTAAGTGGATCCAAATTCTTCTGCTAATTGCTTTTCCTCCATAATTATATGGACATTGAAAATCCCAAACATCAGTAAGCAATAAATGAATATGCCTCCAGATTGAAACAGCAAAGCTTCTCCTGCCAATACAAAAACACCAGCAATGTACAAAGGATTTCTAACAAATTTATAAAATCCAGTTACTATTAGTTCTTTAGTAGTTGGCGTAAAAGGTATTGGTGATCCTTTACCAACAAATACAAAACTAACAGAACAATAAAAGTATATCACACCACCGAGAACAATAGGAACTATCCCAAGATACCGGAATACACCAATGTCAAAACGGTAAATATGCTCGGGTGATAAAAGTATTTGACGTGGTATCCAGATTAAAAAGAATGGTATTACTAAAATTAAGAATAATAAGGTCCCCAATAATGCTGACAAAATTTCAGATGCTTTAGCCTTCATTTTGTAGAACCTCAGAATTTTCTCTTAAAAATTTTCCTGGGCTCAAATTTTAAGATTATGATCAGATACTGATATATTTATAGAAACCCAAATATCGCAATTTTACAGATACATATCGAATATCGCAAGGTTTTTAGACAGCTGATATTTACATAGTTGTTGGATATCAAAGGCTTTGATGGTTTTTAGTTTAATATGACACGCAAAGAGTTAAATGTTTGGTTTCAAGGAATAATAAGTTCAATTTCAACTCGTCGATTTAGACGTCTTCCTTCTGCACTTTTTTTGTTTGCAATAAATTTTTGGGCTCCATGACCGAAAGCCATCATTCGGGAAGGCTTAATCCCCTTACCCGATAGATAGCTCTTAACTGAAAGGGCCCTGATCTCAGAAACCTCTTGGTTATAGGAAGGAGGACCGACAGAATCCGAATAGCCATTGAGCGTCAACTTAACAGCTAAGTTAAATGCCAGAATTCTATAAAGCCGATCCAGTTTTTCAATGGCTTTGGGTGAAAGTTCATTTGAATTTTGCTCAAAAAAAATGCAGAAGTCTGAGTCAACTTTGTTTTCAGCTGACAAGGCAGCCAAGGCAAAGAAAAATGTGGTAGCAAAAATGGTTGCGAATACTTTCATTCTACTAACCCCTTTATTACTTTTTTTCACTTAACATCAATATTAGATGGAACAATATCCCATCTACTGGCATGTTATCTTGTAAAATGGAATCTTTCTTATAATTGTTCATTGTCCCAGATATCCTTCAAGTGGTGATACATTGAGAATAATTGTACTTCACCCATATTGCAGATATCTTCAAAAGACAATAAAAAATCCAGACCGATAGGACCGGGGCTTTTGATCTAAAAACTGTGCCTAAATTGTGCCCACTGAGCCTATTTTTTACTAAAATTACCTAACATTTCCCAACATCTAAAATAAAAAAAAGCCAATGAAATCATAGTATTTACTGAAATCATTGGCTTTTAATTTTTGCCCTTATCGGTTTAGGAATCCATTGCTCTATCCACTGAGCTACGGGGGCTGATGAATGCCGAAAAGATGAATATGATACTCGCATAGCAAATCAACTTTCAGATTACAAGAACCTTGTCTACATTAGCCGCCTGACAGTTGAATTAAAAATCCGATCTCTCGGCAGGCGGCAATACGACAAATCTACGCTGATGGGCCTGTTGTTTCCGGTCAAAGATGGTTGCTAACGACCGGGGCTCTATGATATATTCATATCTTAATCATTTTAATTGCTTACAAAACGGAAGCAGCATGTCTGCGATCTGATCATCTGTATTCAGCCATTGGAGATTTTCTTATGCACATTCGTAAACGTGTACTGGTGACCGGCGGGGCCGGGTTTCTCGGTTCATTTCTGTGTGAACGCCTCTTGAACGAAAAATGCGATGTGGTGTGCGTCGATAATTTTTATACGGGAACCAAACGCAATATTGTCCACTTGTTGGACAATCCTTACTTTGAACTGGTGCGGCATGACATCACCTTTCCGCTTTATCTGGAAGTCGATGAAATCTATAATTTTGCCTGTCCGGCATCGCCGATCCATTACCAAAATGATCCGGTTCAGACCACCAAGGTCAATGTGCACGGATCCATCAATATGCTCGGTCTGGCCAAGCGCACGCATGCGAAAATTTTACAGGCGTCGACTTCCGAGGTTTACGGTGACCCCGCTGTTCATCCCCAGACAGAAGACTACTGGGGTAACGTAAATTGCGTTGGCATTCGATCTTGCTATGATGAAGGCAAACGATGTGCCGAAACCCTTTTTTTTGATTATTATCGTCAGCATGACCTTAATATTCGGGTCGTCCGGATTTTCAACACTTACGGGCCCCGCATGCACCCCAATGACGGTCGCGTGGTCAGCAATTTTATTTTGCAGGCCCTTAAGAATGAAGATATAACGGTTTACGGTGACGGCCGCCAAACGCGTTCTTTTTGCTATGTCGATGATATGATCGACGGTGTCATCCGAATGATGGATGCCCGCGATGGTTTTACCGGGCCGGTAAATTTAGGTAATCCGGAAGAGTTTACGATTCTTGAGTTGGCCGAAAAGATTATTGCGCTGACGCAATCCAATTCAAAAATTGTCTTTAAACCGCTTCCTCAGGATGATCCCCTGCAGCGCAAACCGAACATTGCGTTGGCCCAAAAAAAATTAAAATGGGAACCTCAAATACCATTAGATAAGGGGCTGAAACAAACCATCGATTATTTCAAGACCCTGCAATAAAAGTCACGAACCTGCAACCCTATTACAGGAGACGTTGATGAAACGTGCCTTGATAACCGGGATTACCGGCCAGGACGGCGCCTATCTGGCCGAATATCTGTTGAACAAAAATTATGAGGTCCATGGGATCAAACGTCGGGCTTCTTCTTTTAACACCGCACGGGTGGACCATCTATACAAGGATCCCCACGATAAAGATGTGCGCTTTTGGATGCACTATGGGGATCTGACCGATGCCACCAACCTGATTCGTATCATTCAGGAAGTCCGGCCGGATGAAATCTATAACCTGGCAGCGCAGAGCCATGTGATGGTCTCTTTTGAGACACCTGAATATACCGCCAACGCAGATGCCCTCGGCACGTTGCGGTTGCTGGAGGCCATCCGGATCCTGAACCGGATTGATCAGACACGTTTTTACCAGGCGTCCACCTCCGAGCTTTATGGACGGGTCAAAGAGACACCGCAGACTGAAACCACCCCTTTTTACCCCCGTTCGCCGTATGGTGTGGCCAAACTGTATGCTTACTGGATTACGGTTAATTACCGCGAGGCCTATGGCATGTATGCCTGCAACGGTATTTTGTTTAACCACGAGTCCCCCATTCGGGGCGAAACCTTTGTTTCGCGCAAAATTACGCGCGCTATGGCGCGTATCCATAAAGGCTTGCAGAAAAAGCTTTACATCGGTAATCTTGACGCGCGCCGGGATTGGGGCCACGCCAGAGATTATGTTGAAATGCAATGGCTGATGCTCCAGCAGGATCTGCCCGATGACTACGTCATTTCAAGCGGCGAGCAGCATTCGGTGCGAGAATTTATCGAAATGGCGGCCGATGCTGTGGGCATTTCCATTCGTTGGGAAGGGCAGGGGCTTGACGAAAAGGGGATGGATGCCAATAACGGCGATGAACTGGTCTGCATTGACCCCCGCTATTTTCGTCCGACTGAAGTGGACACACTGCTGGGTGACAGTTCCAAAGCTCGCCGGAAACTGGGATGGGAACCCAAAACCACCTTCGCGGAACTGGTCAAAGAAATGGTAACCATGGACCTTTTGGAGGCTGAAAAAGACGAGCTGTGCCTCCAGGAGGGCTTTCAAACTTTCAATCAGGCTGAATAGAGCATTATCCATAATCAAACGAGATGTCAGTGCCCATAGCGACAATAGACGGATTCGAGCAGCAACCCGGAATTATTCCTCGGGATGCGTGCATCTTTTTAGCCGGACATCAGGGTATGGTCGGCTCGGCGATCTATCGCTGTCTGCAAGCCCGGCAGTATACCAACATCATCACGCGCTCCCATCATGAATTGGATCTGATCGATCAAGCTGCGGTACGCCAATTTTTTGCAGATGAGAAAATTGATGCGCTGATTTTGGCCGCCGCCAGAGTTGGCGGCATCCAGGCCAATGATACCTATCGGGCCGAGTTTATTTTTGAAAATATCATGATCCAGGCCAATGTTATTCACGAGGCCTATCGGTCCGGTGTCAAGCGTTTGTTGTTTCTGGGCAGTTCCTGTATTTATCCGAAATATGCGGAGCAGCCCATGCGCGAAGAGCAACTTTTAACCGGTGTTCTGGAGTCTACCAACGAGCCCTATGCCATTGCCAAAATTGCCGGCATTAAGCTTTGTGAATCATACAATCGTCAGTACGGCACCCATTATCGTTCGATCATGCCCACCAATTTATACGGGCCCAATGATAATTTTGACCTGGAAGACTCACACGTCTTGCCGGCCCTGATCCGAAAATTTCACCTGGCCAAACTGGCATCTCAGAGAAATTGGCAGAAAATAAGAGAAGACGAAGATGTTTTCGGGCCGATTTCATCTGAATTTATGAAAGGATTAACGGCGATTGCAGAGACAAAGACCGAAGACGCTGGCTTGCCACCCGCCATTGAGCTATGGGGCAGCGGTCGACCGAAGCGGGAATTTTTGCATGTCGACGATCTGGCAGCAGCCTGCCTGTTTGTGAATAATCTGGCCGATGACGTTTATGCGGAGGGTTGCGCCTCTATGGATCAGCAGCCTGACTCGGACGCCGCCCAGACGGCGTCTGCAGATTCGGCCAACTCTGATTGCACCCATCGAGGCCGGGTGTCTCACATCAATGTGGGCAGTGGCAAAGATATTCACATTGCCGAGCTGGCTCAAATGGTTCAGGCCATTGTCGGCTACGAAGGCGCTGTTCGCTGGAACACTGCCAAACCGGATGGTACCCCGCGCAAATTGCTCGATATTACCCGCATATCCCATCTGGGCTGGTCACCCCGCATCGGTCTGAATGAAGGAATTAAAAGCACCTACAGCTGGTATTTGGCGCAATCGGAATTAGATTAAACCTCGGGGGAGAATTTCCATTCAACGCAAGCCAATTTAACGGTAACGGCACGCGCCGCGTCTGGAAACGGATATTCTCGGCGACGGCAGCTCAGGCAGTTCTGTTCTGAAGTCTGAAAACGGTCACACTTTAGCGTACGGTTGTCCGAAAGTGAACCGCTCGAAAAGATACACGGGGTTTTTGAGTCAACCCTAAAAAAGGAGGATAAATGCAGATTATGGACGCCCGAAAAACGATTCAGCTTGTAGTTGTCGGACTCATCGTGGTAATGCTTATTGCAGTCGGCGGTTGCGCAGCAACTCAAAAGGATAAGAGCGCTACGGCACCTTCAGCCCAGGGCAGCTCCGGGGTTCCGGCTTTGTACTATGATTTTGGCGATGTTTTGGTTCCCAAGGAGCTCAAGGTTGATAAAAAATCTTCTTTTGTTTATCAAAGCGGGGGATTTTCTGCCGGTGTTCTGGTTTTAAAGGGCCGGATTGACAGCAGCTCTCTGATTTCATTTTTTGAAAGAAACATGGCTCAGGATAATTGGCAGATGATCAGCTCATTTAAATCCGATCGGACCATGTTGCTGTTTCAAAAAGCCCGTCGCTGGTGCGTAATGAATATCAATGATGAAATGTTTAGTACCTATGTCGAAATCTGGGTGGCTCCGACAACCCAGGACGGTGAAGCCGGCTTGTTGAAATAGCAAATGGATCATCTGTCCTAAAACTTCAGGCCCAGCAAGGCGGTTGAAGATGGCAGGCCTTTGCGGAAAAAAATGCAATCATGACGACCGTATCCCTTCAAAACAAAAATATTATGCTAGGTGTCAGCGGCGGCATTGCGGCTTACAAAAGCGTGGAGATTCTCAGACGTTTGACTCAGGCCGGCGCCAGCGTGCGAGTGATAATGACCCGAAGTGCCCAGTGGTTTGTGGGGGCGTTAACCTTTGAAGCGCTTTCGCGTCAACCGGTTTTCAAAGATATGTTTGTCGATGACCATGAGGCTTCGATCCGGCACATTGATTGGGCTCAGGCCACCGACGGTGTCATTATTGCACCGGCTACCGCCAATACGATTGGCAAACTGGCCCATGGTATAGCCGATGACCCCCTGAGTACCTTTATGCTGGCCGTAACGGCTCCGGTTTTGATTTGCCCGTCGATGAATAGCCAAATGTACGCAAGCAAAGCGGTTCAACGAAATCTTGACACGCTCAGGTCTGATGGATATTTTGTGTTGGATCCCGGATCCGGCGAGTTGGCTTGCGGCACCACCGGCCCGGGAAGACTCCCCGAACCAGACGTCATTCTTGAACGATTTCTCAGTTGCTTTGCACCCAGTGACCTGGCCGGAAAGAAAATTGTTGTCACCGCCGGCCCCACTGTCGAACCCATCGATCCGGTCAGATTTATCAGCAATCCTTCATCCGGCAAGATGGGTTACGCCATTGCCAGGGCTGCAGCGCAGCGGGGTGCTGACGTTGTCCTCGTTACCGGCCCCACGCATCTGCCTGACCCGGCAAATGTGAACATGATACGGATTCGAACAACTGACGAAATGGCTGAGGCTGTATTTAACGAATTTGAAAATGCAGATGTGGTCATCAAAGCGGCTGCCGTATCCGATTATAGACCGCGGGCAAGTGCCGATCATAAAATAAAAAAAGGCAAAAGCGAGTGGGTTTTGCCGCTCAAACAGAACCCGGATATTCTGCGGGATCTCGGTTGCCGAAAGACACACCAGGGGCTGGTTGGATTTGCGGCCGAAACCAGAGACCTGGAACAAAATGCCACTCAAAAACTGACTGAAAAAAACCTGGATATCATTGTCGGCAACCTGGTGGGGTCTTCACATTCCGGTTTTGAATCCGATACGAACACAGTGACTTTTTTCTTTGCAGACGGTACCAAAGAAGTACTACCACCGATGGAAAAACAGGCGGTTGCGCATATCCTACTGGATCGGATCATTGAAAAAGTGCTGCGTTCCGCAATTAAATAAATGGTTCTGAAAACGATTCGCTCTAGGTTGTCGTGGTCTCGAGATCTCAAATAATTGAATCGATCGATGCCTTAAGCCATTGCCTCGAGCGTCTGTCCCGAAACGGACGTCGTGGTTTTGATTGCCATCCTGACAGCCTTGCAAAATTGTCCACCTGGGGTATGGCATCGCAAAAGCGTCTTGAAACCCTGACGGATATTCGCGAGGTATTGGGCGATTGTCAGCGTTGCAGACTGGCGCAGCATCGCCGCAATATTGTCTTTGGTTCCGGCAGTGCTGCGGCAAAGCTGGTATTTGTGGGCGAGGGGCCGGGTTTTGACGAAGATCGACAGGCCGAGCCGTTTGTCGGGCCGGCCGGGCAGCTGCTGACCAAAATCATCGGTGCCATAAATCTGAGCCGCAACCAAGTTTACATTAGCAACATCGTTAAGTGCCGCCCACCCAACAATCGCAACCCGCGACCCGATGAGATCCAGACCTGCTTTCCTTTTCTGGACCGCCAGCTGGACGCCATCCAGCCGATTTTTATCTGTGCACTCGGATCGATTGCGGCTCAAACGCTTTTGAATACGCCCGAACCGATATCCAAACTGAGAGGCCGATTTTACGATTACCGGGGTATAAGACTGCTTCCAACCTACCACCCGGCTTATTTACTTCGGAATGCCGAAAAAAAAAGGGAGGTGTGGGAAGACATGAAAATGCTGATGAAGGAATATCCATATGAAAGCTAAATCGACGATCGTCATCATGATATCTTTATTTGGGTTGCTGTTTGCAAGCGGCGCCTGGGCGGCAAAGGGTGACGTTTATGTTGCCGTCATCAATGATGCCATTAGCCCGGGGATAGCGGAATATATTAAAAACAGCATCGAGCGGGCTGAAAAAGAAGAAGCGGCCTGCCTGATCATAGAGATGGATACTCCCGGTGGTCTGGCTGAATCCATGCGGTTGATCATCAAAGACATCCTGGGCAGCAGTGTGCCGATTGTGGTTTTCGTGTCACCGCGAGGTGCCCGCGCTGCATCAGCCGGTGTGATGATTACGATGGCCGCCGACGTGGCGGCGATGGCTCCCGGGACGAACATCGGCGCGGCGCATCCGGTCGGGGCAGGGGGCAAGGATATCAGCGGAAAAATGTCGGAAAAGGTGATCAATGATATGGTGGCGCATGCCAAAAGTGTCGCCGAAAAGCGCGGGCGCAATCAAGAATGGGTGGAACAGGCCATTCGAGAAAGTGTTTCTGTCACCGAAACCGAGGCCCTCAAGGAAAACATCATCGATTTGATTGCCGATGACACCGACGATCTTATCCGGCAGCTCAATGGCCGGCAGATTGCCGGCAAAGGCGAATTGAAACTGGATGAGGCCCAGAAGGTCATCGTCGAACCCTCGCTGCGAACCAATATTTTAAAGACCATCAGCAATCCCAATATTGCTTATATTTTGCTGATGATCGGATTGGCCGGCCTTTATTTTGAGCTATCCCATCCGGGTGCCATTTTTCCCGGTGTGATCGGCGGGATATCGCTGATTCTGGCTTTTTTTGCGTTGCAAACCCTGCCGGTTAATTATGCCGGTATCCTGCTGATTATTCTGGCCATCGTATTATTCATTATGGAGATGAAAATTCCCAGCTACGGACTGCTAAGCGTGGCCGGTGTGCTTTCACTGCTGCTGGGTTCGCTGATGATGTTCAAAGGCGAAGGTCCGGATATGAGATTGTCTTTGAAGGTTCTGTTGCCGACCCTCATATTAATATCGGGCTTTTTTGTTTTTGTGGCCGGGCTGGTATTTCGGGCCCAGATATCCAAGCCCAAGACCGGCACCAAAGGCCTGGTCGGTGAAATTGGCATTGTTAGAAAAGCCCTGAAACCCGAGGGCAAGGTCTTTGTTCATGGGGAATTATGGAATGCCCGAGCGAAAGAAGAAATAGATGAAAATCGTAAAGTGCGGGTGATCAACGTGGTCAATTTGATGCTGGAAGTCGAACTGGCGGATGAATCTTCCAGCGCTTAGTGCGCCACGCGCTGCTTGTCTTTATCAATATTTTGATCCATTTGAGGTTGTCATCCTTTAGTGCGAGGGCATGCCGACCTTGCCGCCATCAACCCCCACCGCCAACAAAAAAGGAGGAAAGCATGAGTCTTTTTACCCCAGTTGCCATTCTTGTACTGGTCATCTTTTTTCTATCGGCAGCGTTGCGGATTCTGAACGAATATGAGCGCGGCGTAATATTCAGGCTGGGGCGTGTCATCGCTGCCAAAGGGCCGGGGCTCATCATTTTGATTCCGCTGATTGACAAAATGGTCAAGGTCAGCCTGCGTCTGGTTGCCATGGATGTGGATCCGCAAGATGTGATCACCCGAGACAATGTCTCGGTTAAGGTCAATGCTGTTATCTATTTCAGAGTGATCGAGCCCATCAAGGCGATTGTGGAAGTCGAAAATTACAGCTATGCCATGTCGCAACTGGCTCAAACCACTCTGAGAAGTGTCTGCGGTCAGTCCGAGCTGGACGAATTGCTGTCCGAACGGGAGAAAATTAATACCGAATTACAGGAAATATTGGATACCCACACGGATCCGTGGGGCATTAAAGTCGCTACCGTTGAACTTAAACACATCGATCTGCCCAGCGAAATGCAGCGGGCGATTGCGCGCCAGGCGGAGGCCGAGCGGGAAAGACGTGCCAAAGTGATTAATGCCGAGGGTGAATATCAGGCTGCCACCAAATTGGCAGAGGCGTCCGAGATCATCGAAAAACACCCGACGGCCTTGCAACTGCGGTATCTGCAAACCGTGAATGAAATGTCAACCGAAAGTAATTCAACGACGATCTTTCCCATTCCCATCGAGCTTTTCAAGCCCTTTTTGCGCTTGGCCGAAAGGGCGGATAAAGAATAAATGATTGAACTTATCGGCCGAATTTGATACTAGGCATTCTTAAATTTGATGACCCAATTTGGAACATTGATTATACCTGCGTAAAAACAGGCGGGGGCTTTGCAGCCTCCGCTTGTATTTTCAAACGATGAAATAAGGAGATACAGACAAATGAGTGAGAACGCTGAAGAAAAGAGCCAAAAACCCGTCAAAGCCGCCGACGTCAGCGATGAAGCGCAAGCGGCGACTGCAAAAGTAGACAATACCGCTGAGCAAACGCAGGAGAATGCCGAGCCTGCCGAAGAAGCGGTTGAAGCGTCAGATGAAAAGCCAGCCAAGGCGCGCCCAAAGCCATCGCCAACCACAGATAAACCGCTGGAAAAGATGACGGTCAAAGATCTGCGCGAGATCGCCAAAGACATACCGGGGATGACCGGTGTGCATGCCATGAAAAAAGACGAATTGATATCCGCAATCAAAGACGCCAAGGGTATCGAAGATAAACCGGTGAAAACAGCCAGCGGCAGTGTGCGAGAATTGAAGCTAAAAATAAGGGCCTTGAAGGCTGAACGGCAGGCTGCGCTCGAGGCCAAAGATAAGAAAAAGGCTGCTATTTTCAGGCGACGCATTTCCAGATTAAAAAAGAAAACCCGAAAGATCGTCGCCTAGCGTCGACGTTATTTATTATGCGTTAACCGTTCACAAAGATCGCCTGACATTCAGAACGCCTGCACGGTGGATTAAGCCAATTCCACGATGAATTGAAACTATGGCTGGGCTTTTAAATCTGTTCATCATCAATCCAATAACCAATAACCATTAACGATTAAGCATGAAAATCGATCCAGCTTCAGTTGCTTTTGATATTGATGGCGTTGTGGCCGATACGATGACACTTTTTCTGGATATCGCCCGGCAGGAGCATAATATCAATAGCATCACTTATGCAGACATCACCTGTTATAATCTGGCAGACTGTCTTGATATCGAACCGAAGACAATCGATGCGGTCGTCACCCGTATTTTGGATGGGAACTACAAAGCGACTTTAAATCCAATTGCAGGAGCCGCAGACGTTTTGTTTCAGCTCGGAAGTCGATTTGGACCGATTGTGTTTGTAACGGCTCGCCCCTATGCGGGTCCCCTGGGAAAGTGGATCAACCAAGCGCTGCATCTTGATCCGGCCTTGATCGAGGTTATTACCACGGGTTCGCATGAGGCCAAAACCAGCATTTTACAGCAGCGTCAAATTCAATACTTTGTCGACGATCGACTCGATACCTGTTTTCTGCTTGAGGCGGCTGGTATCCAACCGATTCTTTTTAAACAGCCCTGGAATCGCGAGCCCCACAGCTTTTTCGAAGTAGGTTCCTGGTTTGAGATAAAGAAACTTCTTGCACTTTAGAAAAAAGATCCGTATGGAATCCCATCCGGCAAATCCGCTGGTCGAGTCGTTTTTAGAGTCCCTTTTCACCGAAAAGGGATATTCAGATCATACCTGCCGCGCCTACCGCAAGGATCTCAACGATTTCCTCGCTTTTGCGGCCGATTACCACCTACCCCGGAAAACTTCCCGGAAACGCCTGACTACAGTCAGATTAGAGCAGATCGATGGATTAACGATCAGAGGATATCTGGGTTTTTTGCATCGCAAGAACAAAAAAACAACTGTTGCCCGCAAGCTTTCAGCCATTCGATCATTTTTCAAGTATTTGGAAAAAAGGGGGCATATTTCCGAAAACCCGGCCCAGCATGTCATCACACCCAAACAGGATAAAACCATACCGGTTTATCTTTCGGTCGATGAGATGTTTCGTCTGCTGGACTCGATTCAGACAGATACAGTGCTGGATCTAAGGAATCGAGCCATTTTTGAAACCCTTTACTCCAGTGGGATTCGTGTTTCCGAGCTAACCCAGATGAATGTGTCGGATGTGGATTTTGAAGCCGCCGTGATCCGGGTGCATGGCAAGGGCAACCAGCAGCGAATGGTTCCTCTGGGGCAGAAGGCGTTAACCGTCATGGAGGCCTATCGCGATCGGCTGCAAAAAAAATATGGTCAGCAAGCCACAGCTGGCGGGCCTTTATTTTTAAACCGCTATAATAAACGCCTGTCCTCACGCTCGGTTGCCAGAATTTTAAAACAGCTGGTCGCTGCGGTGGGGCTCTTGACACCGGTGTCCCCCCATGCACTGCGACATACCTTTGCCACCCATATGCTGGATGCGGGAGCAGATTTGCGTGCCGTACAGGAATTATTAGGACACAAAAGCCTTTCAACGACCCAGAAATATACACATGTCAGTATTGATCATTTGATGGAAACCTATGACAAGGCACATCCAAGGAAGTAATAGGTTGGTGCCTGAGGCAGGTTTGATAAAAAGTGTGGAAAAATAGTAAAACTTGGATCATAATGGATTGCGATGACAGAGCTTG
Organism: Desulfobacterales bacterium; assembly: GCA_050116835.1. Lineage (GTDB taxonomy): Bacteria > Desulfobacterota > Desulfobacteria > Desulfobacterales > JAHEIW01 > JAHEIW01. The sequence continues at coordinate 38,041 of JASFNW010000005.1, forward strand.
ATCAACAGACGGTGGCGTGTCTGGGGTAAACCTGTGGCGTTATTTTAGTGATCCGAACGAAGGGGTGTAAGATGGGCATGCACGGAACCACCATTTTGGCGGTCAAACACAATGGCAAAGCAGTGGTTGCCGGTGACGGTCAGGTGACGCTGAACAACAATATCATCAAACATCAGGCAAAAAAAGTCAGAAGGATTTACCAGCAAAAAATTATTGTCGGATTTGCCGGTGCCACAGCGGATGCGCTGAATCTCTCCGAGCGTCTGGAACACAAACTCGAGCAGTACAATGGCAACCTGACCCGCGCAGCTGTTGAATTGGCCCGCGACTGGCGGACCGATAAGTATTTGAGACGACTTGAAGCGCTCATGGTTGCCGTGGATGCGAAACAAATGTATCTGATTTCCGGAAATGGTGATGTGATTGAACCGGATCAACCCATAATTGGCATTGGATCCGGCGGCGTGGCCGCACAGGCCGCGGCACTGGCGCTTGCCGGGCATACGCAAATCAGCGCTCGTGAGATTGTCCAAGAGGCCATGAAGATTGCAGCATCTATTTGTGTGTTTACCAACGCGCATATTGTGATAGAGGAACTCTAAATGAACCCATTGAAACCTTCTGAGGTCGTCGCAGAACTGGATAAATATATTATCGGCCAGGACAAAGCCAAACGCTCGGTCGCGATTGCTTTACGCAATCGGTGGCGTCGGCAGCAGGTCCCTGAAGAGTTGCGCGATGAAATTGCCCCCAAAAATATTATTATGATCGGCCCCACCGGTGTCGGCAAAACCGAAATCGCCAGGCGCTTGTCCCTTTTGACGGATTCGCCCTTTTCAAAGGTGGAAGCGTCCAAATTTACCGAAGTGGGTTATGTCGGGCGCGATGTTGAGTCCATGGTCAGAGATTTGCTCGAATTAACGATCAACACCCTTAAGTCACGGGAGCAAGAAGCCGTTAAAGATAAAGCCTGGCAGGCTGCTGAAGAACGAATGCTGGATCTATTGTTGCCCAAATCGGGCAAGGCGGCACCTGCGCGAACCGAGGATACCAAAGAAGTTCAGTTTGAACTGGTCACCTCTTCAAATGAGGAATCATCGTCAACTCGGGAAAAGCTGCGAGACATGTTGCGGCGCGGTAAACTGAAGAATCGCTTTGTCGACCTGGATGTGACCGATCGCAGCGGTCCCATGGTTGAGATTTTTTCAAATGTCGGCATGGAGGAGATGGGCATTAACTTTAAAGACATGCTGGGCGGGATGTTTCCCAAAGCCACCAAACGGCGGAAAGTCAAGGTGCCCGAGGCACTGGACATATTGGCTCAGGAGGAAGCCCAGGGGCTAGTGGACATGGATAAAGTCGTTAAGCAAGCCATTCAAAAAGTTGAACAGTCGGGGATCATTTTTTTGGATGAGATTGATAAAATTGCCGGGCGCAGCAGCAGCCAGGGACCGGATGTTTCCCGGGAAGGGGTTCAGAGAGATTTGCTGCCGATTGTTGAAGGTTCCACCGTGACGACAAAATACGGACCGGTAAAAACCGATCATATTTTGTTTGTCGCTTCCGGTGCATTCCACACCGTTAAACCTTCCGACTTGATTCCCGAGCTGCAAGGCCGCTTTCCGATTCGCGTTGAGCTCGATGCCCTTGGCGAAAAGGAGTTTGTCAGGATTTTAACGGAACCCAAAAATGCGCTTTTGCTCCAGTATGTCGCTTTATTAAAGACCGAAGGCGTTGACGTTGCCTTTGAAGACGATGCGGTTGAAACCATTGCCAGGATTGCCGAAGAGGTTAATAATCGGACAGAGAATATCGGCGCTCGCAGACTGCAGACCATCATGGAGCGGCTGCTGGAAGACATTCTTTTCCAGGCACCGGATCTGCCCCGTCGGCAAATTGTGATCGACAAAGATGAGGTGGAAACCAAGCTAAAGGACATCAAAGACGATGAAGACCTGAGCCGGTATATTCTCTAGCACCGGATAAGCATCGTTTCGGGCGTTTTGACACTGAAGGGCACCGACAACGGATAGACAGGCAGAGCGCACAGCGCATCGGGAAAAGGGTTTCGGTTGGCAGAAATCCGATTTCGATTTTCCGGCACTTTGTGCCTGGCTGCATGCTCCAACCGCAGCCTGCGATGCGCGGTAATGTCAGCTGAACTCTAATTTTATCGTCGTTGTCAAAAAAACCTTCCGATTGCAAAACGTTTTTTTGCGACAACACTTATACCGGTACCTTTTTGCGGACCATTTTAATGACAAGCGGTATATTTTAAATTGAGCGAAAATGACACAATCCCAAAATGATACCCATCCCAACGTCGCTGATATCCTCATCGAGGCACTGCCCTATATTCGGCGCTTTTACGGCATGACGATTGTGATCAAATACGGCGGCCATGCCATGGTCGATGAACAGCTCAAACTGGGTTTCGCCCGCGACATTACCTTATTGAAATTTATCGGCCTGAATCCGGTGGTGGTGCATGGCGGCGGACCCCAGATCAATTCGGTACTGGATCAGATGGGGATTCGGCCTCAATTTGTGCGCGGAATGCGCCTGACCGATGAACGCACCATGGACGTGGTTGAAATGGTTTTGGGCGGCAAAGTCAACAAAGCAATCGTTCATCAGATCAATCAACAGGGCGGCAAAGCAATCGGCCTGAGCGGTAAAGACGGCGGCTTAATCCAAGCCGAAAAGCTTCAAATCGTTGATCAGCCGGACCGCAACAAGCCGTCAGAAATCATTGACCCGGGGTTGGTCGGAGAGGTAACCCACATCAATTCCGATATCATTGATAAGCTGACCCAGCAGGGTTTTATCCCCATTATTGCACCGGTGGGCGCCGGATCGGCCGGAGAAACCTTTAATATCAATGCGGATCTGGTAGCCAGTCGCATCGCAATGGCGCTTAAGGCCGGTCGTCTTGTTCTGCTGACGGATGTGGATGGCGTCCTGGACGCCGATGGCTCCCTGATCAGTTCAATAAATGCGACTCAGATTAAAAAGATGATTGACGATCAAGGCATCTCCGGTGGTATGATTCCCAAAATCGAATTTGCCCTTGAAGCGATCGAAAATGGTGTTGAAAAAGTTCAGATCATCAACGGTGCCCAGCGACACTCCATTTTACTGGAATTATTTACTGACAGCGGGATCGGAACGGAGGTGATGGCATGACCGCAGCACTGATGCAACGCGCTGATCAGGTGATAGCAGCCACCTATCAACGGTTTGCAGTTGCTTTTGAAAAGGGACAGGGCTGTCAACTCTGGGATACAGAGGGGCGATCTTACACTGACTTTGTGGCCGGAATTGCCGTGTGTAATTTGGGCCACGCCCACCCGCGCATCAGTTCAGTGGTTTGTAGGCAGGTCGAGACGCTTCTGCACGTATCCAATTTGTATTATACAATTCCGCAGGTGGATCTGGCGGCCTGGCTGGTGGACAACAGTTTTGCTGACCGTGTTTTTTTTGGAAACAGCGGTGCCGAAGCCAATGAGGCGGCCATAAAACTGGCAAGAAAATATTTCAAAGACCGCGGTGAAGCGGATCGGTTTCGAATTGTTACCATGGAGCGCTCGTTTCATGGTCGGACGCTGGCGGCCCTCTCAGCCACGGGTCAGGAGAAAATTAGAAAGGGTTTTGATCCGATTTTAGATGGCTTTGATTTTGTGCCGTTCAATGATATCGGGGCTCTACGTGACTGCATCGGCCCCGCCACAGCTGCTGTGATGCTTGAACCGATTCAGGGTGAAGGTGGTGTCCGTTGCCCGGATGAACATTATTTGAAAACGGTCAGACAAATTTGCGATCAGAGGGGCACGCTGCTCATATTCGATGAAATTCAGACCGGAATGGGACGGACCGGAACGCTTTTCGCCTATCAACATTTTGGCATCGAACCGGATATCATGACGCTGGCCAAGGCATTGGCCAACGGTCTGCCCATCGGTGCAATGCTGGCTCGTGAATCCATCGCTACCGCTTTTGGTCACGGCGCGCACGCGTCGACTTTCGGTGGAACTCCCATTGTGACGGCCGCAGCCTTAGAAGTCTGCAAAATTCTGATGGACGACGGGATTATCGAAAATGGCATGGCGACCGGGGCGTATCTCAAAGAGCAACTGCTGGCCTTAAAAGATCGGTATGCCGTCATTGAAGACGTCCGTGGCAGAGGGCTGTTGCTGGGCATGAAACTTAAAATTGACGGTGCGCCGATCGTCAAGCAATGTATGCAAAATGGATTTTTAATTAATTGCATTCAGGATCGCATTTTAAGGTTTATTCCGCCGTTGATTATTTCCCGGGAAGAAATTGATCAGCTGATTGTGTGTCTCGACAAAGTTTTCGCTGACACGTGATCTAGAATAGATGAAAATTTTTTAATCCTTTCGGCGCCGCAGGCGCGTTTACCATTCAGCAAACGACGATAAAACGCTGAGGGAGTATTTGTATGACGGCACATTTGCTGACGCTGGCCGATCTGGCCAAAGAAGAATTTGAAGCCTATTTCAAGCGCGCGATTGAGCTCAAAGATGCACATCGTAAGGGCATGGTCCAACCTTCGAAGGCTGGTAAAAGCCTGGGGCTGCTGTTTGACAAACCCTCGACCCGCACCCGTGTTTCATTTGAGACCGCTATGGTGCAGTTGGGCGGTGCGCCGCTGTTTATCAGTTCTAAAGATACGCAGATGTCAAGGGCCGAACCCATAAAAGATACGGCCAGGGTGCTTTCGCGCTATCTGGATGCACTGGCCATTCGCACTTTTTCGCAAGAAAAGATCGAAAAATTTGCGCAATTTTCGACCATTCCGGTGATCAATGCCTTAACGGATGCTTATCATCCCTGCCAAGTGTTGAGCGATTTGCTGACCGTAATGGAACACAAAGGGCCTGTTGAGAATTTAAAAATTGCCTGGATCGGCGATGGCAACAATATGGCACAATCCTGGATCAATGCCGCCGCAATTCTCGGTTTTGATCTACATTTGGCATGTCCCGAGAATTTTCTTCCGGATAAGCAGATTGTGGCCGGCGCCATAAACAAACCGGCAGCGCGGATCACGTTTGGCTCGGATCCCGTTGCCGCGGTTAAAGATGCGGATGTCGTCAATACTGATGTCTGGGCCAGCATGGGCCAGGAGGCCGAACAGGAGGCGCGCAAAAATATTTTTGCTCCCTTTCAAGTGAATGCAAAGCTTTTGGAAAATGCCGCCGAGGATGCCATCGTACTGCATTGCCTGCCAGCCCATCGTGATGAAGAAATTACCGAAGCAGTCTTAGAAGGACCCCAGTCGGTTGTCTGGGAGCAATCCGAGAACAAGTTGCATATGCACAAGGCCATTCTTGATATACTGATAAGTAACTGAGGGGTCACGGTGCACGATTGGGCAGCCGATAATTCATTCCGCGATTATCAGGGGTTGGAGGAATAACTCCCAGACCCTTCAAGGAACTAGAATCGACCTTGATAACGGAAAGTACGCTATGCATCGTAAGTTATCTCAAAATGCGATTAGAGCACGGTTTGAGCCCGTTGCCTCCTTGGCCCTTTTAGAACGGGGGGTATCGTTTTTAATTTCAGCCGGCTAAACGGGATAACCGAAAGGAGATGTAAATATTTTGACGACTAAAATCAACAAAGTGGTGCTGGCCTACTCCGGCGGACTGGATACATCGGTTATTTTAAAATGGCTGATTGAAACCTACGATTGTGAGGTGGTCACTTTTTCAGCGGCCATCGGGCAAGGGGACGATCTGGAAGAGATCAAAGATAATGCCTACAAGACTGGCGCAACCAAGGCTTATGTAGAGGATCTGACCGAGGAATTTGCCAGGGATTATGTCTTTGCGGCTTTTCGCGCCAATGCGATCTACGAAGGACAGTATTTGCTGGGTACGTCTCTGGCCAGGCCTCTGATTGCAAAGCGTCAGATCGAAATCGCTCACCTTGAAAAAGCCGATGCAGTCAGTCATGGTGCCACCGGTAAAGGAAATGATCAGGTCCGATTCGAACTGGGCTATCTGGCGCATGACCCCGGCATCAAAATAATTGCGCCCTGGCGGGAGTGGGATTTAAATTCACGGACCGCCCTGATGGATTTTGCCGCCCTGCATGGTATCACTGTTCAGGCCACTCATGACAAACCCTACAGCACAGATTCCAACTTGTTGCATATCAGCTACGAGGGTGGCATCCTTGAAGACCCGTGGGCCGAAGCACCCGAAGACATATTTACCCTGACGGTTTCGCCCCAGCAGGCACCGGATGAACCCGAAATCCTCGAGTTGACATTTCAAAGCGGCAATCCGGTCAAGCTAAACGGAAACGAACTGACGCCGGCGAATATGCTCAAGGCTTTAAATACGCTGGGTGGCAAACACGGCATTGGCCGGGTGGATCTGGTCGAGAATCGATTTGTGGGCATGAAATCCCGTGGTGTCTATGAAACTCCCGGCGGCACCATTTTGCGTGCTGCGCACATGGCATTGGAAACCATCACCCTGGACCGTGAGGTCGTGCATCTGCGGGATTCATTGATCCCCAAATATGCCCAGCTGGTTTACAATGGATTCTGGTTTGCACCTGAAATGAACCTGTTGCAAAACATGATGGACATGACCCAGCAGAAGGTGTCCGGAACCGTGCGTCTTGAATTGTATAAGGGCAACTGCCGTATTTTGGGTCGCAGATCAGACAATTCTCTGTATCGCGAAGATTTTGCCACTTTTGAAGACGACCGGGTTTACAACCAGAAAGATGCCGAAGGGTTTATCCGTTTAAACGCCCTGAGATTACGGATTCAAAAGTTGATCGAAAAATAGGCACAGAGGATGATCCTCTCTTCTGGGCTGAATCCAGACAGATAAGTTCTAACCACGAAAGCACGAAAGGATAAAAACACGAAAACGAAAAGAATAATTTCGTGATAAAAAGATCTACAAAACTATACAGATTCTCTATTCAGATAACCAATAACGAATAACGAATAACGTTATCGCCATGTCAGAAAAACTCTGGGCCGGACGGTTTCAAGAAAAAACCGCTAAAAGTGTCGAAGCATTTACGTCTTCAATCGATGTTGACCGGCGTCTGTATGCCTATGATATTCAGGGCAGCATCGCGCATTGCAAAACTCTGGCAAAAGCAGGCATTATCTCACCCAAAGAGGCCCGGGAATTGACGGCTGGCCTCAACAAAATAAAACAAGAAATCGATGCCCATACATTTGATTTTCATCATGCCCTGGAAGATATTCACACCCATATCGAATCCCGCCTGGCAGAAATTGTGGGCCCGGTGGCCCAGAAACTACATACCGCCAGAAGCCGTAACGATCAGGTCGCGCTGGACGTGCGACTGTATCTGCGGGATACGGCTGCTAAGATCATCCAGCTTCTCGGGCGATTACAAAAGGTCGTGGTGCGCGTTGCCAAACGCCATATTGAGACCGTGATGCCAGGCTACACCCACCTTCAGCGGGCACAGCCGGTTTTGCTGGCGCATCATCTAATGGCCTATTATGAAATGTTTTCAAGGGATACCCAACGCCTGCAAGATTGCCTGGCCCGCATCAATGTCATGCCGCTGGGCAGCGCGGCGCTGGCCGGCACACCCCATCCGATCGACAGAAAATATACCGCCGAGTTGCTTGGATTTAAAAAGGTTTCAGCCAACAGTATGGATGCAGTGGCCGATCGCGATTTTATGATCGAATTTGCATCCGCCGCCAGTATTTGCATAATGCATTTAAGCCGATTGTCGGAAGAGCTGATTCTGTGGTCTTCAGCTGAGTTTAACTTCCTTGAATTGCCGGATGCTTTCGCCACCGGAAGCAGTATTATGCCGCAGAAAAAAAATCCAGATATTGCCGAACTGGTCAGAGGAAAAGCCGGTCGCGTATTCGGTGACCTGATGGCCCTGCTGACCTTAATGAAATCTTTGCCCCTGTCCTATAATCGCGATATGCAGGAGGATAAAGCACTTCTTTTTGATGCGGCCGATACGCTGAGCGCCTGCATTGACATAACAACTCAATTGCTTCCAAAGATAAAGTTCAACAAAGCCGGCATGCAGGCGGCAGCCCGTCGAGGATATCTGAATGCAACCGATTTGGCTGATTATCTGGTCATCAAAGGTATGCCTTTCAGAGAGGCTCACCATTGTGTCGGACAAATTGTGCGTTATGCCGTTCGCAGCCGCAAAGAATTGCACGAGCTTTCGTTAACCGATTTGCAGAGATTTTCAGAGCGAATCGAAGACGAAATTTTCGACTTTATGAAGACCCCACAGATGATCGATCGGCGTACCACAATCGGCGGTACGGCCACCCGGGCGGTCAAGGCTGCGATTCGAGCCGCTGAAAAAAGGCTGAATAAATAGGTAGAAGTTATAAAAAATCTCTTGTAGAAAAAGCCCGCACGTGATGGCATCTAACGGAAAATGATAAATCCGTGTTTAAATGCAAGCCGCAACATACGAGACGTTTTCTGCATCGCACATGGCTGGTGTGCCTGCTGGTGGCGATCGGCGGAGTAAGCCTTGTTTGGCAGGGCTGCGGCAAAAAAGGTCCGCCGCGGCCGCCGGAACGGCCATTGCCGCCAGCAGTTGAAGATCTGCGTTATGCGATCCAGGACGATTGGGTTGAACTCAGCTGGACCCAACCCGCAACAGCAGAGGGCGAATTTTCCGAGCCGGCCTCGATTAAAGTGTTTCGGGCCATATTATCGGATGAAGAAATCCAATGCGAAAATTGTCCGCTGCGCTTTGAGACCGTGGCTGAGATACCGATTCATGAAAAGGCCTTAAAAGAGGAAGATCTCCGCACGTTTCATTATAGTGAAAAGATTGATCCCGGTTATCGATATATCTATAAAGTGATTGTCTTCGATGAATACGGAATCGGCGGCAAGAATTCAAATGTCGTTCAATTCGACCACTAATGGAATTGAGTTAAACTCAATTCCATTATAAAGGCAGAACATGAATCATTTCACCTATCGCAAAAATCAATTATACTGTGAAGATGTTCCGGTCCAAAAAATTGCTGCAGCAGTAGGCACGCCGTTTTATTTGTACAGTCATGCGACCCTGATCCGGCATTTAAATGCGTTTCGAGATGCCTTTGAGAAAATTAACCACTTGGTGTGCTTTTCTGCCAAAGCCAACACCAACTCAGCTATTCTAAAATTATTTGCCGATCGCGGATGCGGCCTTGACATCGTATCGGGGGGAGAACTTTACCGCGGTCTGAATGCCGGTTTTGCGCCTGAAAGGATTGTCTACTCCGGAGTGGGAAAGCGCGTCGATGAAATCGACGATGCACTCAAAGCCGGAATCCTCATGTTCAATCTGGAATCCATAGATGAGCTAAAACTGATTGACCAGCGTGCTGGCAAATTAAATCAGCGGGCGCGGGTTGCCATCCGGGTCAATCCAGACGTAGATCCCAAAACCCATCCGTATATTTCTACGGGCCTTAAAAAAAATAAATTCGGCATTAACAGCGAAGCGGCGATCGAGGGGTACCGTCTGGCTGCCCGTCTGGCGCATGTTGACGTCATTGGCATTGATTGTCACATCGGATCTCAGATAACCGAAGCCACGCCCTTTGAAGATGCGCTCCAAAGCGTAAAATCGTTGATGCAGCGCATAAAGTCTGAAACGGGCATTGATATCCAATATGTCGATATGGGTGGCGGACTGGGCATTACCTATGGCGATGAGAGCCCGCCTTCCTTAGAAGAATATGCAAAGTCTTTCAAGCAAAGCCTTGACGGCATGTCTGTTACGCTTATTCTGGAGCCGGGAAGGGTATTGGTCGGCAATGCCGGCATCCTGGTGACCCGCGTGTTATATAAAAAGGACGGTCAGGACAAGAAATTTGTTATTGTCGATGCCGGAATGAACGACCTAATGCGACCGACCCTGTACAATGCCTTTCATGCGATTGAGCCGGTTGTTCGGAACAAGACATCGAAAACCGTCGCTGATGTTGTCGGGCCCATCTGTGAAAGCGGCGATTTTTTGGCAGTCGATCGCAGCCTGGCCGAGGTGGACAGCGGTGATCTTTTAGCCATAATGAGCACCGGTGCCTATGGCTTTGTCATGTCTTCGAATTACTGTTCGCGACCCAGAGTGGCAGAAGTAATGGTCAAAAAAGACCAGTACCATGTTGTCAAAAAAAGAGAAGCTTACGTGGATCTCGTCCGGGGTGAATCGTTTCCGCCTTTTTTGGAATGACTAGATGCTGTTCCAAACCCCTTTACAGCCGGTTTGCGACTGTTTTAAACAAAAATATCCATTCAGTACTGGTCTTCGATAATTGACAAAGGTTGAATATGAATCCAATCCCATTTTATAAAATGAGCGGAGCCGGCAATGACTTTATTATTATCGATAACCGTGACGGGAAGGTTAAAGACACGCATTTGACCGACTTTATTAGTGCTGTCTGCCGGCGCAAGATGTCAGCCGGGGCCGATGGGCTTATTCTGATTGAAACCTCCGCGAGATGTGATTTTCGCTGGCGATTTTTCAATTCCGACGGCAGCAAGGCTGAAATGTGCGGTAATGGCGCTAGATGTGCAGCCCGATTCGCCCATGTGACCGGCATTAGCGGAACGGCCTTATCCTTTGAAACCGAGGCCGGCATCATCAGTGCCCAGGTTGACGCTGATCGCGTTAAAGTACAGATGCCGGAACCCTCGGAGCTGAAGCTGGCCTATGTGCTGGAGCTGTCAAAGCGTTCACTGGAAATCAACAGTATCAATACCGGTGTGCCCCACGTCGTCGTCATGGTCGAGCAAGTTGATGAATTCGACATTCTATCGCTGGGTCGTGAAATTCGTTATCATCCGAGTTTTGCGCCGGCCGGGACCAATGTGAATTTCGTCCAGCGCAATAAAGGCAATTCCATTGACATCCGTACATATGAGCGCGGTGTTGAAGATGAAACCCTGGCATGCGGAACCGGCGCGATTGCCAGTGCGATCATTTCCGCCGGCTGCTTTAAGATGACCTCACCGGTATCTGTTAGGACCCGTAGTGGCCTGTATCTGACCATTTATTTTGATGCCAAAGAGGGTCAATTCCATGATATTTACATGGAGGGTGATGCCCGCATTATTTATGTCGGCGAGCTTCAACCCGAAGCCTGGCAGTGAGGAGATCTAACTGGAATTATGGAACAGTGGGATAATGGAATATTGGGTTATTGATTTTTTGACTTAATTTTTGAAAAATGGTTGATTCTAATCGTCCCATTCTTCCAGCACTTCAGTATTCCAATATTCCAGCTTGTTATTGACCCATAATGTGTCTTGCTTGCGAATTCACATGTCAGACCGCCATATCGTCTATATTTCGGTGGGCTCCAATATGGGAAACCGCCTGCAGAATTGCCGTCAGGGAATCACAGCTCTCGTCCGTTCCGGCGAATCCCAAATATTAGCACAATCGCGTATTTATATGACCGAGCCGGTGGATTATGAGGATCAGGACTGGTTTGTCAATATGGCTGTCAAACTCAAGACATCTTCTGATCCGTTTGAATTGCTCGATAAAATCAAAAGCGTGCAGCGGGCTGCCGGCCGTAAGCGAGATGTGATCCGTTTTGGTCCACGGGTGCTGGATCTGGATATCATTTTCTTTGACGACCGGGTCATTGACTCAGACCGTCTGGTGGTGCCCCATCCACGGATGCACCAAAGACGTTTTGTCTTAAAGCCGATCTGTGATATAGATCCCACTATCATTCATCCGGTTCTGAAAAAAGATATGCAATCCCTGCTGGATGGTCTGGGTAAGGATGAACAAAAGGTAGTTGAATATACATGATTAAATTTTTAATATTTTTAGCTGTGGGCTATTTACTGTACCGTTCAATGAAAAACTGGATGTTTCCCGATGCCCGTCAGAAAAAAAACGTGTCCTCCCGAGAAAACGGACAAATCGATGATGTCATGATCAAGGATCCGTTTTGTGAGGCATATTTTCCACGGCGCAATGCCGTCAGTTTAGAATTCAAAGGGAATGTTTATTATTTTTGCAGTGAGGCTTGCCGGGACAAATACATTGCCCGACATTCCGACGAAGCATAAAATGGTAACGAATATTTCATGGCAACTTTCCAAAACTTAATCCATGGCCCCAATCTGTTGACGCTGTTTCGCATTGCAGCAGTGCCGATTATTATTATATTGATGCTGTTTCCCAACAGATTTTTCGTCTTTGTCGCGGCCCTGGTGTTCAGTGCTGCCGCCATTACCGACTATCTGGATGGTTTTTATGCGCGCAAACGAAACATGGTGACCACACTGGGCAAAATCTTGGATCCGGTTGCCGACAAGCTGCTGGTGTCATCGGCCTTCATCATGCTGGCAGCGTTGAACTGGGTTCCGGCCTGGATGGTCTGCATCATTATCGGCCGCGAACTGGCCGTAAACGGTTTGCGCAACATCATTGCCGAAAAAGGTGAAGATCTGTCTGCATCCAATCTGGGAAAATTCAAAACCGGCTTTCAGATTGCGGCAATTATTCCTTTGATGATCCACTTTCCACTTTTTGGCCTGAACGTTCAGGCCGTCGGTAGCTTTTTTTTATGGGGAGCACTGGTGTTCACCATATGGTCGGGTGCGGACTATTTTATCCGCTCCAGAAGTCTTTTGCAGGGCTGATTTTTTGTTGACAAACGAGTGTTTACCGGCTAAAAAATGGCGTTTACAAGAGCGGGAATAACTCAGTGGTAGAGTGCGACCTTGCCAAGGTCGAAGTCGCGGGTTCAAATCCCGTTTCCCGCTCCATTTTTTTTGGCGGCATAGCCAAGTGGTAAGGCAGCGGTCTGCAAAACCGCAATTCGTCGGTTCGACTCCGACTGCCGCCTCCAGCTCTGACATAAAAGGGCTTGCAAGCAATATCGATAGCCTGCAGCCCTTTTTTTATGCTTTCTATTACGGATTTTTCGGCCTTACCGGATAATTGTTTTATTATAATAATTAAATAAAGTAAGAATTATTTATTTATCAATATAACTTTTGTCAGCAAATAATGCTTGTTTTGCAGGCTAAAAAAATGTAATCTGAATTCATGGGAGAGAAGAAAATATTTTCCACACGCCTTGATTCCGATCGAATCAAAGACCTCAAGCACCTTGCGGTTGATGTGGAAAAGTCGTTGGGTGTTTTGCTGGAAGAGGCCATCGGGGATTTATGCCGCAAGTACAGACAAAAGTCCGCCGCGCAAAATGGCCCTGAAAATGCAAAAGGATCTTTTTAGTTCAACTTCCCCCTGAGATGGTAATGGCCATTACCTATCGACCCGCCGAAAAACAGACAGCCGACGGATTGCAGAACTCATCAGCGTTGACATGCCAGATTTACGGATAATCCATCACTTGTAACGTTATTCGGGTTACCGGCAACAGCTGAGTGATGGCCGGTTATTTTTTCAAAGCGCGCTGCAATGGCCATTAGATCCGCACCCATTTGATGCATATCTGCCATCGTAATTCCTTTATGGCGAAACCGTCGCTAGGGGTCAAATTGGGTCCTGAATGAGCATGGTGGCGGGGTCCAGAATCAAATCCGGTTCGTCTCCACTGGAACCTGGGCCCTTAAAGGCCTTTATCTGAATGTTTTTTCCCAACGGCACCAGCTGGATAACAACTTCAAACAAATCGTCGACATTTATCAACTGTGACGGCGTTCCATTCGGCTCGGATTCTTCGTGGCGATGGGTTCGAATGGTAAACCACACATGCATGTCCAGTCGTGCCGCCAGGTGTTTTAGGTCTGCCAAGTCTTGCTGGTTTGATGTTTCAAAGGGGACACCATCAATAATCATTGCATCCGGTTTGAAGATCTCTTGTTCGACCAGATCGGTGAGTCGTTCTTCGAGTTTCGGAACACTAAAACCTTCAACGCGAAAGGTCATGATAAACCGATGGGGTAAAATTATGTCCCACAGCTGATTACTCTGCTGGATATGGTGGTGGGATGTGATGCGGCTGAAAACCTCCCGATACCACAGACTGACTTTTTTTACGGGATCGTTGAGGCTGATATGCAAAACATTTTTTTCTCTGAGCATGCTATTTAAAGCCAGCTGAACGAGAAATGCCGTTTTACCCACACCGGCCCGGGCCATTACCGCACCGAATTCGCCTTTATTCAGGATATCGTCGCTTTTATAACCCAACCGCCGCAGGGGATTTTTCAAGATAAGCTCGTTTTTCAGCATGCTGAGATTCCTTTCCCGCATATAGCAAATATTATCAAGCGGCTGTACGACAATCTGATCGGTGGTCTGAGCGGCTTGAACCGGCAACACCCGGTAATTAAATTCAGCCTGCTTGCGGGGATCAAATAATCTATGCTTATTTTTTAAACACTTGATTTCAGCCATTGAACGTCTGATACTGGTGCGTTGCATTTTACCTATAGCAGGTATAGTTGCACGCGCAACTGTTTTTAGGCAACATTCTTTTTTTCTGCCGCTGCTTTTTTGACCAGTTCGTCTGTGATGGACTGCGGTACCCGCCGGTAGGTTGAAAATTCCATTGTAAATTGGGCCTGACCTTTGGTTACAGATCTTAAGTCGGTGGAATAACCGAACATCTCAGACAACGGAACTTGGGCTTCAATTTCACTGAATGGCCCTTCATCCTGTGAGCCCACAATCATGGCGCGCCGCTGGTTTAAAGTTGACATGACGGCTCCCTGGAATTCAGTGGGGGTCTCAACTACCACTTTCATGATCGGCTCCTGAATAACCGCCTTGGCCTTGGCATATCCTTGCAAAAAAGCGCCGCGAGCCGCCGCCTGGAAAGCCATATCCGAGGAATCCACTGAATGCGAGGCACCGTCATTGATGACGATTCGCACGCCGGTGACGGGAAATTCCATTTTGGGACCTTTTCGCATACAATTTCGGAAGCCTTTTTCGCAGGCGCCAATATACTGGGTCGGAATCGTACCCCCCACCACCTTGCTTTCGAATACGAAGTCCTCATTTTGAACGGGCTCCATATAACCGGAAACTCTACCGAATTGCCCCGCGCCGCCGGTTTGTTTCTTATGGATATAATCAAATTCGGCTTTTTGGGTAATGGTTTCGCGATAGGCCACCCGCGGGGCGCTGGTCGTCACTTCGGCCTGGTACTCGCGCCGCATGCGCTCGATATAAACGTCCAGATGCAGTTCCCCCATCCCTGAAATAATCGTGTCGCCGGTTTCGGAATTCACAGACACCGTGAAGGTCGGATCCTCTTTGGTAAATCGCCCCAGGGCTTTGGCCACATTGGTTTCCGATTTGTTATCCTTGGGAAATATGGCTAAAGAAATGACCGGTTCGGGCACATACATGGAGGTCATGGTCAGACTGAGACCCGGGGCAACGAAGCTGTCACCGGAGGCACAGTCAATACCGAACAGCGCGCCGATATAGCCGGCGTAAATGGTCTCGATATCTTCCATTTGGTCTGCATGCATGCGGATCACACGTCCGACTTTTACTTTTTTGCCGGTGCGCACATTTACGATCGTATCCCCCTTGGTCAGAGAGCCCTGATAAACGCGGACATACGTAAGCTGACCGTATGGGCCGTCTTCCAGCTTGAAGGCCAATGCAACCAGTGGCTTGTCGTTGTCGTTACTTAAAACGATCGGTTGTTCTGACTGGTTCATGTCCAGCGCTTCGTTTTTAACGTCGAGCGGGCAGGGCAGAAACCGGGTAACGGCATCCAATAACGGTTGAATACCTTTGTTCTTATATGCAGAGCCCATGTAAACCGGTGTTATCTGACGTTCGATGACGCCGCGACGGACAGCGGCGATAATCAAATCCTCGCTGACTTCTTTTTCTTCCAATACGGCTTCGGTCAATTCATCTGAAAACATGGATGCCTGATCGATGAGGTGCTCGCGGGCGGCTTGCACGGCGGGCATCTGTTCGGCAGGGATTTGCGCGTGGCATACGGTTTCGCCTTTATCCCCTTCAAAATAAACGGCCTTCATCGAAATGAGATCGATCACACCCTCAAAGTCGGCTTCTAACCCGATGGGCAACTGCATGGCGACAGCATTGTGCCCCAGTTTTTCTTTGAGCTGTGCTACCACCCGGTGCGGATTGGCACCGCTGCGGTCACACTTATTGACAAACGCAATGCCGGGTACCTTATAGCGCTTCATCTGCTGATCGACGGTAATCGACTGGGATTGAACGCCGGCGACGGCGCAAAGAACCAGTACGGCGCCGTCGAGCACCCGTAGCGAGCGTTCAACCTCTATCGTGAAATCGACGTGACCGGGGGTGTCAATGATATTGATTTCGTGGTCCCGCCATTCGCAATATGTGGCAGCCGAAGCAATGGTGATGCCCCGTTCCTTCTCAAGTTCCATGGAATCCATGGTTGCGCCCACGCCGTCTTTACCTTTTACATCGTGCATGGTATGGATGCGCTGGGTGTAGTAAAGAATGCGTTCCGTCAATGTTGTTTTACCGGAATCAATGTGGGCACTGATACCGATATTTCTGACTTTCTGGATGTCTGTATTCATATGGCAATCCTTCAATGTTCTGGATTAAAAACCCCCATCTGCTGACCACGCGATGGGGGCGGCTGTCCCTTACGGTAAAGCGGCACTATTTAATGATCTATTTTGCTTTTGTCAAGCTATTTTTTTTCTGGTGCTTTTTCTTTTTTAGGCGTTTGGTTGCCGGACGGTTTCTTAAGAGCACATAGGTGGCACCTGCTCCGCCGTCACATAATCGAGCACTGGCGTATGCCATGACCCATTTGCGCCACGGTCCGGTGGTAAGCCATTGAATGACCCTTGTCTTTAAAACCGGATCCGCTGGAGAAGACAGCCCGCGACCGTGAATGATTAAAATCATTCTTTTGCCGCCGGCGATAGTTTTCTTGAAAAATTGATCAAAAAGCGTTTGCGCGCTTTCCACGGTCTGGCCGTGTAGATCGATATGATCCTGAATGGCAAATTCACCGCTGTGAAGACGCCTGGCGATGGCACAATTCACATTGTAGCCGGTTCCTTCGATGTATTCGGCGGTATCGGCGACAACAAATCCCTTTCCGTTTTTGATCAGTTCTCTCAAGTGAAGCAACGTTTCGGAGTCATCCGTTTTATCCGGCCCTGAAACCATAACGGGTTGGAATTCAGGGTCAGCACGGGTGTCTTGAGGCAGCTTTTTGACATCCGCCATGGCAGATTCAAATAGCTTACGCTCTTGATCCGGGTCGTCTTCAGGTTCGGGGATATCTGGCGTCTGTTTTTTCGTGGCGGCTTTAAGCGGTATCGACCGGTTGCCCAGTAGCATCTTGAGATCTTCAAACGGGCGATACAGCCCTTTTTTTTGGGAAGGCTTCATCTTTCAACATCTCGTTTCGATGTGGTTTCGATTTTAGCGGAAATCCGCAGTATAGTATAGGATCTTTTTGTGCAGAAAACAAATGCGGATTGCACTTCCCATTATCAAAATCATTTCTGAAGTTGATTTATTACACATTCGTATTACTATGGACATTTAAATCAGAGGCGAAGGGGTCAATACCTAAAACCATGAGCTAGAGGCGTATACACGCGATGGAGCTAAAAAAACGATTTGCAGATAAGGTGATTGATGCAGCAACGGCTGTCTCCCATATTAAAAGCGGCAGCCGTGTGTTTATCGGTACCGGGTGCGGCGAACCCCAGCACCTGATCAAGGCCATGGTCAATGATGCATCTATTCAAGACATCATGGTCTATCAGATGCTATCATCGACATTTTCACGGTATATCGACGACGATTCATTTCGGCGCAGATTTTCTCCCAAGCTGTTCTTCATCAGCGATAGCATGCGCAAGGCTGCTTTTGAGGGTAAAATTGACTATCTTCCGGCGTATTTGTCCCAGATTCCCCGGATGTTTGCCAGTCACCGCATCGGACTCGATGTGGCACTGGTTCAAGTCAGCCCTCCCGATAAATTCGGTTATTGCAGCCTGGGCGTTTCGGTGGACATCACCCGTTCAGGTCTGGAAAACGCCAGGCGGGTCATTGCCCAGGTGAATCCGCTCATGCCGCGTACCTGGGGGGATAGTTTTGTACATGTGGATGCGATCGACTGGCTGGTGCCTTTTGAAGAGCCCTTAGTGGAAATGTTTCCGGCCGTCAAGCACTCCGAGATAGCTCGGCGCATCGGGCATTTTGTATCTCAGCTGGTGGATGACGAGGCCACGCTTCAAATCGGATTCGGCCATTTGCCGATCGCGATCGTGCAGTCCTTGGATACCAAAAAGGATCTGGGCCTGCACACCCAATGGATCACCGATGGCCTGCTGCCGTTGTTTGAAAAAAAGGTGATTACCAACAAGAAAAAGTCGCTATTGCCGGACAGAGTGGTGGCTTCGTTGTGTATGGGCTCAAAAAAGCTATATGACTATGTGGACAACAATCCGGCCTTTTACTTCCGTTCTTCTGAATTTGTAAATGATCCCACCGTAATTGCCCGCAACGATCATCTAATTTCCATTAGCTCAGCCCTGGAGGTTGATTTAACCGGTCAGATTTGTTCGGATTCTGTGGGGTACATGTTTTACAGCGGCATTGGAGATCAGGTTGACTTTCTAAGGGGCAGCTCCATGTCAAAGGGCGGATTTTCGATTGTGGCGTTGCCGTCTACGGCGCAGAACGGAGCCGTTTCACGCATCGTGTCCCATTTGAGTCAAGGTGCCGGGGTTGCAACCACTCGCGGGGATGTCAACTTCGTTATTACCGAATACGGCATTGCCGAATTGCAGGGCAAGAGCATTTACCAGCGTGTCATGGAGTTGGCCCAAATTGCGCACCCGAAATTTCGTGAAGAGCTTATAGAGGTGGCCAAACAGCGTCATTACATATTTGCCGACCAGCTTCCGCCTTCAACCGAAGATTTACTGTTTCTGGAAGGCTACAAAAGTACTTTTACCCTGAAAAATGGAAAAGCCATTGAATTTAGGCCCCTGTTGCCTTCGGATGAAATTGCCTACCGAAATTTCTTTTACTCATTGCAGGAAAAAACCATATACATGCGATTTTTTTACCGGATGCGCTCCTTTTCGCATGAGGTCGTGCAAAAGCACTGGGCCAGCATCGATTATCGTAAAAATATGACTATCGTCGGCCTTGTGCAAAAAGGCGGCCACAAGGCGATCATAGCGATTGGAACTTATGCGTACGATCAGGATCAACAGGCGGAAGTCGCTTTTGTTGTTCGTGAAGATTACCAGGGCCAGGGAATCGCGTCTTATCTTCTCAGCGTTCTTGAGCGGATTGCCAGAGAAAATCAGTATACGCGTTTTTCAGCAACGGTTCTGCGGGAAAACACTGCCATGATCCGGGTTTTCAAAAAGCGTTACCCAAATTTAAAAATTTCAACGCAAAACGGCAACGAAATTCTGATGACCATGGATATAGCGGACGTTCAGAAAAATCCAGAATCACCGTCCGAAAAATCCTAATCATGAAATGGCTATTATTATGTCCTTTTACTTGTGGTGGGTTGTATTCAAGCGGGTGTCATGCCCTCCTTCCTGACAGCGTTTAAATTTTCCATCTTGTAGACCTGCACGAATCGTCATATCAGCACCGTAACGCAAAGATTTAGCTTGCTAAAACCGTGTTTTTTTTGTAATTTAAGAAAGATAAGGGCTGTTTTTGATTATTTCCCAAAGGTTGTGGATTGCAGCGTGTATCTGTTGAATAATATTAAAATTTTTAAAAAAAATAACCGAAATTTACGGTTGTTGGAAACCCGGAAACACGCAGTAAATTCAAATTCGCCATCGTTTGAGCTGCATTTTTGCAGAAGGGTGAAATAGGTCAATTAAACCCCTTTTAGGACTGAGGTGAGCAGAGGTGTTGTTGAATATGGATCCTTTCCGCTGTTGTTTTTTATTTTTTTAAAGTGCCGGGGTCAAAAGTCAGGTTGGACAATCACTGGCGCAATTATCAACCAAGATAAACTACTTATCAGGAGGGGCAATTGTCATACACGCTGGGTCAAAAACAACTCGATCGAATAGAGGATATTTTAAATCAGGATTTGATTGAAAATGGGGTCCGCTGCGTTTTTCTGATTGATATGGCCGGCAATATCATCGCGAACCTCGACAACGGGGAAAAACAGCACGATATCTATTCACTGGCAGCCTTAGCTGCCGGAAATTTCGGTGCAGTCAGTGCTATGGCCAAAATCATCGGCGAGAATGAATTTTCGTTGCTGTTTCACAAAGGTAAAAAAGAAAATATCCATTTCAACAAAATTACGACGGAATTTTTACTAATTACCATTTTCGGCAATGATATTTCATTAGGATTCTTACGATTGAAAGTCGCCGATTCCGTTGAGCAGCTAAAAACCATATTAGAACCGCTCCTGTCGCTGTAAGACTATAATACCTGCTGTCTCGGCACTTAATTTGGATCTTCGTGCGTTAAACGATCACATGGCATTTGTAAATTTAAAAAATAAGGAAATCCAGGTAAAAATTGTCTATTACGGTCCCGGTCGAGGTGGCAAAACGACAAACCTGGAATATGTATATAGAAAGTTCCGGAAGCGTATCAACACCGAGATGGTCACGGTTAAAACTCACGGTGATCGTACACTTTTCTTTGACTTTTTACCATTCGATATCGGCATGATCAATGGTTATGACGTCAAGATACAGCTTTACACTGTACCCGGCCAGGTCAAATATAACGCCACCCGGCGGTTGGTACTCAGAGGCGTGGATGGCATCGTTTTTGTGGCCGATGCAATGGCAGTCCGCCGCGAAAAGAATATTTTATCTTTAAAAAATCTTCAGGAAAATCTTGCCAACTATAAAAAGAGTATCTTCAAGATTCCGTGTGTCATGCAATATAACAAGCTCGACCTGTTAGAGCAAGGTATACCGCTGCTTCCGACCGATATTCTTGAAAATGATCTCAACAGCCAGCTTAAAAGGCCTTCTTTTTCCGCCAGCGCGTTGAAGGGCACCAATGTCGTAACGACCTTGAAAAAAATTATCTCAATGACCGTAGCGTCCATTAAGCGGGATTTGAAGTAGGAGGGTAAATTGGCCGACAACACCAAAGACAATAACCTCGACTCGGAAATTGCCAAACGGCTCGATGATCTTTTCGGAGAAGGAGATAGCGCTTCTGATGACGATCTCCCTGACGAATCTGAGGACAGGGCTTTGGCCGGAAATGAACCTCAAAAAGAAGAACCGGCGGCGGCTGCCGAAACGGAAATGTTAGATTTAAAAGAAGCGAACGCCGACAAAGCCGAAGTGGAAGATGTGCCGGATGATTATCCGCTGGCTGAATTGAAGAATTTGGTGCTTTCAATTGACTGGGAGATAACCGATGAGGCATTGGCCAGTTTGCTGTCCGAAATAAACAGCCTTAAGAAAGCCTACGAGCAGGAAAAAATTGTATCGATGTTTTTACAGCTTCTGGCATCTCTGGGGCAATACATCAAAACAAACCGCGGCGATGCCCATCCGAAAACATTTAAGATTTTAAATTCGGTATTTGCACGCCTGGAAGAGGTTGTTCTCAACAAAAGCATGACAGAGGCTGACAAGAAAAATTTATTACGCGCCGAAATGCAAAAATATAAACAGCTGCGAAATAAGGTTTCGCAGAAAAAAGCAGCCGCCGGAGGCCGCAAGGCTGCACCGACAGCAGCAAAAACAGAACAACCCGTTGCGGTGGCTTTGGATCAAAAAGCTGAGCGGCGGGATAACGTCCGAGCGCCGTCAGCCGATGCGGGTGCACCCTCTGCTGAAGCACTGGCAGAAGCCATAAAAGAGTTGAAACAATTTATTCATTCCGAATTAAATGCCCTAAAACAGGAATTGAGAAAACTCCAAAAATCTAAATAACATTCCTTTAAATCCCCTTTGCCCGGAAGAGTAAGTCGCCGCAAGCGAATGGGATTTATTGTCAACCGCACCCATGCAGTTATTACGTTGATCCCAGGACTGGAAACGGCACCGTTGAGGTAGAATTATGGATTTTTCGTCAAGCGAATTATCCGCCATGGTATTTAAGCGTGTCGTACGGCAAGATTTCGAAGAAGTCCCGCTCGATCGCCAAATGCTTTCCGTGTTCATGGAATTGGACGGAAAGACACCATTGGGCAGTGTGGCGCAGAAGGTTGGATTAACAATGAGTGCCATGCGCCAACTGATTGCCAAACTGATGCAAAGCGGGCTTGTCCAAAAGGTAGAGCAAGGTATCGCCACGCTGGACAAGGATTTCTTCGACTATCTGGTCGTCCATCTATCGCTTGCTGTCGGACCTATTGCGCAGGTGCTGATAGAAGAGGAAGTTGCAAGCCTGGGTTACAAACTGGCGCATTTTCCCGGGCATCGGGTTGCAGAACTCGTAGACAATTTAGCTCGTGAAATCCGACGGAAAGAAAAAAAGGACGTTTTCCTGAAATCAATGGCCGTTAAGATACGTAAAAAAAAATATCTGTCACCCTAAGCAGCGTACTTGCTGTCTTTAACTCCTTTATGAAATCAATTTTGTGTCTAAGATTAACAGACAGCCGCCGGCCCATCGAATCGACTAGACATCTTTTTTGAGGAGCGCAACCATGATTGTCATTTGCGAGGAATGCGGTAAAAAGTACCGGATCGACCCTTCAAAGATCAAAGGTGACGCTGCGCGCTTTAAATGCCGGGTGTGCATGCATATGATCATGGTCTCCAAACCATCACCTGTATCGTCGACAGCCGTGCCGGCTGACTTGTCCGACAGCGAGCCGACTACCGACTCAGGGTTAAAGGCGCCACCGACCGACGAGTCTGAGATCAAACTTGACCGAGTCGCCAGCGAACATGCTCAGGTCCAGGCAGCTCGCAAATCCGGCCCGTTGAATTTGCGCATCAAAATGCTGTTGCTGTTTTTCTTTATCCCATTGGCTTTGCTAATCGGTGCCAGCTTTCTGTATCTATGGCAACAGGATAAATTGGCGACCCTGCTAACCGAACAAAGCACAAAAGTCGTCAACCAAATGGCAGAAGAAAAAATTGCAGATCTATCAACCGCCGTTGCCATTCAATGTCGGCTATATCTGCTGGCCAACCCGAACTTGGCCGAAGAAGACTTTATGAATGATATGGGCTTTAAAACCCTTGCTGTGCAAAAAGTCGGCTTAACCGGCTATACGGCGCTTTACGAGCTGCCGGATTTAGATGGTATCTGGCGCACTTGGGCGCATGTGAATCCAAAGATTGTCGGTATTGATATGGCAACATTGAAAGGACCAATGGGTCGGAATTTTCCCGGGTTCTGGAAAATATTCAGCGGCGTAAAAGGAGGCCAACGATCTCAAGGCTATTACACCTGGCAGGACAAGGACGGCCAATTTCGCGAAAAATTTATGGTCTGTACGCCGGTCGCCGGAACCCCGTATGTTGTTGCTGCGACGACCTATTTGGATGAATTTCACGGACCGGTTCAACTTATGCAAAACCGTGCAGATGAGTTGACGAAAAAAACGCGCTGGATTATCTGGGCCATTCTGGGTGCAACTGTGGTGTTGATCGGATTGATAGTCTCCATATACAGCCATCGGCTAACAACGAAAATCAAAAATTTAACCGATGTCGCTGAACGGATCAGCATCGGTGACCTTGGTATCGAAATCAAAGCCCACTCCAAAGATGAAATCGGTGAGCTGGCGGAAGCGATATCCAGAATGCAGGAGAGCATCCGCATGTCAATTGAGCGATTGCGGCGACGCCGATAATTGCTCTTGTGTAATATCTTACACGACGGTCACTTCTCATTCAGCTCGGCCAGAAAAAAAGCCTAACAATTCGACGCCAAGAAAACAGTATTGTCCAAGGAGTCATAATGGTTGTTATTCCAACTCAGCAGCCGGTACTTCAAAATTTAAATGCCTACTATCTTGATATTAGAAAACTGCTGGAGCATTTCCAGGGCGAAATCGGATCGGGCGGCATTCATTTTCAATCGCATAAAGCCGAGGGCGTGTTATTTTTCGATCAAGATCAGCTGCTGAGTGGTTTTTTGCAGGAAAAAAATAACACTCTGTCAGGAAATGAAGCGATCGAACGTCTGCTGCAGGCAGGCAACGTCTATAATTTCAGCGTGACTGTCTATCATATTGATTCAGAAGAAGTATATTACTGGGCCGCTATTCAAGCAGCGGAAAAAATTTATAAAGATCTGAGTACAGAATTTACGGATCTGGAAGGACTCATTAAAAAAATGGGTTCTGAAAAGCTGACCGGCTATATTGATATCCGTATCGGCGACGGCGAACAAAAAGGTTTCATATTCCTGATCAACGGAAAAATCAGGGGGGGCTCGTGCTCCTGGGGCAACGGGATGCCAAGTCCATCCAGTGAGCATCAAGAGTTGCTCATCCAAAAAACCAAAGAATTCGGTGGTACCTTTAATGTTAGCCGAATTGATTTAAACCATCTGCCCGCTGACAGCACTCCGACCGAAGAAGGTCAGACCCATTCAGAATCCGCAATTGTGATGTTGGAGGCCTTGCTGGTGATATTTGAAACAGTGGTTCGCGAAAATACCAAAAAAAAGACCAATTTTCAGAAGTTGCTCAAGCAAAACCTGGTCGAAAGTGCAGACCGTTTTGCTTTTCTTGATCCATTTGCAGGCGAATTCGAATACACCCAGCAAAGCATCGCCTTTTCAGGCCGCGCCAGCGATCGCGATTTGGTTCAGGGTGTCTGTGCGGTGGTAAAGAAAATGGCTCACGACCTGGGCCTGTTATCAGCTCTGTTGCAAAAGTTGGAATCGTGGTCAGAAGAATATGTGGATGAATTGCTTTATTACGATATCAATTTGACTGAAATAGACATGTAATCAAAAAAAACGTATCGCATGGTGCATTCCAAAATCAAAGTGCGGGACCATGGCTGGTAAAAATTTGATAGATGGCAGAGATGATTCGGCTCGCCGGTATGCGGCGTTTTTTGACAATCTTCCGGCACCCCTGTTTCGTAGCACCGTCGAAGGTAAAATTATATATTGCAATCATGCGCTTGCCAGTTTACTGGGCTTTGACTCCGCTGTGGATCTCGTCGATGTTCCGGTCATTGAATTTTATCAGAACAAAAAAGATCGCGGGCAAATTATTCACACCGCCATCCAAACCGGTGGGGTTTTTGATCTGCCGGTGGCGCTCAAAAAAAAGGACGGGACTCCCATCTGGTGTGCGCTTTCCGCCAAAGCTATTTTTGATGATGACGGTAATGCCATTCATCTTGACGGTGTTTTAAAAGAAATAACATCTGAAATCGATTCTGATATTGATATGCCAAGAATCGTAGGACCCGCAGGAGATCTTAACCAGATCAGTATTAATTTCGATTTTCGAGGTGCGCTGATCAATGTGAACTCAGCTGCGGAAACTTTTTTTGGACTGCCCAAAGCTAAATTGTTGGGTAAATTGTTATCCGAATTTCTAGCGCCCAGCGATCGCGACCTGTTCCTTATTTTTTTGGCTGATATCTTTAAAATCGGTCGCAGCGAAATTATTCTGTCCGTTCTGGACGGCAGCTCAAACGTGCACCACCTAAAATGTCAGGCCTATCTAATTAAAAGTAATGGCCGTGCAAACCATATTAAATGTATTACTAAAGATGTCACGCATATTATAAAGCAACAACGACGAAAAGCGGAAAGCCAGAAATTTCAAGGTGTCCTGGAAATGGCTGGTGGTGTCGCGCATAGTTTGAACCAGCCCCTGACCATTATCAATAATCAGATCAATGAAATAATGTCCGAATTTGAGCAGGATAGACGCCTGCATGGCAAAATGGTAAAGATACACAATCAGATCAAGAAAATGAATGATATTACCGATAAATTAAGCAGGATTAAGAAGTATGAAGCAATGGATTATGTCGCCGGAATCAGAATCGTGGATATCGAAAAATCATCCTGGCCCCATGATGGCGAGGAGGAAAGATGATTAAAAACGTTCTACTGGTGGATGATGATACGGAGATGCTGCACGCCCTCAAAGAGGGCTTCAAGCGTTATCAGGATTCCTTTGCGATTTTGCTGGCAGAAGACGGTCTAAAGGCCCTGGAGGTTCTCAAACAAAATATTATCTCCCTGGTGGTGACCGATCTAAAAATGCCCAATATGGACGGTTTTGAGCTTTTGGCACACATCATGCAATATTATCCAGACATTCCGGTCATTATTATTACCGGTTACAGCACTCCTGAAATGGAGCAACTGGCGCGCGAAGGCGGCGCCGTTGGATATATTGCCAAGCCGTTTTTAATTGAAAATTTAGCCCGTCAAATTTTGACCACTTTAAGGAAGGAATCCGAGGGCGGCACGCTGCATAATATATCATCCGGCATGTTTTTGCAGCTGATCGAGATGGAACAGAAAACCTGCACGATTCGTTTGGAGGAAAAAACAGGCGGGAAAAAGGGAATTCTTTTTTTCAGCAACGGTGAATTGTTTGATGCCAGGATAAACAATATCCATGGCAAAGCTGCCGCACACGAAATTTTTTCATGGGATGCAGTCAATCTTTCCATTCAAAATGGTTGTGCCCTAAAAGAAAATAGAATTCAAAGCGACTTGCAGCCGCTCATCCTGGAGGCCATGCGACGCAAGGACGAAAAAGCGCCCAAACCCATGCGCACCGAAGATGAGGAAGAGCCGGAGATCGTGCCCGAAGGCGTTATGGAACAGATTGAATCCGCGCCCGAGACGCCGGCTGAACGACTGAACACACTCAAGGCCAAAATCGAAGCAGAAATCGGACAACAAAGCGGTTTGGAAGATCTGTATCAGGATTCGCTCTGGGATTACCGTATCACCCAGCTATCGAGAATCGGTGAAATTTTCCAACTGGGTAAATTCATGCTGGCCTACATCGATCGGGGAGATGCCCATGATTACATTCTCATACCGGGCCAAAAAACCACTGTCGTCACGGTAGACCCCCGGTGTCCGCGAGATAAGATATTGCAGGTCATCAGCAGTTAAACTATAACGAGCGTTTTGAAATAAAAATATGGGACATACTTTTTATATCACGGAATTCTATCATTTTAATATTTTTATTTTAAAACCCTTCGGGCTTGCCGATTTTACCGCATCTACGGTGTTAGATGCCGTTTCGCATAGTTCACTATAGCGAAACGCCATCTGCCGTGTAGCTGCGGCAATCTCGACAAGCGCTCAATATAGTTAAACTATAACGAGCGTTTTGAAATAAAAATATGGGACATACTTTTGCAGGAATTGTTTAAGGATATATTAAATACAGATGGCGTGACCGGCGTTATGCTGTTTGCAGCCAACGGGGATGTTCTTTTCAAAGAGTTCTCGACAACGGTCACTGAGGCGCCTGAACACCGGGATTGCCGATTCTTAATTGATTCATTGGAAGGTATGCGCGAAACCGACCTTATTTTTGAAAAGGGTCGCATTTATATTCGCAAAACCGAGATGGGGTTTCTGGTTGTATTCATGGCGCTCTATGTGCCGATTGCGATGATAAGATTAAATTGCGACATTCTTTTACCGTCTTTGCAGCCGTCAAAGCCGGGTCGAAAATTCGGCCGGTTCTTTAAAAAATAAGCAGAATCCAACGCATTGTTCCATTTTAAATGAAAGGGTTATCCAGGTAAATGAATACTGACATTGAATCCAAAATCAACGAGGCCGAAGTTTGCCGTTCAATGGGGCTGTTTGAGGACTCGCTCAAAATTTACGAAAATATTCTCGGCAACGTGTCCGAACAGGACAAACAGACCCAGGATACAATTCAAAAACGCATCCGGTTGCTCAAGCATGAAATCGACAATGAAGAGCAAACGGCGCCCAAAGGGGTCTCGGCGAAAGATATCACAATCCTACGGGAACGATTGTCCAACCAGGGCCAGGGAGACGTACCGGCCATTTTGGACAGTGCTTCAGCCTTCAAGGAAATGGGACTGCACGGAGAGGCCCTTCCGGAATACGCCAAGCTATTAAAAGAAGATTATCCGTTGAACAAGGTGATGCCGGAAATCAGCGAATGTCTCTTGAAGCTGCAATCCCCTTCAAAAGCATCCGAAAAACTGGACAGCCTTTTGAAACCGCTTAAACTTGATAAAGCCCGTACCGCCGACATTCTGTTCCTGTTCGGACAGGAAATGGAAAAGCGCGATCACCGTGAAGTGGCCCTTGACAACTACAGGGCGGCACATAAATTGAGTCCCGACAATGCTGAAATTAAGAAGCGGATGGACTCGGTTGCGGCCACTTTTACCACCGGCTCAAAATATGATTACCTGCTGCGCGAGAAATTGGTAACCACCCAGCAGTTGCAACAGGCGTTTGCATTGGCCAAAAAGATGAACAAAAGCGTTGAATTTGTTCTGATTGAGCACAACAAAATCAATAAAGCGACCATCGGCAAATCCTTTTCACTTTTCTATGATACGCAGTTTCGCGATTACGACCCTTCTTTCACGGTGCCGGTTGAACTGCTATCCAATTTGAAAAAGGCATTTTTGCTGAACGAGTACTGGGTTCCCATGAGCTGGGACAAAGAGGGGGTCGAGATTTTGGTTGACGATCCACGGGATCTGAATAAAACCGACAACATCAGGACCCTGATGAAAACCAACCGGATTAATTTTACCGTCGCCATCCGCGAAGATATCGAGCAGTACATTAAACTGTTTTTTGACGGGGGACAACCGGGCGCCGAGGCGGCCACGCAGCAGCAGGCGCTCGATGACTTTGATCTAATGCCGGATGTCTCGTTTGAAGAAGAAGAGGAAGAAGAAGAGGTCGACGCGGGCCTCGATGAGGCCTCCGGTAAAATCGTCAAGCTGGTGGATCAGACGGTCATTGCCGCCTACCGTAAAAATGCGTCGGATATCCATATTGAACCGTCATCCATCAGCAAATCAACGTCGATTCGCTTCCGTCTGGATGGCGTCTGTCAGGAGTATCTCAAGGTCCCCAATTCCATGGCGCGCGGGATTGTATCCAGAGTCAAAATCATGTCAAACCTGGATATCGCCGAGCGGCGTCTGCCCCAGGACGGAAAGATAAAATTCAAACGTAAAGGTGTTCCCACCTTTGAGCTCCGTGTGGCCACCCTGCCGACTCAAGGTGGATTCGAAGATGTGGTGCTCAGAATTCTAGCCTCAGCCGGGGCGATGGAGCTCGACGAGATGGGCATGACCGAGCGCAATACCAAAGTTATGAAGCGTATCGTCGCCAAGCCCTATGGACTGGTGCTGGCGGTGGGCCCCACCGGTTCGGGTAAAACCACCTCACTGCATGCGATTCTTGGCTACATCAACAAACCGGGCATTAAAATATGGACGGCTGAAGATCCGATCGAAATTACCCAGGGCGGGCTGCGCCAGGTTGAAGTGAAACCCAAAATCGGTCTGGATTTTGCTCGCGTGATGCGGGCTTTCCTCAGGGCCGACCCGGACGTCATCATGATCGGAGAAATGCGGGATGAGGAGACAGCCTCCATCGGCATAGAGGCTTCGTTGACCGGTCATCTGGTCTTTTCAACCCTGCACACCAACAGCGCACCGGAAACCATTACCCGTTTGCTGGATATGGGGCTCAATCCCCTTAATTTTTCAGACGCCTTTCTGGGAGTGCTGGCCCAGCGGCTGACGCGTCGGTTGTGCAAAGACTGTATGGAAGAATATCCGTTGACCAAAGATGAATATGAGATGATTTACGTCGATTACGGCGAAAAATATTGGGCGCAAACCGGTATCGAATATGACCCGGACACAACCCTTTACCGGGCTGTAGGCTGCGATGCCTGCTCGAACACCGGCTATCGAGGTCGCATGGGTATCCACGAGCTTATGGAAGGCACACCCAAAATCAAATTGATGATCAAAAAGCAGGCCAACACCGAAATGCTTTTTGCCCAGGCCATGAAGGAGGGCATGTCTACGCTCCGGCAGGATGGTATCATGAAGGTTTTTAAAGGGTATACCGACATGTCTGAAGTGCGACGGGTGTGTATTAATTGATGGACATTGGTTCCAGGGAGTGGCAAAATTTTATTGTTGACGGTGCGCAACAGAGAGGCATCACAATCGATGAGCGCATAAGCGCTGCATTTGCCGTCCATGCTGCCGAACTCATACACTGGAATCGTAAAATAAATCTGACCGCCATCACCGATCCCCGCGATATTGCCATAAAGCACTTTTTAGACTCGCTGGCGCCTGCCCAATTCATTCCCGAAAGGGCCCGGTTACTTGATATCGGCTCTGGAGCAGGCTTTCCGGGAGTACCGCTTAAGATTTTCAATCCGTCCCTATCCGTGCTGCTGATCGACGGCACTCGCAAAAAGGTCAATTTCTTAAAGCATATGATCCGATCACTCGGCCTTGATCGAATTAGAGCCTCGCACGTCCGGGCCGAAAACCTTGGACATCATCCAGAACTGGCAACTGCCTTTGATGTCATTATCAGCCGGGCGTTGTCTGATTTAACTTCTTTTGTGAACTACGCTCTGCCGCTACTGGCAAAACAAGGAACGATCATTGGAATGAAAGGAGAGGTCAGTAAGGTCAAATTAGATCGGTTGCAGACTGAGATCTTGGGGGACCGCTTTTTGCTTGAAGTTGAAAATTACAATCTGACGGCTGCTGATTCGCAGCGCTCGATGATCATCATCAAACATCTCGATTAGAAAGTGGATCGCGCTTACCGATGTTGATTTAGATATCTTATTGATATCCCGCGTATTTGATAAACCTCTTTTAAAATTTCCTTTGATGTCAGCGCTCCAGGCGGATAAATGTCACGCTCAGATCTGCGCCATTGATTTGAATCACGGCGGCCGAACCCGGTTGACCGAATTTGGGATATGACGCACTACCGGGGTTGATAAAGGTAATCCCGTTTTTTTCATAGACTTCCGGCCGGTGCGTATGCCCGCTGATGACCGCCTTGTAACCCGCCGTTTGGGGTCCTTCATTCAGGCGGCCGGCGATATGCGTCACAGCCAGTGCCACAGGGCCGATCTCAATAATTTCAGTTGCCGGCAACTGGCTGGCCCAGTCTCCATAATCCATATTGCCCCGCACTGCCAAAACCGGCGCGATTTTTTCCAATTTGGCCAAAACCATTTCATCACCGATGTCGCCGGTATGGATGATGAGATGAACATTCTTGAAGGCTTTCACCACCCCAGACGGCAGGTGACCGTGGGTGTCGGAAATCACGCCGATTAAGTATGTATCGGCGGGATCTAATTTTATAACCATTTTCGGATCCCCGATCTAAGGCACCATTCTGTTGACCGCCTTGAGGCGGGCCGGTTATGTGTGCATACGGATTGAATCATTCAGGCCAACCGAGAGCCGTTGGGAACCTTTTGTTGAGGCTCTGCCAGTATGACTTCGCCATTTTCGAGGATGAAGCCGGTCACCAGAAATTCCGACATGAAATTCGCAATTTGTTTGCTTGGAAAATTGAGAACGCCGATGATTTGACGCCCAAGAAGATCTGATTTGGAATATCGTTTTGTGATCTGGGCACTTGATTTCAGGACGCCAAACTCGCCAAAATCAGCCCAGATTTTGTAAGCCGCGATTCTCGCTTGCGGGAAGTCTTCCACCCGCCGGATGGTTCCGGCACGCAGTTCAACTTTTTCAAAATCCTGCCACGATATCGGTTTCATCTCAACTAACCTTTTGCGTTAATGGCATGCATATCCAAAAAAGAAATACGCGTCTGAATCCACTGCCGCAGAAAATTGACTTTTACGGGAACCGGAATCCGGATGTCAAGGGGATTGCGCACACCGCAGCACCATCCTGACTGCCGGGTGTTGTCTGCAGCTAGAATTCAGGAACCCTCGGAGATGTCGACTCCCCTGCGCCGGCGCTTGATTTCGCTGCGCTTTCTTTTGGCAGATAAGCGGCGTTCCTTGGCGGCGCGGGATGGCCTGGTTTTGCGTCGGGGCTCGGGTTTGACGGTTGCCTGGCGGATCAGCGCAACCAGTCTCGCAATCGCGTCCTTGCGGTTTTTATCCTGGCTCCTGAACCGATTGGCCTTTATAATCAGGATCCCTTCTGCAGTCATTTTTCTGCCCGCAATGTGCTGCAGGCGATGGCGGATGTCTTCAGACAGAGCCTCTGATTGCGCAACGTTGAAGCGCAGCACCACAGCCGTGGACACTTTGTTCACGTTTTGACCACCCGGTCCGGAGGAACGGACAAAATCCAACTGAATGTCAGATTCATCGATAAACAACGTGTTGGTTATGCGTATCATCAAGGCTCTGCAATGCGTATCCGATGTTGAAGCCAAACACCAGTTAAAAATGATATTGCCTGATTTTTTTAAGACCGGGACCACAACCTTCAAGTTTCACGTGAAAACACATTGGATAGTGTATCTTATAAGATATCAGCACTATAAATTGGTTTTTGAATAAATTTGTTTAAATGAATGTCATCTGCAATCAAATACATGCACTTCAATAGACATGCCCGATATCATGCCTATATTTAATTTCAACATGTGATTTGTTTTTAATCCGAAAAATGCAATTCGGTCTTAAATCTTAATAATCAGGTTTAACATATAATTATATCATATTGATATAAAATAAAATAAATGGAGGTAAAATTATGGAGCTTGAGGGTAAAAAAGTGGCTATTCCAGTGGAATCATTGTTTAATACATTTGAGTTTTGGTATCCTTATTACCGCCTGAAAGAAGCAGGTGCCGAGGTCGTTGTTGTGGGATCGGGCAGCGCCGAAACGTATACGGGAAAGCCGGGCACCGAAGTTAAAGCGGATGTCAGCATCGAGCAGGTATCCGCAGCCGATTTTGATGCCATTGTCATTCCCGGCGGCTATGCACCGGATATTATGCGACGATATCCCCAGATGGTTCAACTGGTCAAAGATCTGTTTACGAGCGGAAAGGTGGTTGCCGCCATTTGTCATGCCGGCTGGATGCTCGCGTCAGCCGAAATATTAGCCGGCAAAACCGTGACATCCTTTTTTGCGATTAAAGACGATCTCGTGCATGCCGGTGCGGAATGGGTCGATCAGGAAGTGGTTGTCGATGGTAATCTAATCACCAGTCGAACGCCGGATGATCTGCCGGCCTTCATGCGGTCCGTCATCGGGGCCATACAGGCGGCAGGGTAAGCCGGATAAATGTGGATCTTTGCATTTGCTTGTGTTAATAGGGAGTCCATAATCGAAACCCCTCGCAAACAAACATCTATCTGGCAGCTAGTATCATAAACGGTTTACGTCTGCAGGCAAAGGAGGAGGAGATGAAAATTTTGGTAGGGTATGACGGAACCAATTCGGCTAAAGATGCCTTGAGTCTGGCAAAATCCCATGCAAAGGCATTCAGCGCATCCATCGAGGTGGTCACATCCATGCAAAAAGGAACAGAGTCTGAAAGAAAAGAAATCGAACAGGCCGAGCGCGGTTTGGAATATGCCAAGTCTCTTTTTGAAGAAAACGATATTCCCTGCAACACGCATTTGCTGATTCGCGGCCATACAGCTGGCGAAGATCTGGTCGAATTCGCCAAAGAAAACCAGGTTGGCGAAATAATTGTGGGCGTCAAACGCAGATCAAAGGTCGGTAAGTTGCTGATGGGCTCAACCGCCCAGTATGTTATTTTGCAGGCCGATTGCCCGGTGGTCACGGTTAAATAAAGTATTATCTACAGGTTCATGATTCCTGCATTGGGCGACCCAGGGGAATCATCCGACGACAGCACCGTGATGCATCAATATCACGGGGTTTTTCATACCATTTTTTTGCTCAGGGTATTCTCGAGTTTGGCCACTCCCAGAGAGCACGACAGCGTCAGCAGTAAATACATGACCGTTATGGTAATCCAGATTTCAAACGTAAAATACGTCGTCGCCATCAGTTCCATACCCTGAAATGTCAATTCCTGAATCGAAATAACTGAGACAATGGCCGAATCCTTGATGGTTGAAATAAATTGTCCGGCCAGAGGCGGCAGAATACGCTGGATGGCCTGAGGCAGGATAATTAGCCGCATGCGCTGCCATCTGGATAACCCCAGCGCGTCAGCAGCCTCCCATTGGCCTTTTTCAATGGACTGAATACCGGCGCGGACGATCTCGGTCATGTAGGCGCCTTCAAATATGGAAAGTGTAATCAAAGCTGAGATAAACGCGCTAAACATCTGTGGGGCGGCAAACAAAAACGTCATCAAAGCCTGGGTCGACTCGTTGCTGGAGCGGATAAAGGCTTCCACGCCCAGGGCAGGCAGGATCTGGTCACTGACAAAGAAATAAAAAATAAAAATTAAGACCAGGGGCGGCAAGTTGCGGGTCAATTCGACATAACTGCCTGCCAGCAGGCGTTTAAAAAGACTTCGACTGACCCGCAGCATTCCCATCACGACCCCGATGAGAGTTGCCAGCAAAGTGGCCCAGATGCTCAATCGAATCGTGGTCAGAAATCCTTCCAGCAGTATATTGGGAACCCATTGACGGGTATCCGGATCGAAACGAATAAAATACTGGGGCATGGCATCCCAGTTCCAGGTATAATTCAGGCCGATTGAAACCTTGTAAACGATAAACACGACGGCCGCACCCATCAGGGTGCCCAATATGATGTCAATGGCGGTTATTTTGGGTCTGCCGGATACCACGGTTTGCCTATTTTATTTTATCTTCCCAATCCTTGGTCTCAAACCAGTAATGTTTTCGTTCGGCAAGCCATCCCTTGGCTTCTGTTACGCGAATCCAGTTGTTAAAATAATTGAGAGTGTCAAAATCTCCTTTTCTGACAGCGAAACCGATGGGTTCCTTGGTGAAGGTACCAGTTATCGGTAAAAATAGCTGATCGGGGTACTTGAGGGCCTGAAATGCGGGCAGGGGAGCAGAAGCAACGGCAGCATGCGCCCGGCCGTTTACCACCTCCTGGATCACCTGGGCCTCGTCATCGAAGAATTTTTTTTGCGCCGCCGGCATGTACTTATTGGCAGCGTCAGCTGCCGTTGAACCCAGGCGGGCCGCAATGGTCACATCCGGCCGGTTGAAATCCGTCAGTCGGCTGAAGCCGGTCGCCATCTTTTTATTGGCCACAATAGACTGACCGGCATAATCATAGGGCAGGGTAAAGTTGACCTTTAAATTGCGATCCGGTCGGACGCTCATTCCACCAATAATTACGTCAAATTTGCCGGTGAGCAGTGCTGGAATAATTCCAGCCCATTTGGTTGGGGCAAATTCGATTTTTACGCCCATATCCGCAGCCAGCTGACGGGCGACATCGATTTCAAAACCAATGAGTTTACCGGTCTTGTCTTTCATGGCCCAGGGAACAAAGGTGGACATGCCAACCCGCAGCGTACCGCGTCTGACGACCTGCTCAATTGTACTTTCCTGAACCAGCTGTTGTTGGAGCTCGCCGGCGAAAGATAGGCCGATCAGGCAGGCGATCATAGATAGGATCATGGCAATTGCCAGCAATCGATGAATTATTTGCATGGGCTACCTCCTTTTTCAAAATTAAAAGCAATTGAACAAGTACACCCGAGGCTAAAATATCCGCGACATCGCGAAAAGACAAAAACACGAAAGCGAAAAGGAAAAATGTCGGGCTGTTATTATTTCTTGCTTTCGTGAGCAAAGTCGATTTGTCAAAAGAAACAAGACAATGCGGACCTCCGAAAATACGGGTTGGATTAAGGGTTGACCTTTAAACGCTTTGCCATATAAGCAACGGTTGCCGATAAAAGCAGCGTAATGGATAAGTAGATTGCGGCAACTGTGAACCAGATTTCAAAGACCAGAAAGGTTTCAGCAATAATCGTCTGTCCGCGCATGGTTAAATCATAAATGGCGATGGTGCTGACCAGAGCGGAATCTTTGATTAAAGAAATAGCCTGGCTGGTCAAAGGCGGCAAAATTTGTCGCAGCGCCTGGGGCAAAATAACCAAACGGTACGCTCGGTAGGTGTTTAAGCCGATGCTGAAAGCGGCTTCCCACTGACCGCGCTGAATGGAGACAATCCCGGCTCGAAATATTTCGGACGCATAGGCGCCTTCAAAAAGGCTTAACGCCAGCACGGCTGATGTAAATCCACTGATATCCAACACCGGCCCCAGGACGAAGTATATAAAGAATATTTGAACCAGCAGGGGCGTGTTGCGGATCGTTTCAAGATACGCCCGGGCAATACTTCGTGCCAGAAATGAATGCGAGAGCCGCATCAGGGCGCTCGTTAACCCAAAAACAAATGCCAGCAACAGGCTGATGGCCGTGATGCGCAGCGTTATTTGCAATCCCTGTATCAATGGACCGGCTAAGGCTTGACCGTCAACCATTGTAATAATATATTGCGGCACCCGGTACCATTGCCAGTTATATCCCAGTTGCCGGGTACCATTTAAGATCAGCCAGCCAAAGGCTGCCACGACGATTAAGAATTTGAACACATCTGCTAGGGTCTGGCGTTTGAAGCCAGGCATCGTGGGCGGGGCAGGTGTCTTGTTCAAAGGAGTCATAGCCGGAATTACGAATTAAGCACCCTTGCGGGTACCGGTTGTTCATCAGCAATTAAATGATGATGCCCGCAGCAATTAAGCCATTGGCGCGTTTTGGGTTACTGCACAATTGACGAAAAAATCCGAGCCGCCGACGGAACGTATAACCGCAGTTCAGTTTGTCAGGCTTTGCAACGGCGCCGGGATGAGACCGCCGCGCCGAACAAATGGATTCGGATTGCTGCTGTTGTTTACTGAAATAATGGTGGACTGACCTAGCAAGCCTCCAAAATAAGCGCTG
>JASFNW010000006.1:0-65152 GCA_050116835.1 Desulfobacterales bacterium
CGCAAACCGGCCGCCAAAAAGAAAACCACCGCCAGAAAGAAAACCGCCGCTGCACGCAAACCGGCCGCCAAAAAGAAAACCACCGCCAGAAAGAAAACCGCCGCTGCACGCAAACCGGCCGCCAAAAAGAAAACCACCGCCAGAAAGAAAACCGCCGCTGCACGCAAACCGGCCGCCAAAAAGAAAACCACCGCCAGAAAGAAAACCGCCGCTGCACGCAAACCGGCCGCCAAAAGAAAACCGGCTGCCAAGAAGAAGACCACCGCCAGAAAGAAAACCGCCGCCAAAAGAAAACCGGCTGCCAAGAAGAAGACCACCGCCAGAAAGAAAACTGCCGCCAAAAGAAAACCGGCCGCCAAGAAGAAGACCACTGCCAGAAAGAAAACCGCCGCCAAAAGAAAACCGGCTGCCAAGAAGAAGACCACTGCCAGAAAGAAAACCGCCGCCAAAAGAAAACCGGCTGCTAAAAAGAAAACCACCAGAAAGAAACGGTAGTTTCCATATTGCCTTTTCAGCAAACGGGGAGGCGGCGATCATCAAAAAAGAAATCCGCCCTTGGGCGGATTTCTTTTCATTTGGATTCGGATAGTGCAACGGGTTTCAAAGGCTTGATAATTTGCAAACCGCACCGAAAAATAGCGCTAGGTTGCGAGCACGAAGGTAACCTTCAAAAGAACTTTATATTCGGATATCTTGCCGTTTTTAATATCCACCTGCTGATCTTTAATCCAAACGCTTTTGACATTCTTTAACGTTTTGTTGGCACGTTTGACCCCGACTTTCAGGGCATCATCAAAGCTTTTTTTCGACGAAGCAGAAATTTCGGTTATTTTAGCTACTGACATGTCATCCTCCTTTCACAGGTGTAATGATATCAAATTAAAAGGTGGGTCCAGGTGTAGGATTGGGCAAAAATTAACACGCCGCAGTGCGATTCGATCATTTGCGACATTAGAAATATGTGCATGGGGAAGTAAAAGTCAATATGTGGGAGATCTTCCCTGAATCTTACAGATCCTAAAAACGATCATCACATCATCGGTTATCAGGCAATATCTAATTCAAGAGGAATTCATTCTAAGCTTTGATCATTTGATCAACTTCACGCTGAATAAAC
The DNA here is from genome assembly GCA_050116835.1 of Desulfobacterales bacterium. GTDB lineage: Bacteria > Desulfobacterota > Desulfobacteria > Desulfobacterales > JAHEIW01 > JAHEIW01. Next base: position 1,118 of record JASFNW010000006.1, read on the forward strand.
TGCGTGAGTTCCTGTGCCTGCTCCATAGTCATCACCGGAATGTCAGCAGACAAATCCTTTACTTTATCTTCGGCGATGCCGATGGTTTTATTGATCATAAACGGATCGACCTCACCGTTGTCTAAAACGTAGCCACAACCGCCGGCAACCCCCAGAAATTCACCATTAACGAAAATGGGGACAGCAAGTTTCATCAGTCCGGCATCACATTCTGCGATGACCGGCTGTCGGCTGCGCTCAGCCTGGGCAGCTATATTTTGATGCGCAACAGCACAGATATAGTTCTGCCCTTTCTCATCGGCCTTGATAATCGGGCAGAGTTGGTTCGCCCAACGTTTAAAATCTGTTATGCGTATACCGGCCACGTCAAAAACCGAAGCGTTTAAGCCGGATCGTGCATGAATTTTCTGTTCGAGTTCAAGCCATTTCTCTAAGGGTGCGATGTCGACAAGTTTCATTCCTTTTTCTCCTTGGATTTTATCGATTTCGGTGTCATTTTCGGAATCGAAATCTTAAATTTCGATCCGCTCCCGGGTTTTGTTTCAACGCTTATCTTTCCGCCGTGTTGATCGATGATCTTATCGGCAATGAACAGCCCTAGGCCGGTTCCTTTGTTACCTTTGGAGGAAAAAAAAAGGGTAAACAAATTATCATACGTCTCCTGATCCATTCCAATTCCATTGTCCTGAATTTCAAATATGACCTGCATGGTATTTTGCCGGACGCGAAAAACAATTTGATGTTTTTTGTCCGTTTGATCTTCGAGGCAGGCATCCAGCGCATTATCCAAAATGTTGATCAGCGCCAGGCGCACGACACCGGCATCGATATGCAACGGACCGACTGTTTCGTCAAAGTCACGGATAAAGTCGATGCCATTTGTCTTAATTTTGGCTTCAACAGTGGCCGCCACATCCTCGGCAAAGTTTATCCCATCGATATGCGACCGTTTGAGCTCTCTTTCCTTGGCAAAGAAAAGGATGTTGTGAACCAGTTTGCGAATACGCTCCACAATCGTTTTAACATCCGCCCACCCTGCTTGAACACGTTCCGGCTTGTTCTTGGCAAACCCCGACTCTACCAGATAAATACCTCCGTCCAAGCCCGTCAGCAGCCCTTTGATGCCGTGTGTAATGGAGCTGATCTTCAACCCCAGTGATGATAGATGATCCTGTAGTTTGCGAATCTGGGTGATATTGGTGGACATTTCCATGACGTGGGTGACCTCGCCGCTGGCGTCGCGCAGAGGGGCTGTCCAGATCAAAACGTTGTAGCGCTCGCCGGATTTGGCCATAACCACCATCTCCGTCTGATGAGATTGACCATCTTCAAAAGTTTTGAGAACCGGACAGTTTGGGCACGGCTCGTCCCGATGCTTGTAGATCTCATAGCAAAAAGTACCCTGTTCGACGTCAAAATCCTCTTTAAAACGTCGATTTGCCGCGGTCAGCCGAAATTGGCGATCCTGCACTGAAATGTAGCAGGGCACTTCATCAAAAAGCTGCTGGTAGCGCTGCCGGCTGCGATCCAATTCTTCCTGCAGGCGCTTGACCTCGGTTATGTCGGCCGATATCTCCACGACCAGCTCGACATCGCCGTGCTGGTTGCGAATCGGTGCGGTGTTGACCATCACCGGCGCTTTCTCACCGCCTACGGTTTGCACAATTGCCCGGGTCCGGAGTCCTTTGCCGCTGGTATAAGTCTGGCCGGCCGGACAGTTTTCCCGGGTACCGGTCTTTCCGGTATAGATCTCCCAGCTCTTGCATCCAACCTTGTCACCCAGACGGTTCCGATACAATGGATTGACGGCCACTACTTCCAATGCCGGGCTGTGAATGGAGACATAGCAGGGCATTTCGTTAAAATAGGTCAGACCGCCTTCCAGATTTAAAGCCATTTCCCGCATGGCGGAAGATAACCCTTCTACAGCCTGACCGACGGCAACCTGCCGTTCGATTTCGACCAGTTTAGCGGATTTTTCGCGCACCAGAGATTCAAGATTCTCAGTATATTCCCGCAACTGCTGTCGCATGCGGATTTTTTCATGTGCCCGATTTAAAGCAATTTCCAATACATCGTCGTTGATTGGCTTGGTGACGAAATCGATGGCTTGATACTTGAGGCTTTTAATGGCCAGATCCATGTCTCCGTGGCCGGTGATCATAATTACTTCGGTGTCCGGATTTTCCTGCTTGAGGGTGCGCAACAGCTCGATCCCATCCATGCCGGGCATTTTGATGTCGGTGAGCACAATCGGCGGGTTTTCCTGGCGGAAGATGCCGAGGGCCTCTTCCCCGTTTTGGGCGGTAAAAACCGTATAGCCGCTGTCGGTTAAGGCAATACTGAGAACCTTGCGGATGCCTTCTTCGTCATCGACGATTAATAACTTCTTGTCCATGTCGCTCGGGTTGTCGGGTTGGCCGGTGGAGCCGGTTAAAACAGAAAAAGGAACTGACTCGATTTTTCATACCGCCCAACGGGTTAACGGGCAACGGGCTAAACCGATGCGCGTTGGATGCATTGTTGCGATCGGTACTAGCCGATGGTATTTTTTACGATCCCCACCAGTTTTTCCGGATCGAAGGGCTTTTTCACAAAAGCAACGGCGTCCTTGACCGCATGGTCGCCGTCGATCCCGCTGACCACTATCACCGGCGTGTTCTTCAATTCTTTGTCCTTCCGAAGCTTGCGGTAAAAGCGGGGGCCCCATTCGCCGGGCATTTGCAAATCCAGACAGATCAGATCCGGTTTTTCCGACCTGACGACCTCCAGCCCCTCCATGCTGCTCGAGGCGCTGCAAGTGGCATATCCGTTATCGCTAAACACTGCCTGTAGATACCTGACGATAGCCGGGTCATCGTCGATAATTAAAATCTTTTTCGGCATGGTTCACCCCTTTGGTAGAATTGAGCGTCAGGCGCTCAATTTTGAGTTAATGGTTATGGGTTATCAGAATTGGATGATGATTTTCGATCCTATTTTTTGCGGACATTTTACCAATACCGAATAACAAATAACGGACAACTAATTCCGCACATGACAGGTACCGCACATGACCGGGCCTTTCTTTCGTGCAAGGTGACAGCCTTTGCAATTGACATGGAATGCCCTTCGCAAGCCGGGCATATCGCCTGAACCCTTCTCGGCATGGCAATCGGAACAGCTTTCATCTTCCGAGGACTCATCTTCTAATTTTTGACCGTCCTCGTAAACATGGTGACATTCGTTGCATTCTTCCAACGCCGCGTTCTCGTTGTGTTCCTCGTGCCGGAAAACGGCCGAGGGTCGTTGCTTTTTTGAAAAGCCTGCGTCGTCTATAACCTCCATATCTTCCTGTGAAAATGCCGGCACCAGAATCACGCCAACAAGTAGGAGCGCCAACGGCAGAAATACTCCTTTTTTCATCATGCTAACTCCTTCTAATTTTCAGGTTCACAGGTTTCGCGCTCAGAATTCTGCGTTCAGGGTCAACTCAACCTGAAGCTCAGGACCTTTGAACCCTGAATGGTTAAAGCGGTTTATCGATCACTTCATATAAAATATCACTGATAAATTTAATCTCATAGCCGAGTCCATAGTGATGATTGATATCCTCAAGGCCGCTGTGGCAATTGTGGCAGGGCGCGATGAGTATTTTGGCACCCTTGGACTTGGCTGCAAATAGCTGCTCGGCTTTGATGCGATTGCCCTGCACGCGCGTCATCTTATACGGCGGCCCGCAATTGATCACTCCGCCGCCGGCGCAGCAGCAGTAATTGTGCTCGCGATTGGGATGCATCTCGATCAGCTCTTCGCAGATGGCGTTGATCACAAAGCGGGCTTTATCCGCCAAACCGCCGCCGCGAACAACATTGCACGGATCATGCAAGGTAACGGGCTCCTTGAATTTCTGGCTGATGGTGATCTTTTTATCTTTGATCAATTCGTAATAGAAATCAATGGCATGAACAATGGGAATGGGCGGCATGCGCCAGCCCAACCAGCGGTTGCCCACATCATACACCGAACGAAAGGCATGGCCGCATTCGCCCATTACAATCCGGTTGACCCGCAGCCGCGCAGCGGTATCAAAATGGGCCCGCTTGACGCGCCCCATGACCTCATTATCACCGGTGAACATGGCCATGTCGCTGTTGTCCCAACCGGGCGTGGCCGGCATGGTCCAGTCGACGCCGGCCACATCCATAATCACCGCCGCCTGGTAGAGTAGCTGGGCCTGAAATTTGGGTTCGGGCCCGATGACCGAATACATGATGTCGGCCCCTTCTTTCTCCAGCGGAATCCGCAGGGTCGGTATTTCAGCCTGGGCCTCCTCCTCCTGCCACTGCAGGGTGTCAATCCATTCATCATCTTTTACCCACATCTGGTTCATGGTCACCGAATGACTGTGGGCTGTATCCTGAATGTAGAGCGGGGTAACGCCCAGCAGATGACAGATGCGCCTGACGGTCAGCATCAGGTAGGCGATGTCGATGCCGAACGGACAATACTGGGCACAGCGCTTGCACAAATTGCACTGGGTTGACGCAATTTCGGATGCCTCTTTGATGAAATCGGCGCTCACTTTTCCTTTGGCCTTTATCATTTTCCACAGGGTTTGCTTCACCTTGCCCACCGGCGAATACCTGGGATCATTGTCATGCGACAGGTAATAGTGGCAGGCTTCAGAGCACAGGCCGCAGTGGACGCAGGTTTCGACATAAGCCTTTAGCCGGGCGCCGGATTCGCCTTTTAAGACACGGTTGATGACTTTTTGGATTCGCTCCTCGGTCAGATTTTGGGCACCGACTTCCAGGCCTTCGTCGATTACCTTCTTTTCTTCCTTTTTCTCTTGTGCTGCTTCAGCCATTCTCGCCCTCCTTGGAGACGCTTGTATATTTGGGTTTGCCGGTTGCGCCGGTTTAGCCCGTTGAGCCGGTAAATTCGCGAACATTCCAATGCACGCTTTTTTTCGGGTTAAACGGCTTAACGGGCAACGGGCTCAACCTATATATTAGATGCTATATTAGATGCATTTTAAAGACAGTTTTTTTACCAGTCACGGGCATGCCTGACCCCCCCGAACTCCGACCCCATGTAGGCCCGGGTCAACGGTGCAAACAGCATGTGGCTCAAACGGGTAAACGGAATGGCCACCAGCATGACTTCTCCTGAAAGAATATGCACAATCACAAGGGTTTGATACCCGAACCACTGGTAATACACCAAAAATCCCGTGACAAACGGTGCGGCCACGATTGCCAGAAGAATGTAGTCCGACGCCGAGGTCACATACTGAACTTCCGGACTGACCAGGCGCCGCACCAGAAAAAACCCACAGGCAAAAATGACGATTAGCGTCATCAGCTGCGCCCAACCGTCGGGCAGCGTCCACCAGCTGAGGTTCCAGGATTCTTCGACCAGGGTCACATGAGCCAGCAGAAAAAGCGGTGTCAGGATCAGGCAAATGTGAAATGCAAAGGCCACGATTGTCAGCGCCGGATGCTTTCTCATATTTACAGTGGCAAAGGGTGTGCTCCAGCGAAAAATGGAGCGCAGGCTGTATTTCAGGCTCATATACGAGTAAATGAATTTTTCTTTGCGATGAACCATTACCATCAGGCTGATCAGCCGGTACAGGCAGCCGCCGATAAAAATGATAAATGCCAGCCAGGCCAGCGGACCACTCACAAAAGTGTATAGATCGTGCATGAAACACCCCCCTTTTAGCGTGAAATCTCTTCGACAGGTACAACGTGGCGTACGTAGCGACCGTTATTGAGTGTGCGCAGCAGAATCTTATCGCCTTCGGGACTGAACGCGGGATCCCAGATCGCATCAAAGTTCTGATCCCAGATGCGATCATTTACCGCAATGCTGTATCGGCCGTTTCTTTCAATTTTGGCAGCAAGCATATTACCGTCAGGGCTGAAGATGGGCGGCCAGACTCTGTCAAAGCTGTTTTGCCACACGTCGCCGTCTGCAACAATAAACCAGCGCCCGTCACTTTTGGCCGCCGCCGCAACGCGTTTGCCGTCCGGGCTGAAGACGGCATCCGTGAGCAGGTCTTTGAAGGTGACCGGCCAGGGGCGCCCGTTGACGGCAACCGTCCATCGGCCGTATTTGGGCGCCACGATTGCCGCCAGCGTTCGGCCGTCGGAGCTGACCATCGGACGCCAGAGCTGCACAAATTTGCGATCCCAGACGATCTGTCCATCCTGGGCCAGCAACCACTTGCCGCCGGTTCTGACGGGTGCGATAACGGCATTGTTTCCAGGATTAAAGATGGGCTCCCAGACACAATCAAATGTTTGCGGCCAGGGAGTACCATCGACGGCTATCGTGTATTCGTAAAGATTCAGACGAACCTCAGCTGCCAGTTTTTCACCATCTGCACTCATGGCCGTTTTCCAGACATTGACAAAGGTTGTATCCCAGGGTTGTCCGTCTGCAGCCGCGGTAAAAGCACCCTCTTGAAATTTATGAATTTCGCCTTCGCCAAATTCGACCACCTGCACGGCAGCGGCTGTGCGGGAGCCGTCGGGGCTGAGCGTGGGGTTGGTCATGTTGGGAAATGTTTTTTCCCAGACGGCATCGTTTAAGGCCATGCCGTAGGTCATATCCTGCTGGACGGCGACGGCAATGTTTTGCCCGTCCGGGCTGAACTGCATGTCCCACGCATAGCCGAATCGATGCTCCCAGGGCCTGCCGTCCACCGCCACGGTCCATTCGCCCGTTTCGGACACGAAAGCGACCGCGCGGCCGTCGGGTGTAAACCGCAGGTGCCAGATTTTATCAAAGACCGTCTCCCACGGCTTTCCGTTCACACAGACGTTAAACTCGCCTTCGGCCAGGTTGACGATGGCAGCCAGCTGTTCACCGTTCGGACTGACGTAGGGCTCCTCCACCCAGTTGTAGTTTTCATGCCACTGGCGGATATCGGCTATTTCTTTGCTGCCTGGTTCCCAATCCCATTCAATTCGTGTCAGCATTTGTTCAACTCCCGTTTGCTTGGTTTGGCTTTCATTCGCCACCCGGTTTCATGTCTTTTCTGCCGCTGCCGTTTTTAAGTCCACGCTGTTAACCAATCAAAGCGGTCGTGACTTTGAGAAGCTGCTCTGCTTCGGGCGGCTTTTCGATATAAGCGTCCGGATCCGGAACGGGATCCTTGAGTCGCGCGTTGACCATATTCAGATAGTGCGCAAAGGTCTTTTGTGTAACGGCAGACAGCATGATGACCGGAATTTGACACAGGGTCTCATCGGTTTTCAGCTGCCGATACATCTGAACCCCGCCTTCGCCGGGCATCATGACATCTAAAATGATCAGATCCGGGCAGACCGATCTGGCTTTGAGCATGCCTTCATTTCCATCACGGGTCATCACCGGCTGGTATCCGCTGGTTTCAAGCAGAGTGGATATGAATATCCGCATATCCAATTCATCTTCTACGATCAAAACCGTTTTCTTTTTCATTGAAGAACCCAACCCTCACAGATGCCGTTGCGGGCATCGACGTTTAGAGATGAGCGACTTTGTCCGGATGATTGACGCTGGCCACCGGACAGGCGGACCGCAAAACAACCTGCTCAACGGTGCTGCCCAGATCCGCCAATTCGGGATCGACTTCCCGGGTATGGTGGGCCATCACAATCAGATCACCGCTCTTTTCGCGGGCAAACTTCAATATTTCAACATAGGGAATCCCCTCGCGGACTTCGATGTCGTAATTGTCATATCCATCCATCTTGGAGACATAGTGCTTTTCAATTTTTTTCCGGGCGGCATCAATCTGCTCTTCAATCGCCGACTGGTCCATTATGGTGCCGGTGGGACCCGTATTGATTTCGCACGCGTGGAAAAGGTGGAGTTTAGCGCCCACCTCACGGGCCAAGCCAAAAGCCCACTTGTAAGCGTGGTCAGCGGCCTTGGAAAAATCGGTTCCAAAAACAATGTTGGAGAATAATTTCCAGCAAGTGGTGCAGGGCCGGCTGATGATCACCACCGGACAACGCGCGGATTTGGCCACCTTTTGCATGGTGCTGCCCACGATGCTGCGGTAGCGGGTGGCGCCGACATCCTCCTGACGGGTGTGAGATCCCATGATGATCAGATCGATGTCCTCTTTGCGCGCTTTTCTCAAAATTTCCCGATAGGGAACACCCACAGTGGCTTCGATCACGACATCCTCACTGTCAGCCAGCAGGGTGCCGTAAGTGTTTTTCATTTCTTCTTTGACCCACTCGATGTAGTCCGGATCCGGCTCGGTAATCTCTCCGGTTCTCACATCGGTGACAAAAGGGCTGTATCCGCGGCTGGGGATCCCGAGCACATGAAAAACATACAGCTTGGCATCCCACTTGAGCTGCAGATCGAAAGCCACTTTGGCGGCGTTGTCGCAGGTGGGGGAAGCCGTTGTGGCAAAAAGAATTTTCTTAAACATTTGACTTACCTCCTTAGCTCGCAGTGTTCCGGGGTGGCGTGAAAACTGAGCTGCCACGCGATCCCATCGATAAATTCGAACAGCGTATAGACCGTATCAAATTCGAAAATATCGACACGGTCCCCAAAAACAACGTGCCTCAGCTTTCCGAGCGTGAGCGGCACGTCCAGCAGGCCGGCCAGCTGCATAGATTTAATTTCCAATGTCTCGCCGGCATGGACGCCAAAAAGGGAGTTGTATATTTCCAGCCGCTTGTCCGGAACTCCGATCATTTCAACCGTTTTGCCAAATTCCAGATAATCGAACAAACCGGCGTCACAGCCGTTTTCCGGACAGCTTTGGACCTGCTCGGTATAGGTAGGGAAAAACGGGTTCAGTTGATTAAAGAGCGCATATTTGTTGAGCATCTTAAAGAAACTTCTGAGGGTGTATACCTCTTGGAGTGCAATCTGACAGCTGAGCAAATCGAGCCGTTCGACATCGATAGCTTTGCCCTCGTAGTGAATGCTGCCGTCTGCTGTTAAGGTGACTGCGTTCATGGCAATCTTTCGTTACATAAAGGTTTGGACAGCGTGTTGCGCTGTGCGTTTTACCGCGGTGGCCAAACACTCTATGAGCATCAACCGTGCCAGCCAATGATAATGGCGCTGATAATAATTTATTTTGATTTAATATCAATAGGTTAAATATATATTCGGAAACTTTTTGAAGATCTAGCCACTCAAAAATACGTTGCAATATTGCAACTTTAATTTAGAAATTGCTAGCGACAGCGTCTTATCTGACCTGATGAAAGTCTTTACTTAATTATTTTTTTTATTTATTTACAGTAATTTATCTACAATCTTCCGATTGATCCGAATCGGTGGGAGATGCTTTGCGACGAATTGCAACATTATACATCATTATGCATCAATTGTTGGCAATACTTCTATTCTCGATGGCGGTTGTGCAGAACTAACAACGGTTTTTGGCAGGAGCTGATTCAGTTGGTGGCTAAACCGCTAAGTCGAAATTTTGTATTTTTTCATCTTGCGCCACAAGGTGGAGCGGTTCATATCGAGGGCGGTAGCGGTCTGGCCTTTGTTCCAGTTGTGCTTTTGCAGGGCTTCTAGAATCATGGCTTTTTCGCTGTATTCAATTTTTTCCTCAAAAGTTGGTTTTTCCGCGTCCGGCAGCCGGGATGCAAGGTTGCCCTGAAGGGAAAGCGGCAGATGATGGCGTTCAATGATTTTATCCTGGCAGACAATCAGGGCATGCTCGATGATGTTTTCCAGTTCCCTGATGTTTCCGGGATAGTCATGGTTTAACAGCACTTCGAGGGCATCGTTTGATAGTTTTTCGACGCTCGTGTCCCGGGTTGCACACAGACGTTTTAAAATATGAGAAACGAGCAGGGGAATGTCACCCCTTCGATTCTTTAATGCGGGCAGATCCAGTCGCATCACATTGAGCCGGTAGAACAGATCTTCGCGAAATCGTTTTTCCCTGACCAGCTGCTCCAGATTCTGGTTGGTCGCTGAAATGATGCGCACATCCACCCGCGTGGTTTTTCGGCTGCCCAGCGGATAGAACTCTTTGTCTTCCAAAACCCGCAGCAGCTTGGCCTGCAGCGACAGGGGCAGATCTCCGATTTCGTCCAAAAAAATAGTGCCGTGGTCCGCTTCCTGAAACCGCCCCGGCTTGTCTTTGTCCGCTCCGGTAAAAGCCCCTTTTACGTATCCAAACATCTCCGACTCGAGCAAATTGTCCGGCAAGGCTGCGCAGTTTACTTTGACCAGCGGTTTCTTCGAGCGCCTGCTGGCGTTGTGAATGACCTTGGCCAGCACATCTTTGCCGGTGCCGGTAGGGCCTCCGATCAAAACGGTGGCATCGCTTGCCGCCACCACCGGCACAATTTCAAAAATTTTTTGCATGGCCGGATCCTTGCCAACCATGTCGTAAAATGTGTAGCGACCTCTAATTTCACTGTTGAATTGATATTTCAACGAAAGATCGGAAATCGTCGCCAGACCGCCGACAATGCGGCCATCTTCATTTTTCAGCGCCATGTAATTGGCCCGGATCGGTATGGCCTGCCCGTCACGGGTTTTGATTTCGCCTTCACTGATTGAACGGGCCTGTCCATCGGCGATGGTTTCCTCAAACAACAACATATCATGCGAGGTGGTCTTGCCAAATATCATGCTGCAGGATTTCCCCAGAACAGTTCCGCGATTAAACCCGGTAATGGTTTCAGCCTGGTTGTTGAAAAAGGTGATATGGCCTCCCCGATCGACGGTCAGCACGCCGATGTCCAGGTTGTCCAGAATAATTTTGAGTCGACGGTCATCGTGTCTGACACGTTCTAACAAATCCTTGAAGACGGTGTGGTCTTGAAAAACCTCGATGCAGCCCAGCGATTTGCGCTCCGGTCCGTAAATGGGGGATACAATGCGGGTAATATTTTGCTTGCCTTTATTGCGGTCGCTGACCTCGAAATCGACACTGTCGGCTTGCCGACCGCTTTCGACGGCATCCAGATACTGGCATTCGCCGCCACACAGCGGTTCAAGCAATACCTGGCTGCAGTATTTACCGCGCAAATCCGATTCATTATAGCCGGTGATAATTTCAGCAGAGTGGTTTAAGGAAATAATTTTGCGATCCGGCCCCACGACCATAAGCCCCATGGAAAAGGTGTCAAAAATGTCGCCAAGCTGGCGGTAGTGCAGAAGAATTTTATCCATTTGGCATTTTAGGAAGTTTTACAAAAAATTTAGAGCCGGCATTTTCTTGCGATTCGACTTTGATCACACCCTGGTGTGCATCAATGATTTTTTTACTGATCATCAACCCGATGCCGGTCCCCTCAGAGCCTTTGGTGGAAAAAAAATGCTGAAATAGTTTCTGTTTTGACTTGGCGGTCATACCGCAGCCATTATCCAGCACCTGATATTCAACTCCCCATCCGCGCCGCTTCAGCGCACGCACTGTCACGGTTTTGTCCGCAGCGTCCGGGTCAACATGGCGGCAGGCGTCAATTGCATTGGACACCAGATTCAGCAGACAACGGCAGATGAGATCCGCATCAAAATGACAATCTTTGAGATCCGAATCAAAATCACCGACCAGCTCGATTCCCAGTTCCTGAGCGCGTGGGCGCATCAAATCTATAACTTCCTGTGCCGGCTGGCGGGGATCACAGGCCTGAATGTTCAACTCGGTGGCTTTGGCATAATTGAGCAGATCCAGCGACAGGTTGGTGATCTTATCGACATTGCCCTTGATCATCTCCCAGCCCTGCATCAGATACTTTTGATCATTGAGTTCGATGCCTTTCTCCAGTACAAAAGCGCCGCCCTTGAGCCCGCCTGTAATATTTTTTATGGCGTGGGAAAGTCCTGCCACCGTCTGCCCCACAGCGGCCAGCCGCTCGGCTTCAACCAGCTGTTGGGTCTTATCCTGCACCAACTGCTCAAGATTTTGCGTGTATTCATTGAGCTTACGGCGCATGGCAATTCGCTCGGCAGCCCGGTTCAACGCAATTTCCAGAACTTCATCGTTGATGGGCTTGGTGACAAAATCTGTGGCTTCATATTTAACGCTTTTAATCGCCAGATCCAGATCACCGTGACCGGTAATCATGATCACTTCCGTATCCGGGTTTAATTTTTTTAAGCGGCGCAGCAGTTCAATGCCGTCCATTTCGGGCATCTTGATATCGGTCAGTACAATCGGCGGTTGTTTGTCTTCGAAGACTCGCAGAGCCTCGACACCATTGGCGGCGCTGTGCACCTGGTAGCCCAAATCCGACAGTGCGATGCTGAGGACTTTGCGTATCCCCTCTTCATCATCAACAAGTAAAATTGATTTGTCCATCATTCGTCTTTTGCGATGGGAAATTCGATTATGAAACCGGTTCCTTCACCTTCGTGAGAGACCGCCCGGATGCTGCCCTTGCAATCCTTAATGATGCCATAGCTGATCGAAAGGCCCAGACCGGTTCCCTGCCCGACTTTTTTGGTGGTAAAAAAAGGCTCGAAAATACGCTCTAAAAGGTATTCCGGAATCCCTGTTCCGGTATCATGAACCTCAACCGTGACGGCATCGGCATTGGACTTCGTTTTCAGGCGTATGGCTTTGGCGTCCTTGGGGGGCGGCTGGGATTGCCAGCGCTCGTCAATGGCATCCCGGGCATTGATCAACAAATTGATGAACACCTGTTCCAGGCGGTCCGGATCCGCCATGATCAGGGGCGGATCCTGCTCAAAATCCCGCTTTAGATCGATACCGCGGACTTTGAGTTGCTGGCCCAAAATTCCCAGCGCTTTTTCCAGTATGGCGTTGACCTGGACTTTTGCCAGCTTGATTTCTGATTTGCGGCCAAATTGCCGCATGTGATTGATGATTTTTGTGGCCCGATCCACATAGGTGTCGATCTCCTCAGACATGGTCAGCAGGATATCATCTTTGATTTTTTCATTTTTACGAATCTTTTTCATAAAAAAGCGGCTGGCCGTCTTGATGACCGACAGGGGTTGGTTGAGCTCATGGGCAACGCCGGTGGCCATCTCGCCCAGCGTTGCCATCTTACTGGCCTGGATCAACTGCTGTTCGGTTTCCAGCCGTTGGGTAATATCGCTGGTTGTCACCAAATAAACCTTTTCTCCGGGGTATTCATACGGCGATATCCGGATATTCACAAAAAGCGTCCGGCCATTCTTGTCCATGTGTCTGGCCTGATTGATTTCCGAGGTGGTTTTTATCAGGCTCTGATAACGATCCTGATCTTCCGGTCTGAACAGCTCCAGAAAGGATCTGGCCATCATCTCATCTTTTTTATAGCCGTAAACCGTTCCGGCGCTCGTGTTACAATCCAGAATCTCCAGCGTGTCCATATCCAATACAAAGACGGGATTGGGGATGTTGTCAAAAATAGCGTAGTATTTTTTCTCTGTTTTTTCGAGCTCCTGTTCAAGCAATTTGGTTTCAGTGACATCAAGGCTCATCTCCATGGCCGCTACAATTTCGCCGTTTTCGTCTTTTATCGGAGATGTTTGAACAATCCAATGAGTGGGGCTGCCGTCTTTGTTGACCCCTCTTTCCTCGCTGAAATGCGACAGGCCGTCTTCAAAGGTTCGCTCCACCGGACAAATCACGCATTTGTCCTTGCGTCCTTTATAGGCGGCGTAACAGTAATCCCCGGCCTTGGGATTGAATTTCTTGGCAAATTCCCGATTGTAGCGGATCAGTTTATAGTTGCGGTCCTGAACGGTTATTATGCAGGGAACCCGTTCAAACAGCTTCTGGTATTCATCGCGCTGCTTGTTCAGTTCGGCCTGTTTTTCACTGATCCGTTTGCCCATTTTGTCGATGGCGGCCGAAAGCCGGCCCAGTTCATCAATCTGATCCACGTCAATTTGATTGATATAATCACCATTGGCGATCAGCCGCGTGCCGTCGATCATTTTCTTGATGGGCCGTTTGACAAAGCGCAAAATGAAAAAAATGATAGCCGCCGATGTGATCAGAAATAAAATACCGGCAAAGGCCACCAGCCAACCCTTAAACACGCCGAGTTCCCGGTCTGTTTTATCCAGTGATATCACCAGGTCCAGGGCTCCTAAAACCTTCTTGTCCGCCGGATGCGCATGGCAGGCGTTCGACGCGCACCCCGGTTCGCTGTAAATGGGGCTGATAATGCCCAGCATGCGATGACCCCGGGAATCGGTGAAAATTCGTGTTCTTTCCCGAAGACTCAACTCCGTCAGGGGCGGCTCCGAGCGGTGGCAGATATAGCAGGCCTCATCCTTGATATTGGTAATTTTGTCCACCTCAGCGTCTTTGTTCGAAAATTTTATTTCACCGTCTTTATTGTAAATGCGAATGTTTTTAAGTTTTTTCTCCTGTGCGATGTTTTTAATAATTTGCGTGATGTCTTCTCTCAAATTATTCATCATGGCATAATGCATCCCAAGCTTGATGGAATGCGACAAACCATCCGCTCCTTCAATAATACCCTGCATGATCTTTTTATGCTGATAGTTGATATTAAAATAGGCCCATATTGAGATGCTCAGCAGCAGGATAACCCCCACCAGGATCGTCAGTTTTAAAATGATACTTCGATTAATTTGATGAAAAATTTTGAACATTGTGAAAATTGATCCTTTGATGAAACTAAGATGCTACCACTAACAGCTTGCTGATAAGCCGACTGAGTTCGCCCGCATCCGGCGGTTTTTCCATGTACGCTTCGGGTTCCGGCAGCTCCATCCCCTGGCGCGGACTTAACAGTTTGATTGAGTGTAAAAAGGTTTTGCGCGCAATGGCAGATAAAATAATAATCGGTATGGGCGACAGTGCCGGGTCCGTCCGAAAGTGCCGATAGGTCTGAATGCCATCATCAATTTCAGGCATCATGACATCTAAGATGACAAGCGCCGGCGGATTGTCGCTGGCCTTTTTAATGGCTTCGGTTCCATCGCTGGCCACGGCAGCTTCAAAACCGGATGTCTCGACCACTGTCGAGACAAAAATGCGCATGTCATGTTCGTCATCCACCACCAGGATTTTGTGACTTGCCATGGTCAAATTCCAGTCTCAAAGGGCTTGCAGGTTGACATATAAATGTTTTATCGCCATCGGTGAATGCAAATTAAGGCCATCAGCGGGCTAATTTTGTACCAAATTGCTTAAATCTGCAAGTCCAAATCAAAAAAGCGCCTCCTGGCGCCCGAACCCACTGATCAGATCGATTCTGCAAATGTCTTTGACAAGGTCATCATGGTTCCCGGAATCAATTTTTCTCCTCAATTTGGACCTTCAATATTTTGACTATAAACGCTAAATTAGATATCATGAAGTCATACCAGCGTTTCAACGTAAACCGCCAAGTTCTAATAGAGATGATGAACCGCTTTTACATCATATGTGCCGGCTGGATGATGGGCCTGCTGCTTTTAATCGGCGCCGGCTGTGCTGAAATGCAGGGTCGCTCGATAAAAACCTACCACTCTGATTATCACGCGACCGTACGCGCCAGCTCAGATGCGCTGGAGAACCTGGAAATACCGATTCTGAAGGAAGTATCCGATGAGCTCAAAACCGATTTTTTGGCCAGACGCCCGAATGGCACGCCGGTGATGGTGGAAGTGAAGCGGATTGATCGTAATTTCACGCAAGTTGCGGTTTCGACCGGCTCCGGGGTCTACCGCTTCGTGGACCGGGACGTTTCAAATCAGATCCACGGTTTTATTCGAAAAAGGTTGGGAAGTATCACTGTCGAAGAATAAGGCCTGCAAAAACCGATTGCCTTTGAAACCTAGCTTTTTTGTAAGAATGCTGTCCGCGCACGTCTGCGTATGTCTGCGGTTAAATAAAAGTCTCTCACCAATCTTGTCAAAACGCGACCTGCCGTTTTTGAAATAGCTTTTAGCATTCTTTTTGCTTGGAGTAGCCCGGAATCAACGTCTGGGAGCTGATGACACCTGAGATTGTCCGGATCTTGTTGTGTACAAAATCCCCGATTGTCTCGGCGTCCGAAGAAACCAGATCGCGTTTCAGCACGATTTTGGCAAGGACATCGACATTGCCGTGGACCGAATGGACCTCCTTGACCTCATCAAGTTTAAACAGCTTATCGACAAACCGGATTTCCTTTTTTGCTTCAACATTGATCAGCACAAACGCGGTAATCTCCCGCAGCATCTCCGGGTATTGGGTTTCTTTTAATTTGGCCATTTTGTCTCTAAACGCCTCCATGGTCTTGGGCACCAGCTGACTGATGCCGATCCCGTATCTGAGCCCGTGGTCATTTCTTTTCCACTGGTGTACCGATATAAACGTATATAAATCCGCCAGGGTTCGGCCCGGAAAATGTTTGATCAAACCGCCTTTTTTGATAATGGCAATCAGCGGCCGGTAAACCGTATCAAACCAATCTCTGGCGGCATCCGGCAATGTTACCGGTTTATTCCTTTCTTTTGCAAGGAAATCCCGGTGCTCGGTTATCTGATCGATTAAAAGCTCATATTGGCCAAAATCCGTCAGTTCGATCGTGTGGGGTAACTGGGTTTGGTCATCGAACTTGGCTTTTTCGCGGTAAAGCAAATTATCCAAGCTGCCTTCGGAAGGGAGAAATTCAGTGACCTTGGCCTGAATCTCGCTGTAGCCCAGTTCATTGGCCGCCGCGATGCGATGATTACCGTCCAGGGCATAATATTCATTTTTAATCTGGAAAAGCTTTACCGGCGGCAGGGCCTTGCCCTCACGCATTGCGCTTTTAATTTTATCCAGCCGCTCAACCGGCACATGCGGGCGGATCCGAAAGCGTTCGTCAAAATCATTATAGCGGCCGACGCTGCCCACAATGCGTTCGAGCGCAACCAATCGAACCCCGCGATCGCGGGTTTCATAGGCGGCTTCTTTTTTCTGAACCTCTTTGAACGACTTGAGCATCAGGTCATCCTCCGGTCGCCGCAGACATTTTCAGCAATTCGCCAGCGTCGTTTTTCTCATCGACATCAAACAGGTAATAGCCGTAGGTGTTGATCACGCAGGTGCGGTTGTAAAGCGTTATGCGCTGGGATGCATCGCTGAAATGCGTATGGATGTGCCCGTGAATAAAATAGGTTGGCGAATATTTTTCAATCAACCACCGGAAACTTTTAAATCCCCTGTGGCACCGATCTTCGGCATCGTGGATATGACGCGGGGGTGCATGTGTCATGACGATATCGATGCCCTTGCGTCGCCAGATGCGAGGGCGCAAACGTTGTATCCTCCAGTACATCTCGCGCTCGGTATACTGGTTGGGCCCGCCGTTGTACCAGCGGGAGCCTTCCAGCCCCAGAATGCTTTTCCCTTTAAAATCAGCCAGATCATGGGCCAGATGGGTACAGCCTGCGGGCGACCGCTCGTGCCGCAGGTCATGATTACCGCGCACAAAATAAAGCGGCGCATTGAGGCGATCCGCCAGAAACGATAGATACTCCGGCGGCAAATCCCCGCATGCCAGTATAAGTTCAACATTTTCAAACCGCCGGCGATCAAATTGATCATACAGGATGGATTCAACCCGATCAGAAACTGTTAAAACCCTCATTTAAGGCCTCTTGCAGATGATGTCATTCTATTTTAAGGCCGTATGAAAACTGCCCCAAAAAACAAAAAGGGAACCAGATTGAAGCTGATTCCCTTATTGGCGTTTGCGGTGAAAAACTGGTCTGTGATCACTCTTTGTCGTTTTCTTCTTCCTCACGTTTTCGCCGGTCTTCATTTGACCGCCTTTCAGGAATGTATTCAGTGTAGGAAAATTGACGCCGATCGACACGTGAACGACGATCTTCTTTGCTGGATTCTTTCTTATTCGATTTATCCGGTGTCTTTTTTGCTGCCATTGCCAACCCCATTTGGACCCTCCAGACATTAAATGTGTCCGAATTATTTATGTCAAATCCGACGAAAAATCAACTTTTATTTCCATTTCCCGCGCAACGGCTTTTCTAAGATAGCAAGGGGGGGGTTGCGTGCTATAAAAACATTTTATAAAAAGTTCTTGAAAAGATCGGTGTCCATCCATTATTTTACCAAAGCGGCTGATGGTAAACAGAAAAGCGTTCCTATCGGAGCGCACATAACCTTTTCCGCAGACACAATTCTGCATACGGATGCCATAACACGACACGGGGGAATGATGATTGCCTATTACGTTCACGATGAAAAAAAAGAATATGATACCATTGTCCTGCCGGATACGGATTGCAGCATCGCAGTAACAGCCGATATCTTTGAAAAATTTATTTCAGTGGAGCCGGACTTTTCCGAATGGTCGGGGGATGCGTGCGGCGATCTGTCTCCTGAAGACTTCGGTGTCGTCATTGCGACCCGGGAAGACGTGGGCGATGTGTGTGTGATTAATGACGAATTGTGGCGCAAGCGTATGTTTTTTTATATGAATAAGCCGAAAAGATCCCGACACTAGCCGTTTTGACCGGCGCGAAAAAGGCGCCTGTGGAACCGCCAAGATCCATTACAAGAGAGATAAAAAATGAAAACGGATTTTATGTTCGAAAGTAAACGTTTAGCGGACAACATGGTCTTGACCGTAATTTTGATTGCGACCATTTATTGGGTTCTGGATTCAATTTTGAATCTGTTTTTTTCCAACCGGTTTAACCTGATCGCTGAACTTTTTGGCCCAGACCTGTATAATGTTTATATCCGAGTGATTGTATTGTGCCTGTTCATCATCTTCGGCTCCCACGCACAAGCGATTATAAACAAGCTGAAAGTGGCCAAGAAAAAATTGAATGAATCAGAAGAGCTTTGGCGTTCTCTGGTGGAAACAGCGCCGGACATCATCACGACGGTCGATCGCGAGGGCACGATTCACTTTATCAATCAGCCTACCGGAATACTGACACCGGATCAAATGACGGGAAGATGCTTTTATGACTTTCTGCCGCAAGCCTATAAGGAGATGGCGATGGATAGCGTTGATAGTGTATTTCGAACCGGTGAAACCGATAGCTTCGAAGTCCTCATGGGCGAGAACAGCGACTCGACATGGTATACTTACCGGGTTGGCCCGTTGCGGATCAGCGGAAAAGTGGTCGCGGCCACTATCATTGCGTCAAATACCACTGAATTTAAACAGGCCGAAGAGCTCAGGCGATACAAAGAGTTATTTGACAATGTGGCCGAAGGTGTTTTTATCCTCAGTCGCAACGGGCAGTTTATCGAAACCAACGAGCGTGTTCTTGAAATGACGGGGTATTCCAAAGAAGAGCTTTTAAGGTTAAATCTAGCTGATTTGGTTGAGCCCGATCAAATCGACTTTGTGAAAAAAACGATGGCAAAAGTAAATCGCGTAAAGGAAATCCGATTCGAACTGAACCTCAAAACCAAGTCCAACAGCCGCATCCCCAACGAAATTAATTGCCGTCATGTCTCCTATCTGGGTGAATTTTGCTATCTGTGTGTCGCCCGGGACATTACCCAGACCAAAATGCTTCAGAACCAATTGATCCGCTCCGAGAGGCTGGCCGCCACCGGTCAACTGGCGGCCTCCATTGCGCATGAAATCAATTCGCCCCTGCAGGGAATAACAGCCCTGATCAATGTTATTCGAAACCAGCATAAGAACGATAAAAAATTATTGGAGCAACTGGATCTGGTTAGAAACGCATTTGAAAGCATTCGGGATACAGTCCGTAACCTGATCGATCTTAACCGACCGGGCAAGGAGAAAAAACAGCAGGTGGATGTCAATCAGGTGATCGAAAATACCGCAACACTGGTTCGCAGTTACTTAACCAAAAGCCAGGTGAAAATGAATCTGAATACGGCCGCCAAAAACCCCGTTTTGACAGCATCACCGCAACAGCTGGGACAGGTTCTGATGAACCTGATCAACAATGCCGTCGAATCCATTACCGGGACGCCGGAATTTCAAAAAAAACTAAAAGAAAATCCGGCCTATAAGGGAGAGATCGTTATTGAGACCTTCAATGAAAACAAAGAACTGGTTATCAAGGTCAAAGACAACGGACCGGGCATTGCCGATAACGACCTGGAACGCATTTTTGATCCATTTTTCACCCGCAAAAAAACCATGGGAATGGGTGTGGGGCTGTCTATTTGCCACGGTATCATCCAGGATCATAAGGGCTATATCATCGCCGGCAATGACAAAGACGGGGGGGCTGTTTTTACGATTACCCTACCGCTTAAATAGGTTGGAAAACAGAAGTCAGAGGTCAATTAGAAGCCGTGTTTTTCGACGGGGGCAGCCCGGGTCGGATTCTGGTTCTCAGATTCAGCCTGCAAATTGACAAATATTTTTTGCGGGGCGACCCGATCAATTTTAACCCCGAATGGCAAAAACATATTTTTGGCCGAAAGCCGGATGAAGTGCCTGCCGGCATCGATATTGCTCAGGTCGACACTCACCTGCACATCTTTATCTTTAAGGGTTCGAATTTTATTGCGCCGTCCCGACAGGGTTAAATCAACAGTTGTCGTCGATCCTTCGCCCACGATCAGCTGATCGGGAACGTGGATATATTGCACGGGTACCGCGACGGTCAGCTCTGATTCCTGCTGACTTGCCAGGGCGAACCACGCAATTGTGACAAGGGCCAGCGCACCGAGCTTGGTTCGCCAATTTTCGACAAAAAGCCCTTTAAAGAAATCCTTTACGGCGGGCACGTTGATTTGCGGGCCGCCGATCACTTCATTCAGGTGTGCCGTTAATGCGTCCGGATCCTGCCAGGTGACAATTTTTCCGCCCGTTACCGTGGCAACCTCCGAGCGCTCTTCGGAAACCACCAGACATACCGCATCCGTGACTTCAGACAGGCCCAGCGCTGCCCGATGACGCGTGCCGTATTGAGCCGGCAAATTTTCATTCTCCGATAACGGTAGAATACAGCCCATCTGGGTAATACGGTCCTGATTTATGATAATGGCGCCGTCATGCGCCGGCGCATGGCGGTTAAATATACTTTTGATCAGGGCCGGATCGGGCAGGGCCATAATGGGCTGACCGGCGTGAATAAATTCGGAGGGGTTGTCGTTTCTGACCAGTACCATCAAAGCACCGGTCCGGTCGGCAGCCATTTCAAATAGCATCTGACACAGTTCTTTGCCAAAAGTCTTCTTGAAAGCACGTCGACGGGATCGCAGGTAGCGCATGGGGCTGACTCTTTCAAGAACCTGGCGGATTTCACTCTGAAACAAAATCAGCAATAAAATAAGAAGGACTTGCCAAAGGATTTGAAAGACCCATGTGGTCAAATAAAGGTCCCACAATTTGGCGATCGAATAAACCCCGCCCAGAGCCACCAGGCCGATAATAACCCGCAATGCGCGACTTTCACGGAACCACACGTATAAATGGTAAACAACAACCGTCAGAAACAAGATATCGACAATATCGCGCCACATGGGCGTCGGAATAAGACCAATCAGGTACACAGGTGACTCCGTATTCGATTCGCAGACACGTCTGGCCCGGCAAGAACAGTTTCTTGCGGCCACCGAATTTTAAGAGGATATAAAAGAATTCTAACAGGATAACCGGCATTCGTCAATTTTGCCGCCGCCGCCGGATTTTATAACGTTAAGAGGAAAGGCGATATTTGCAAAGATATGACAGTGATAAAAAAACGCGTAAATCGATGGCCTTAGCCCCACATTAGCCTGCATAGGGTTTCCCGCATTCTTTACAGCGCCCATCCGGACCGATGACGCCGATGCAGCTTTCATCACTGCAAAGCGTGCGATTTTCCCAGTCATCGCCATTGTCGGATGTCGGTGGCACATCAGCAACTGCCGCATCGGCTGCCTGGTTTTCATAAGATTCGGCAGTGTGGGCTTTATCTTCAGTTTGCTCTTTTTCATAAGGCCGGCCACATTCCTTACAGCGCCCATCGGGGCCGATGACGCCGATGCAACTTTCATCGCGGCACAAGATGCGATTTTCCCATTTGTTATCATCCGATTCATTTTCCTCTTCGCCGTTAAATTCGACAGGCTCTTCCGACATTTCTACACCTCCAGTAAGCTTTCAAGTTCTTTTAGACTTTCGATATGATAGGGTGCCGGCAAGGCTTCGTTGCGATACGCGACGAAGGGCACATTTGCCGCTTGCGCCGCCTCGGCATCCACCTGTGAATCGCCCACATACAGGGCCTGATCGGAGGCGACACCAAAATGGGATATGACTTTCAGCAACATGTCCGGGTGCGGCTTGGGTCGCGGGATATCAACCGAGGTGACCACCAGATCAAAATAATCGGTTAATTTAAATTCAGCCAGCAGCCGATCGATCGTATCGGTACGGTTGGTTGCAATAGCAGTGCTGAATTGGGGCCTTATCCGTTTGAGCAGCGCGGCCAGATCAGGTTCAACTTTCAAATATTTAATGAATTGGCCGTAATCCATCTGTCGACGATAGGCGTGCACCGCCGCAATGCTTTGCGCGCCACCGAATAGATGTGCGATGGATTCATTTAATGTATGCTGATGGGCATAGGCAAACTGATCGGCCGTCATTGCCGGTTTGCCGAAATGCGCCAGAATATGATTGTAATACGCCCGGTTGGCCGCTTCGGTGTCAAAAAGAACGCCGTCGCAGTCAAATGCAACAACACGAATATTTTTCATATGGATTTACTGGGTTTGCTCTTTTTTTTCTGCGGGCCGTTGCCGCAGATCACCATAAACCCGGATTCTCAGTTTGGGCTGAATCTTGCTGTCAGTTTCCAGAGTGATCATATCAAAATAGCGCCCTTGCTGTAATCGCTTGTTTTCAATTAGCAGCGCGTAAACCGGTCCATGCTCGCCTTTTTCTTCCGACAGTTCAAAACGAATATCTTTCCCGTCTCTGGCACTGACCTTAACGATTTTGAAAGGATATTTCTTTTCAGGAGTAATCATCACTTTTCTTTTGATCTTATCTCCGGCTACCCCCCGCAATTTAACCCGGTTGGGCTTTATGGTAACAAATTTATTTACGCTACCGCTAACGGTAAGCTTCAACCGTGGGTTTTTTTCATCGTTCGTGAAAAGAGTGGCACGTTTGCGGATCATTTGGCCGCCCTTATTATGGGTGTTTACCTTAAGCGTTACTTTGCCCTCACCACCGGGAGGGATCTGCCTCGTGTAAGAGGCCGCCGTGCACCCTCAGTCGGTCTTAACTCTGCGAATTTCGAGCGGGGCCGAGCCCTTGTTCTGAACGACAAATGCATGGGCAACCTCCTGGCCTTCAACCACCGGATTGAATCTGTAGACGGCGGCGGGAAGAACTGCCAGCGGCTGCTTATGGGAAATCTGCAAAATCTCGACGCGTTCACTCCGCACAGAATCTTGGCTGCCACTCTTTTGCGCTGTGGTTTGAGTGTCAGCAAATGTTCTGGTTATCAGACGGCTTTTGGCAATACCTTGTTTTAAAAACCATTGTTGAACAGCCTGGACCCGTTTTTGTGAAACCGCATGATTCTCCTGAGGGGTGCCATTTTGATGGGCGTATCCTACAATGCGCAGCCCCATGGCCGGATCGCCCTTTAGCGCTGCCTGAATTTTCTGTAAATCATGTTCAAATTTCGGATTGATCTCGGCGGAATCAATTTTAAAATAAAGCGTCGCCAAATCGACCGGCAAGCTGTCTGCTCTGGCGCCGTGAGCATGGGTGACAAAGCAACCGATATATAAAGCGAAACCAAAGATTGCACCTGCCTTTTTTAACATTAGACTTACTCCTTCCGTAATCTAAAAATTGACTGACTATAGAAATTTTATGTTGCCTGTTCATGGATGTCAAGCATCTGGCGATTAAGCGTCTGATTATCTTCGTTTTTACGCTCTTGCTAGATTCGATCGGCGCATAAAAAAACCGGTCGAATAACGTTTGAATTTTGTTCGAGGGCACGGCGCAATCTTTTTTTTGATAAATTTAAACGGCCTCGCAAACCTTTAGTTCTTGTTCGAGGGCAAGGCGAAATCCGGTTCGAAAACGGAGCGTACACGTTAGTACGCGAGTATTTTGGACCGGATTTTAACACTGCCATCGGGCAAGAGATGAGGGTTTGCGAGGCCGTTTTAGAGGAGGGAGACCGGGTCAACATCTACGACAACCCTCACCCTGCGATTATTGAACACCGCCGGATGATCAGCCATCAGCCGACCAACAAATTCATGCAGGTCTTTGACGCGCGTGCCCTTCAAAAGAATCTGCCAGCGATACCGGCGGGCAATTTTGGCCAATGAGGATTCTATTGGCCCTAAAACGTCAACGGTATCATAAACAGGCGCATTTGACGTTTTCAAAGTTAGGCACAAATTTCCGAGGCGAGCGGCATGGTCCCGGGTGTGTTGCGGGTCCATACTTGATATCCGCAGCTGGATCATTCTTGAAAACGGCGGATATTTCAGCGTCCGGCGAAAATGTATCTCCTGTTTGTAAAAAGCCGTATAATTTTGATCTTTCGCCGCGGAAATACTGAAATGCTCCGGATTATATGTTTGTAAAATGACCCGTCCCGGAGCGTCGCCTCTGCCTGCACGGCCTGCCACCTGGGCAATCAGCTGAAAGGTGCGTTCACCTGCTCTAAAATCAGGAAAGCTGAGTGATAAATCAGCACAGATAATTCCCACCAGGGTGATATTTGGAAAATCGTGACCTTTGGCCACCATCTGGGTACCCACCAGAATATCGATTGATTGATCATTAAGGCCTTTGAGTAATCTCAAAATACTTCCTTTGCGGGTGGTGGTATCCCTATCCATGCGCGCAACACGGGCTTCCGGAAAAATTTTTTGCACTGTGGCTTCAATCTTTTCGGTACCCAGGCCTATTTTTTTGATGTCAGAAGATTTGCAACTATCACAGCTGAGGGTCGCCGCCCGGGAAAATCCACAGTAATGGCAACGAAGCGCATTGGCCTTCCGATGGTAGGTCAGGGAAATATCACAATGTCGACATCGCAGGGCCTGGCCGCATGATCGACAGAGGGCAAAATTGGCAAACCCGCGACGATTGATAAAAAGCAGTATCTGCTCTTTGCGATCCAGGGTCTGCTTCATCGACCGATGTAGTTCAGGTGTAATAAAGCGCCGAATCCCCCGGTATCCCATGCTTTCACGAAGATCCACAATTTTTATGTCGGGCAACGAGCGCCGTTCGATACGCTGTTTCAGATTAACTTCGATGAATTTTCCGATGCGGGCATTATAATAGGACTGGATAGAGGGTGTAGCGGATCCCAGCAGGACCAGGCAATTATTTTGTTTTGCCCTGACCACCGCCAGATCCCGGGCATTGTATCTCAAATTGTTTTCCTGTTTGTAAGAAGTGTCATGCTCTTCATCCACGATCACGAGACCGACCTCAGAAAATGGGGCAAAAACAGCCGACCGCGCACCAATAGCGATCTGAGCTTTGCCCTGCACGATAAGACTCCATTGATCAAACCGCTCACCGGCCGAAAGACCACTGTGCAGCACGGCGATACGCTCGCCGAAGCGGGCACGAAAGCGCCGTTCCATCTGCGTAATCAGGGCAATCTCTGGAACCAGAACCAGAACGGATTGACGCCGCTTGAGGACTTCGGCCGTGATTTGCATGTAAACCTCGGTTTTGCCGCTGCCGGTGACGCCTTGCAGCAGAAAGGCCGCAAAACCCTGATCTAATCTGTCGTTGACCTGTGTGACGACGCTTTGCTGTTCGGCATTTAACTCATGGGCCGTATCCGCACGAATGGTCTCTCCAAATGGATCTCGGTAGACGCGTTTTCGTCGAACCGTCAGGTAGCCGCCATTTTCTAGTGCCCGAACCAGGCGGGCTGCATTGGGGGCCTGCTTTTTTAAATCAGGCATTGACATTTCACCCTGCCGGCCGAGGATTTTAATGATCTTCTGACGGGCTTTTGAAAGTCGATCCACCGGAGCATCTGGCTTGCTCAGCGCAATATAACGTTCGGTACGCGTTCGGGTTGAAGCCCCTCTCAGTTCTCGCGTCTTTGCAATCCATCCGCTGCGCTGCAATGCCTGTAACAGTGCACCGGGCACATTTTGGCTCAACTTGTCGTTAAGGTGTTTCAGGCGACAGGGCCCGGATTCAAGCAGCTGCAATACCGATCGTTGAAGGGAGGTGACGGTTTTGTTTCTTAATGCGGCCTTACCTTCGGCTGTAATCGACACGGCAGCATAATCATAAAGGGTAAGACCACCGGGAAGCGCGTTTTTGATGACATCACCGATGGGGTGCTTATAATAGTCGGCAATCCATTGATAAAAAGGAATCATCGACGGTGGAAAAAGGGATTGCTGATCGAGTACGTCTAAAATATGCTTGATTTCAGCCGGCTCTGTTTCAGTCGCAGAACCCATGATATAGCCGGTTACCCGTCGCTGACCGAATGGTACCAGAACGCGTTTGCCCGCGGTAATGAATGGGCTCAAAAAAGGCGGGACGCTGTAAGTAAAGGTATGGTGAACCGGCAACGCAATCGCAATTTCGAGATGTGAGTTTTCGACAGTCATAGATCAACAATTCATCTTTAAATGAACATCTTTTCGCCGATGCTTTTTTAGCCTCGCGCAAATCGTAAATATTTTTAATCTTTTAAATTTTTTACAAAATGGATATACATATTTTCAAAATAATGTTAATATAGCCTTAAGTTAAATTGGATTCAACCCAAAGCGGTTACGAGTGCCGCCAGGTCGGTGATCGTATATTTTGACCTGCATTTTTAAGATCGGTTCTAATGAAATTCAAGATCTGGACGATATATACATTAAGGAGGCCGTTATGCGAAAATTAATAAAATCATGGGCGGTTATTGGTGTGATCGCGGCTCTGATCATTATGCCCTTTGCAACGACAGTCCAGGCACAGGATTATTTTGAAGCCAAGGAACCCGGCGGCGGTGCCATGATGTATGATACGATTGTGGTCCGGCCGATTGGCATTGTGGCAACAGCCGTTGGATCGGTTTTTTGGCTGGTTTCGTGGCCGTTTTCGGCGTTGAGTGACAGCACCGATTTGGCGACTGAAAAACTCATTAAAGAGCCCGCCGCATATACCTTTAGAAGACCTTTAGGCGAATTTTAGAGCTTTCGACCCCATTTAAATCTTCTTCTGCTTGACACCGGGGTATTAATTGCATATACGAGGCTGCAATTAATGACTCATGATATACCTGTATCTGTTTTTTTCCTGCCTGCCGTAGCATAACGTTAACCGATCGCAAAAGGAGGCCGCCGTGCCGGTACATGTCGTAGATCACCCCTTGGTCAAGCACAAATTGGCGTTTATGCGGGAACATGATATTACAACCAAAGATTTCCGCGATCTGGCATCTGAACTGGCCAATCTTCTAACCTATGAAGCCACCAAGCATCTGGAGACCGAAACCGTCACCATTCAAGGCTGGGCCGGCGAGGTTGAAGTTGAAAAAATTAAAGGCAAAAAAATCACCGTCGTACCGATTCTTCGGGCCGGGCTTGGCATGATGGACGGTGTCCTCAATCTCATACCAACCGCCAAGGTCAGTGTTGTCGGCCTGTACCGCAACGAAGAAACACTTGAACCCATCAGATATTATGTCAAAATGACCAATCAGATGGAGGAGCGCATTGCACTGATTTTGGACCCCATGCTGGCGACCGGTGGTACGGTTATCGCCACAATCGATCTGATAAAAGAAACCGGCTGCAAGCACATCAAAGGTATATTTATGGTCGCCGCACCGGAAGGGATCGAACGCTTACAAAAGGCCCATCCCGATGTCGAAATATGGGTTGCTGCCATAGACGAGAAACTAAACGAGGTCGGATATATCTTACCTGGCTTGGGAGATGCGGGCGATAAAATATTTGGTACCAAGTAAACCCGGCACAAAATATTGATTGGGCTTTTCAAACCGCAACGATTGGGGCACTTCGCGTCCCTGTCTTTTACCGCCTTTGGCGGTAAGAGGCATACCGCCCGCCGGGCGGTTGCCGTTGACTCTGCCTCTTCGTTTTCAGCCATCAGAGGACCCGCGTAAGTATGGCCGTCAAGGATTGGATCACAGACTATAAATTAAGTTATCCAGACAGCCTATTTAGTGTCCAAGTCCTTCTGGTCGCATTTGGTGCGCTGATCACCGTACCCATCCTTACCGGTTTGGATCCCGGCGTTGCTTTGTTTACAGCCGGCGCTGCGACCCTCATTTTCCACGGCTTCACCAGAAAGCGCATCCCGGTCTTTCTGGCGTCATCTTTTGCTTACACGGCCCCGATATTAATCGCCACAGAAACATGGGGCCTTGCGGCCACCCTCGGAGGGCTTGTGGCCGCCGGCCTTGTCTATACCGGTATTGGCGGCATCATCTACTGGAAAGGCCGCAATTTCATTCCGTCATTGTTTCCCCCGATTGTAATCGGACCGACCATCATGGTCATCGGTCTGATGCTGGTACCGGTTGCCGTGTCCATGGCGCTGGGCAATTCAAACCCCGCTCATCTGATACCCGATAAAATCGGCTTGCTGATCGCTGCCATCACGCTGGTGGTGACCATTGTCATGTTTATGCTGGCCCGGGGCATTTTGAAACTGATACCCATTATCGGCGGTCTCACCGCGGGATATCTGGTTTCTATCCCATTTGGCATCATTGATTTTTCAATTGTTTCCAGTGCACCATGGCTTGCCGTTCCAAAGTTTTTACTCCCGCAATTCAACATTCATGCTGTTGTATTTCTGGTTCCGGCAGTGGTCGCACCGGCGATTGCGCATTTTGGCGATATCCTCGCTATCGGTGAGATCACAGAAAAGGACTACCTGAGGGAACCCGGTATCCATCGAACGCTGATGGGCAATGGTGCAGCCAACACGGCCGCAGCCTGTATCGGCGGTCCACCGGTTCGTGTTTACGCCGAGATTAGCGGAACCGTTGCGGTTTTCAAGAAATGGAATCCGGTCACAATGGTGTGGGCCGCTATTCTGGCCATGGCACTGGCCTTTGTGGGCAAGTTGAGCGCCATCATCCAGACCATCCCCGATCCTGTTAACGGCGGTATTCTGATTTTATTTTTCGGTGCACTGGTGGTGGCGGGCATCAATTGCCTGCGCAAGGTCCAGTCAAAATTAATGGAATTCAGAAATTTACTGATTGTGGCGATTATTTTGGTGACCGGAATCGGTGGAATCACCTTTTCCGCCGGCGCGTTCACCCTGAAAGGAGTGGCGCTGGCAACGCTGACGGGCGTCATTTTAAATCGGATCCTGCCGGGTGAAATGACAGCCGAAAGCTGAAACACCAGAATTTTAGCGCCAATTATCGCTTATTCAAATAATGACTCGGATCGATCCGGGCCCAGTAAACATAAATATATGAGGGGTCGCGGAGTCTTTCCAACCAAAGCCTCATAATAGCGGAATGAATTATCAGCAGCGCAATCCTGCACTGTTTGAAGTCGCTGATATTGCATTCCGCTATCGGATTAAAAAACTCCCCGGCCGATTGGTTCGATAGCAAAATAATTCTCATCCGTATCTTGCAAAACCGAAAAATTTGACAACTTTCTAAAATTTTTATATTTTTTATATAAAAGGGTGAGGTTAAGGAGCGCATTTTGACCAAACTGATACGCTTGGGCACCGATATGACAGATGCCATTTTAATGGTGCTAAAATACGTCAAAATAACAACCGGAAACGAGCCTACCCAATCGGAAGTGGCAGAAGCCCTCAAGAGCTACTTTATTTTAAACGAAATCGGCAACCAGATTAAATTTCAACGCAAAAAACAGGTAACACCGACCCCGCCGAAACCGCGTTTACGGGATCCTTTCTGGAAGATGGACCTTAAATCGGGGCCGGCGAAAAACAATTGGATCAGAGCCGGCCTTTTTTCTGAAACCATTCAAGACGCCCTCACTACGGTGCACCGCTTTGTAAAAGACTCAGGCGCGCCAGAGCCCAGAGAAGCCGAAATCGCCTTAAGCCTTAAGAGCAGTTTTATTCTCAGCGAAATCAAAAACCAGATCGACTGGCAACGAAACAATCGGAACAAATCAGTTGATTCGCTATCTTTAGAAGAGTAAGTCGCTTAGAATCAATAAGCTACCGATCCCATCCGGATTTAGGCAACGCTGCGATTCGTTCCCAAACACAGGTTTTTCTTTGCTTTTCGAAGACTTTCGAAAATAATTCGTTTGCATCAAATTCAAATGAACGTTAGGTTATCCGGGGTCGATGCGCTCGCGTGCAAGGATGCAACCGACCGCTTTCAAGTGGCAGGCGTCCCGTAACCCACCCAGCAGGCGCCAACCCCTATAATCGCCGGGACTCAGAATGGGATGCTTAACACCATTTGACAGATACTCAAATGCCGCTCGAAAACGGGCTCTGATTATTGCCCTTGTTTTAAGCCTTGTCCTTTTGGTCGCACTGCGAATTCTTGATGTTCCCCTGAGGACCGCGGTTGCGCCCCGCGGAATCGTGTCCTTCGAGCTGGCAAAAGATGCATCCGCCTCTCGACAGATCCGGGCTTCCTGGAATGCTCGGGCCAAAACGCATGCCGCCTTCAGCCTGGGTCTGGATTATCTTTTTCTCATCGTCTATGCTGTTTTCATATCTCTGGCGTGCGTTCAGACCGGCGAAGCGATCCAACACATCAGCCCGCTGCTGGCCCGTGTGGGAGGGATTCTGGCCTGGGCTCAATTTGCAGCCGCCGTTTTAGATGCGGTTGAAAATCTGGTTTTGATTTCTCTACTGCTCGACTCAGAACGCTCGTGGTTGCCGGCTGTGGCACGCGGGTGCGCCATCATAAAATTTGCGATCGTCAGCGCCGGATTCATTTACATCGGTGGCGGTTTGCTCGTGATCGCAATACAAACATTTTTAAAAGAAAAATGATCATCCATGGCCTTTAAAATTCTCTTCTGGATTTATCTGATAAATGCGATTTTGTTGATTAATCATGAAATCGACTCCGCTTACTGGAAAGAGTGGTAATAATAAAAAGCGCCAAAAAAGATAAAACCGGGGCAATGACACCTGGTATGGTAACGTTAGAGGAGACGCTGATATGATCCACCATGTTGTATTGATGAAATTTAAGCCGGCAGCCAACGACAGTGACATCGCTGCACTTGAGAAAAGTCTCGATGATCTTCCCAATCGGATCATTGAAATCCAAACCTACGAATTTGGCCGCGACCTGCTTCACAGCGCAAAGCACTACGACTTCGCACTGGTTGCGTTATTTGCCAATCTGGAAGCTGTTCAGCGCTACCAGGAGCACCCCGCCCATTTGGAAGTTTGGCAAATGGTAACCCGGTTGAGCGAAAGCATATTAACGGTTGACTTTGAAGGAACCGATGCCGGTAAGATTAAAAAAGACGAGGAGAGCGCCATGCTCAGCCGTCTCGGTGGTATTTAATCCGTGGCGTTAGCCTCATTGTATTTGCAGACATTTTTACAGTTTAAACTGGCTCAACACGCTTAACTGGCTTTACCGGATAACCCGGCCAATCAGGCGCCTTGGAAACGGGGTTTTTCTCTGGGGCGGCTTCGGGTCAGGCGATGAACCCTATATTGTCCAAACTCAAGGGCGGGGACCGCCGTTCGATCGGAAATGTCAGGGCGGTCGTGGCAACCGTTGGCAAACAGCCGGATTTATTCAAAGATCTGGTCGCTGGACTGTTTGATCGGGATCCGATTGTGCGGATGCGGGCTGCAGATGCCATGGAAAAGATATCGACAGATGATCCCCGATTGCTGCAGCCGTTTAAATCCAAGCTCGTTGGCCTGGCACAGCAGACCCGTCAGCAGGAACTGCGCTGGCATCTGGCCCAAATGATCCCCCGCTTGGATTTAACACCTCAAGAAACAACTTCGGTAACTGATGTTTTCGTTGATTATTTATGGGATGACAGTAAAATTGTTGTCACTTTTGCGATGCAGGCTCTGCACGATCTGGCCGTAAAGAAAGGCAGGGTTTCGACCCGTGTGTTAAGCGCCTTGGAGAATCTGACGCATACCGGCAGCCCGGCAATTAAGGCGCGCGGGAAAAAACTGCTTCCCAAATTGAAAAATCTACCACAAAAACCCAGCACAGAAGGATCGAATTAACATATTAAAACACGAAAGGTTCAGCCGCATGCCGGTTGAGGTGCTCACCGGCCTGCTTTAACGGGTGAATCCCGATTTTAGAAACGAGGCGTGTATGCGGAAAAAAGTTTATATTGCCTACACCGGAGGGACGATCGGCATGAAGCGCACGGCAGATGGTTTTGTGCCGGCTTCCGGATATCTGGAACAACTGATGGGCAATCTGACGGAACTCAAAAGTGATTTGTTGCCGGAATATCAGATTGGTGAGTATAAACCGCTGCTGGATTCTTCGAATATGACGCCCGCAGACTGGCTCAAAATAGCCCATGACATAGCCAGGCACCACGACGCGTTCGACGGATTTGTGATTTTGCACGGCACCGACACCATGGCCTATACGGCCTCGGCCTTACCCTTTATGCTGCAGGGACTGCGAAAACCGGTAATCATTACCGGTGCCCAGATCCCCCTGTGTCAAATCCGCAATGACGCCCGGGAAAATCTGATTACAGCGCTGCTGATTGCGGCCAATTTTAAAATCCCTGAAGTCTGCCTGTGTTTCGGTGACAAACTGCTGCGTGGCAACCGGGCGGTAAAAGTCGATGCGGACAGCCTGGATGCCTTTGAATCGCCGAATTTTCCGCCGCTGGGGACTGTCGGCATTGAAATCAAAATAAACTGGGACCTGGTCTTACCGCCTCCCAAAACCCGCAAAAGAATAAAAGTAACGGGCTTCAGCGAATCCAGCGTGGCCGGGCTAAGACTATTTCCGGGCATTTCAGTCGACATTGTTAAAAATTTTCTGCAGCCTCCCATTCGGGGGCTAATACTGGAAACTTATGGAAGCGGCAATGCAGCCGAAGACCGGGAGCTGCTCGCGACCTTGAAAGCAGCCAACGATCGTGGTGTTATCATTGTCAACTGCACCCAGTGTCTGAAAGGTACGGTTAATATGGAGGACTATGCGACGGGCAGTTGGCTGGCAAAAGCCGGCGTCATCAGTGGCTTCGATATGACTTCCGAAGCGGCTCTGGCGAAGCTGTCGTTTTTGCTCAGCCAAAAATGGTCGGTTGCAAAAATGAAAGAAATGATGCAAACCGATGTGAGGGGCGAATTAACGCGCCATTAGTTCCGGCAATGGACCAAAGGATTTTTGAGCCGGGAGACCAGAAAGCAATCAATTTTGGGGACGGGCACGCCTCATGGCTTTCCAGCTGTTGAAATGGTAACAGGCTCAACCCAGATATAACATAATTTGAGGTGCAGATATGCAGAATATGAAAGAAGAAGATCAGTGGGTGTGGGTGGTGGTTCAGAATCCCGGCGGCAACGAGCAATTTTTGGGTCAGCACGATGAACAGGAGGACATCTCTTTTATCCCCGCTTTTACCGAAAAGGAGGCCGCCCAGCAGGGTTACCCGAACCTGACACGCGATCCGGGGCACAAATACGAAGTGCAGGCCATTTTGCGGGAAGAATTGGTAAAAGACGCCGCCGCCGGAGGCTTTTGGGTCTTTTTGCTCAATGAAAACGGCGATATACTGGAAAAAATAAAGACCGAATAAGGCAGGAGACCCATATTAGCTGATAGCTCATAGTAAAAGCTGTGGGCTATATGTCCAGAGCTGCTAAAAATCCCCCGTGAATGGCATCGTTGAGCTTTCCCAGCCTCAAACCATCACCCACCGTGGCAAACGGTATCCCCAGTTTTTTGATTTCCGCTGAAAGTCCTGGAACGGATTGCGCCCCGGAGGCCAGAATAACACTGTCAAATTGCATCTGTTGGGTCTGATCTTCTTTTTCG
This sequence comes from Desulfobacterales bacterium, assembly GCA_050116835.1. Lineage (GTDB taxonomy): Bacteria > Desulfobacterota > Desulfobacteria > Desulfobacterales > JAHEIW01 > JAHEIW01. Next base: position 34,940 of record JASFNW010000006.1, read on the forward strand.
AATTTCACAATTCCGTCGCGGACAGAGGTCACCTTAGTACTGGTTTTCACCTTAACCCCGTAACGCTTCAGGTTATCAAATACAATCCATCGCGTTGACTTGCCGATATCCTGTCCGATTTTGGGGAGCATTTCAAAAACAGTGACCTTTGAAGAGCCCCGAAATAATAATTCCCGTAACCGTTCGACACCGATGGCTTCGTATGTAAATAAAAAATGAAGGGTCTCCGGTGTTAGCGTGCCTTTGGTCGCAACAAATAAAGCGGTTTCCAGACCCACCGAGCCGCCACCGATAACGGCAACCGATTTCCCGAGTGCCGGGTTTTCTTTCAAGACCTGCCAGGCAGAATAGACACAGGGATCATCATATCCTTCGATAAGCGGCGTTGACGGTGCAGCACCCTCTGCCAGAATAATATAGTCCGGATTTTGCTGCTGGACAAAACTCGGATCAACGGTTGTATTGAGATGCAATGGGATTTGGTGCTTTTTGATCTGCGCCCGGTAATATCGAATGAATTCTAAAAGCTCCTGTTTATGCGGCGGGGCACCCGCAATCCACAACTGCCCGCCGATATCTGAATCTTTTTCGAACACGTCGACCTGGTGACCGCAGGCAGCGGCTGTAATGGCGGCTTCAAGGCCGCTGGCACCCGCCCCCACCACCATGACTTTCTTTGGTTGATCCGTCGTTGAAAGTTGCCGCTCTCCCTCGAATCCGGCCCGGGCATTGCCGACACAAAATACCGGCTGCCCGCTGAATACCTGGTCGGTGCAGCCCTGAGAACAACCCACGCAAGGGCGAATTTCATCCGCCTTGCCCGCAAACGCTTTTTGGGGCCACTGCGGGTCAGCGATCAAGACTCGACCCAGATTAACCATGTCGGCATAACCGTCTCTAATAATCTTTTCAGCGCTATCGGGATCCGATATCCGGTTGGATGCGATGATCGGTACACCGACGGTGTTTTTGATATTCAGCGACAAAAAGGCAAAGGCAGCTCGCGGTAGATGCATGGGCAACTGCGGGACGCGCGATTCATGCCAGCCACCGGTCACATTGATGGCATCCACACCGGCTTTTTCATACACCCGGGCAAATTCCGGTGTATCTGTGTCGGTATTGCTATCGCGCACAAAATCGTTTCCCGCCATGCGGATCGTCAGCGGATATTCGGCGCCCAGGCGCTTGCGCAGCATTTCAATTAATTCTCTGGGAAACCGCACCCGGTTTTCAAAGCTGCCACCATAGTCATCGGTTCTCTGGTTGGTGCGCTTGGAAAGAAATTGCGAAATCAAATATCCGGCTGAAGCCAGGATTTCGATGCCGTCGAAACCGGCTTGCTTGGCCCTGACCGCTGCCCGGGCGAAGTTTTCTTGGGCCTGCTGAATGTCCGCGATGGTCATTTTACGCGGCGTCGTCTGGGAGTAACGTGAATAAACCGCAGACGGTGCCATTGGCTGCTCGCCATCGATAAACATAGGGTGCGAGTAAGCTCCGGCATGAAACAATTGAATCCAGGCCCGGGCTCCGCCCTCTTTGATGAGATCCGTAAGTTTCCTGAAGTCCGCAATGGCTTCATCATGGGTCAGCGACAAGGCGATGGCGCCCGACCCGACAAAATCTACCCCCACCGGCCCGACCGTCACCAAGCCGGACCCGCCTTTGGCTCTTTCTGCAAAATAGTTGTAGTACCGATCGTTGAGCTTTCCATCCGTTGAGTACAGCAGCCCCAGCGATGGATAGGCGATTCGATTTTTTATTTCCAAGGTATTAATTTGGATGGGGCTGAATAAATAGCGATACATACACATTTCCTTTAAAAATTTTACACGGTTATCTGGGAACCTCCAGTTGGATACATCTGATATTGACTCACCACGAAGAACACGAAGATCTAAAAGGGAAAACACATAAATTTACTTTTATCCTTTCGTGTCCTTCGTGCCCTTCGTGGTTATGTAAACCTCACTTGAGCTTTCTGCATAACAATAAAAGTTAATATAAACAATAGTCGCTTCAGCACCGGTGTATCTCGAAATTCGTGCGGATCGGCTCTAAAAGTCGAAAAAGGGGAACAGGGTAGCATTGCTTCTGATTTATTTTTAAGCTCACCGACAGCTGCAGGCCAAAGGCAACACCGTTATCTTACTACAAGTTCCAGGGGCATCCGCGATAGAGATTCACAGCCCGCGTCTGTTACCACCACCGTGTGACCGAAGCACATAGCCTTTTCAGCAGCGCTATCCATGAGAATCATGTGGAGGAAAAAGACCATGTTGGGCTGAGCCACCACTGGATTACCGTGATAGAACATGGGCCAGTCCATCCAGTTGGGCGCGAAGGTAGTCCCCAAGCTGTAGCCTGTTGCATTGAGCCGATGCGGTTTCATGCCGGCGTCATCGCAGACCCGGGCATATGCGTCGAATACTTCACCAATGGGACGTCCCGGCCTCAATGCCGCCTCACAGGCCGTCATGGCCGCCATGCAACAATCGTAAAGTCCCGAGTGGCGGGGGGTGAGCCTTCCCACTGGAATGGTCCGCATCAAGGCGGCATGGTAGTGACGATATACGCCGGCAAATTCCAGGGTCAGCTGATCTTCGGGATCAAGATGGCGGCGTCCGGTAAAGTATCGGCACAGGAGTGCATCTTGCCCTGATCCGATAATGAATTCGTTTCCCGGATAATCGCCGCCCCCCCGGAACACAGCCCCTTGCATAGCGGCAAGGATATCCCCCTCGAAAGCGTTTGGACCGACAATTCGATGGGCTTCCTGGAGGGCCTGATCAGCCAGCTCAGCAGCCTTGCGGACATAAGCCATTTCGGCAGGGCTCTTGACAACCCGCAGACGGCTCACCAGGTCGGAAGCATCCTCCAGTTCGCAGAATCCGTCCAGAGCCTTGTCCAGTTTTCGACCATTGGCAGCGGTCAATCCATACGCCTCAAATTCCACGCCGAGCTTTTTGCCCTGACATCCGTATTCAGCAAGGATTTCCTTCAATTCAAGGGCGGGATTCGCATCCGATCGATCCAGCCAGATTCGAACATCTTCGATGATGGATGTATGCTCTGCCTGTCTCAGGTCCGGGGCCCGGGTCAGAAGCGTCATACGACCGTCACCGTGAAGGTAAAGGCACTGGAAAAAGACATACCCGAACGTATCGTAACCGGTCAGATAGTACATGCTCTCCTGGCGAAACATCAGTAAGCCGTCTACATGTCTTGCTTGCATCGCCGCAAGGGTATTTTGCTGACGATCGTAAAATTCCTCTTTTGTGAAATGTATTCCCATTTTTAAATCCCTCATTTTTGAATGCAGATTTGCCGGTTAAAGTGATGAGCATAGTGACTCTGAAAGACATTGTAAAGGTCAATTTAATCCGGGCACGCACAAGACAAGCAGGTGCATTTCAACCGGGAAGAATGGGCGGCAGATGACAGCGGCTTTGACCCGAAAAAGGCAAGCGACCCCGTCTGGGGCGACATTAAACAGATAGAAATAAAAGGGTATTGAGGTTTTAACCCAATTATAATAACATATTATACAATATTGATTGCCGAATCATCCATTTTTGAAATTCGAGCGCCAAAAAACCAGGCAAGGAAACGCGACCATGGCCGAAGACAGCATCGAAGACAAAGGAAAACCATCCGGAAAAAATGTTGCGGATCGCGATGATGAAAACCTTCCGGAGGACGAGGCACGCCCGGAAACCGTCGAAGCCGCTCCTGACGAAGACGGTGAAAAAGCCAAAAAAAGCCCAACTGAAGAAACCGTTAGCCAGGAAAAAAAACAGCCTGACGCCCAACCGGATCCTTTAGCTTCCGCCAACGACAGCCCTGAACAAATACAAGCTGTTGAAGACTTTGATCTGAATTTATTATTGGAGATTCCACTGGAAATAACCGTTGAACTGGGGCGTAAACGCGTTCGGATTCAGGAATTGCTCGAGCTTGCGCCCGGCTCGACGGTCAGTCTGGCCAAACTCGAGAATGAGCCGGTTGACATACTGGCAAATGACAAATTGATTGCCAGAGGAAAAGTCGTTTTGCAGAATAAAAAATATGGCATTCGCATCACTGAAATTACCAGCCGCATGAACCGCATCAAAAGCCTGCACTGAAACCCATCCTAAACAGTTGCGCCCGTTTCCCGTCGACCCGTTAAGGAAACAAATTGCAGCTATTCTTTTTGTGACGGTACGGCCAACGTCCTCACATCGTGGCCGGTCACTGCTAAAAACCGCTTGAGATTTGCGTTCGCTATCACCAGAAAATGGCGCTTTCCTTTATGATCCCGAAAAAAGAGATTCTTGGTCTTGGCCGCCGGCAGCGGCGGCACAAGCCGCTTGACATCTTCTACGGTATAAACCGGGGGATGATCGACACGTTCGTAATCGATGTGATGCTCAGCGAGTATGTGATAGAGGTCGGCCATTGGCTTTTTACTCCTTTTCATTTTGAAAAACATTTCCTTTGATTAAAGTCAAGTGTCAAGCGGTTTGCGTGCTTGTAAATCCGGCGCAAACGGACGGTTGTCTGTCTGTGCTGACGATTACTCCTTGACAGCCAAATCGGTGTGTCGATATACCAAAACCCTTGAGTAACCCATCACGGATCGGAGACCCTCATGCAGAAAAATCAACTGCTTTACCTGTCAAAAGCCGATGTGGAAACCATCGGCGTCACGATGGCTGAAATCATTAAATCTTTGAAGGTCGCTTTTCGCGCCAAAGGTGAAGGCCGCACCGAAATGCCCCCCAAACCGGGGATTCACCCCGGCGGGGGCGACAATTTCATTCATGCCATGCCGGCCTACATTGCAGATTTAGATTCGGCCGGCATCAAGTGGGTTGCCGGATTTCCGGAAAACCCCCAGAAGGGTTTGCCTTACATCACCGGTCTGTTGATATTCAATGATGTCGAGACGGGTTTGCCGCTTGCCGTAATGGATTGCGCCTGGATCACGGCCATGCGAACCGGAGCGGCCACTGCCGTGGCCGCCAGCTATCTGGCGCGCCCGGAATCATCGGTGGTGGGCATGCTGGGTTGCGGTGTGCAGGGGCGCAGTAATTTGGAAGCCCTAAATGAATTGTTTCCTTTAACAACAGTCAGTGCCTATGACGTGAATGCTGAAACCCTGCAAAAATATGCCGCGGAAATCCACGCCGACCTGGGCCTGGAAGTTATACCGGCGGCAACACCCCGGGAGGCCGTCAGTGGCTGCGATATCGTGGTAACCGCCGGTCCGATTTTAAGAACACCGCATGCCACGATTAAGGCCGGCTGGCTGGACGAGGGGGCTTTTGCCTCCCTGGTGGATTATGATTCTTACTGGGATCCGGAAGCCATGGGCGAGGTGGCCAAATTTTGTACGGACGATACCGCCCAATTGCGCCTCGGTCGACAAATGGGATATTTCAAAGAAATTCCAGATATTTATGCTGATTTGGGCGAACTGGCGAGCGCTCAAAAGCCCGGGCGGCAATCCGCTGAAGAACGAACGATGACCGCCAATCTGGGCCTGGCCCTGGATGATATGGCGGTTGCCCCCCTTCTATACCAGCGTGCTGTTGAGCAGGGAATTGGCACTTGGTTGCCGCTCTAAATTCGAAATTTGAATCTCGGATTTCGGGCTTCGGATTTTAATTCGACTTGTGCAAATACGATAAAAAAGGGAGCCAAATTGACTCAAACTGACCATGTGTATGATGTCATTATCGTGGGCGGTGGCATCATGGGCAGCGCCACAGCTTATTACCTGATGACGGCCGATCCAACGCTAAAGGTTGCCGTGGTTGAGCGCGATCCGACTTATGCACAGGCGTCAACCACGCTTTCGATGAGCAATGTTCGCACCCAGTTCAGTTTAAAAGAAAACGTTCAGATTTCCCAGTACGCTCTGGATATTCTCAGCGCCTTTGAAGAAGATATGGCTGTGGACGGCCAGAAACCGAGAATATATTTTCGGCAGGAGGGTAATCTTTTTCTGGTTGCGGCCGGCGCAGAAGATGCCGCCCGGCAGGCCTACCAGATGCAGACACAACTCGGTTGCCGGGTTGAATGGTGGTCACCGCAAAAGATCAAAAATCATTACCCGCTGTATGAGCCACAGCCTTTTGTGGCCGGGACCTTCGGCCCGGACGACGGTTATATTGATGCCTATGCCGTTTTGATGGGTTATAAGTCCAGAGCCCGATCCCTGGGTGCAACCTATGTTGCGGACCAAGTCGTTCAGATCAACAAGGATCATTCACTGGTGAGCGGTGTGCAACTGGCATCTCAAGATCATTTATCAGCTAAAATCGTTCTCAACTGCGCCGGTGCATGGTCTGCCGATGTGGCCAAGACAGCAGGCGTAGAACTGCCGGTTGTTCCCGTCAAACGGCAGGTGTTCGCCCTGGAGACGGCCGTCAAACCCGAAAGCCCGCTTCCATTAACCGTACTGCCCTCGGGTTTGTATTTTCGGTCAGAAACGGGCGGCATTATCTTATTGGGTAAATCGATGGCGGATGATGCAATCGGATTCAACTTTAACTGGGATGAAAAGCGGTTTTTAGACATCTTATGGCCGGAATTGGCCGAGTTTGTCCCGGCCTTCGATACGCTTAAACTGCGCCGGGGCTGGGCCGGTTTATACGCCGTCAACACCCTGGATGGAAATGCCATTTTAGGCGAATGGCCTGAGCTCATGGGTTTTTATCTGGCCAATGGTTTTTCCGGCCATGGGCTGCAACAGGGACCGGCGGTCGGAAGATATTTAAGTGAGCTGATTTTAGGCCGCCCGGTGTCTTTGGATTTATCTATTTTCGGGCCCGAGAGGATTCTTGAAAAGCGGCCATTAAGTGAAAAGGGCATTGTTTAGGTTGAAATAAATTCAGACAAGTGAGTTGACATCTGGTTTGCAAAATGCTTAGATAGCCCGATTTGATGGCCGCAAACTGGCGGTCAGGGCGCATTTATCGTTGGTTGAATCCTATAAGTAATCGCGAGCTCGTTTTTCTGCGCATTAATTTGGAACCCTGTTATGGCTGAACTGGTACTGGAAAACGTATCCAAGCGATTCGGCGGCCTTCTGGCGGTCAATAGCCTTGATCTGCAAGTCCCCACCGGAAAAATCCTGAGTTTGATCGGTCCAAACGGAGCGGGAAAAACAACTGTTTTTAATATGATTACAGGTGTTTATCCACCAACCGAGGGAACGATTAGCTACAGAGGCAAAAAGCTCAATCATCTCAGGAGCAACCGCATTATCGCCCAGGGCATTGCCCGTACCTTCCAAAACATCCGGCTGTTCAAATCGATGACCGTTCTGGAAAATGTCAAAGTCGGAATGCATTGCCGGACCCAAAGCGGTGCGGTCCGAGCCCTGCTGAAAACACCCGCTGTGAAGCGGGAGGAAAAGGAGATTGTCGAAAAATCCCTTGAAATTTTGGAATTTATCGGCCTGACCCGCTTCCACAATGATTATGCATCGGGTTTGCCCTATGGCGAACAGCGCCGCCTGGAAATCGCCCGGGCATTGGCGACCCAACCGGATCTATTGCTACTCGATGAGCCCGCCGCCGGCATGAATCCCAGAGAAACCGCCGACCTGATGGATTTAATTATGAAGATACGGGAGACGGGCCTGACCATCTTCCTGGTTGAACATGATATGAGACTGGTGATGGGGATCTCCGAAATCGTAACGGTTTTGGATTACGGCCAAAAAATTGCCGAGGGTAGCCCAAAAGAAATTCAGCAAAATGAAAAGGTCATCGAAGCATATTTGGGAACCGGTGCCAAAACAAAGAATTAGGCACCTTCAGGAACCTGAGTGCCATGTGCTCAGGATTCAGTAACCATTAGTTAACAATGATGAAAAAGATGCAAAAGGAGGTAACACCATGCGAAAAATCGGAATTATTGCACTTTGCCTGACCCTGATCATCGGTTTTCACGGCCTGGCTTTTGCCAAAACTCTTAAAATCGGCACATTGAGCCCCCTGACGGGACCCTATGCCCAGGACGGCACAGACATCCTGCAGGGTGTGAAAACGGCCGTATCTGTTTTTGGCAAGGTGCCCGGATATGACGATGTAGAGGTTATTCCAGGCGATAGTGCCTGTGATGGCGGCAAAGCGACTATGGCCGCCAACAAACTCATCAACAGCGGCGTGGATGTGGTGGTCGGCGCCTATTGCTCATCGGCCACCGAACCGGCACAGATTCCGCTAATGGAAGCCAAGGTCGTTCAGATCACCCCGGCTTCAACCAATGAGCGCCTGACATCCAAAGGGTATGAGTATTTCTTCCGCATGCCGCCCCGGGATGATGTGCAGGCCTGGTCCACGGTGCAGTTTCTCGAAAACAAACTCAATGCCAAAACCATCGCCTTAATTGATGACAAGCAGACCTACACCGCCGGACTGACCGAAAACATCACCAAGTTCGTTAAGGAAAATGACAAGGTCAAAGTCGTGGCGCACGAACACATCACGCCGGGAGACAGCGACTTTACAGCCGTATTGACCAAGCTGAAAAGACTCAGCCCGGATGCGATCTATGCATCTGTTTACCAGCCTGAGGGATCTAAAATGATCCAGCAATACCGCAAACTGGGCCTTACCGCCGATTTCATCAGCGAAGATGCTGTTTTTCATCCCAAGTTTCTGGAAGTCGGCGGCCCGGCGGCCGAAGGCGCCTATCTAACTTTCGCCAAGGCCCCGGATACTCCCGAAAGAAGCAACTTCGAAACGACCTACAAAAAAATGTGGAATGTCGACAATGTCGGATCCTATGCCTATTATGCCTACGATGCCGCCATGATGGCGCTGGAGGCGATTAAAAAGGCGGGCACCACCGATTCCGACACGTTGCAAAAGGTCATCCGCGAAAACTCCTGGTCGGGTGTTACCGGTGACATCAAATTTGATGAAAAAGGCGACCGCAAACTGGCTCACATCGTCTGGGTCGTCAAAGACAACAACTTTGTGCCGTACTGGGATCCGATGACCGGCAAGGACCTTTAAACCATTCTTTGGACCGGGCAGTTTCATGCCCGGTCCATTTTTTACAATATCAAAGACGATCAGAAATCCGAATCAAACCGCGTCGGACCGAACAAGAGATTTTTTTCGTCGGTCTTCTGTTGGCCAACCGCCGATAAAGCGAGGATTTGTCGACAGGGGGCAACGCTGGAAGGAATAAAATCAAGCTGAAAAGGACCGTATAACCGAATGGAGCTGACCGCTTTTCTTTTGCAACAAACAATCAATGCCCTTTTTCTGGGCAGCATTTATGCCCTGATCGCATTGGGCTACACCATGGTATACGGCATCGTCGAGTTGATCAATTTCGCTCACGGGGAGCTGTTTACCGCCGGTGCCTTTATCGGCCTCATTGTGCTGACCGCCTTGCAACAAGTCGGATGGGTGGACGCCCACTTCATTCTGACCATGTTTATCGTATTCGGCATGGCCATGGTCTATGTGGCTGTACTCGGTGTGGCCGTGGAACATGTGGCCTATAAACCCTTGCGGACCTCATCGCGTTTATCGGCGTTGCTCAGCGCACTGGGCATGTCGATCTTTTTATCCAACGGGATGATGCTCAGCCAGGGGGTATCGGATCGGCCTTATCCCCAGGTTTTTGGATTGGATGCCATCGATATTATGGGCGCCAGAATCACCAACGGCCAGATCTTCATTATCCTGCTGGCCGTGGCCCTGATGGTTGCGTTGCAGCTGTTCGTGCACCGCACCCGTTTGGGCAAAGCCATGCGGGCAACCGCACAGAATAATACCATGGCGCGAATCCTCGGCATCAATATAGATCAGACGATTCGCATTACGTTCATGATCGGCCCGGCCCTGGGGGCAGCCGCCGGTGTAATGGTTGGCCTGTATTATGGCGCGGTGCGCTTTGACATGGGCTTTATTTTCATGATCAAGGCCTTTGCCGCAGCGATTTTGGGAGGAATCGGTTCGATTCCCGGCGCCATGCTGGGCGGATTGATTATTGGCGCCATCGAGGTGCTCTGGGCCGCTTTTCTGCCCAGTGCCTGGAAAGATGTCACCACGTTTACCGTATTGATTTTAGTTCTTTATTTCAAGCCGAGCGGTCTGTTGGGTGAAGGTACTGCGGAGGTGCGTGTCTAATGGTACGACAGGAACTCAAGAAACTGGTCATTTACACATTTTTTCTGGCCGTCCTTCTGATTCCCATGCTGGGCTTTAGAAGTACCTCTTTCGAACCCGGCCGGGCGTTCAAAACCTTAGGGGTTTTTGTGGCGCTTCTGATTTTAAGCTCTGTGATTAACCTGGTTCGCAGCCGCTATATGTCAAGCGACACCCAGAAAATTCCCTTTACCGAGCGCGTCGGCGAACAATTCAACCGCGTGCCCAAGCTGTATACCCTGGGGGCGCTGTTTGCCTTTGCCTTCATCTTTCCGCTGTTTGCCAACAACTACATGATCGATGTCGGCATCACCTGTCTGATCTATGTCTCGCTGGGCTTAGGCTTAAACATTGTCGTTGGGCTTTGCGGGCTGCTTGATCTGGGCTATATTGCTTTTTATGCTGTCGGCGCATACACTTATTCGCTGCTCAACCTGACCTATGGTCTGTCATTCTGGGCCGCACTGCCCGTGGGTGTTGTTTTGGGTATGATTGTCGGCTGCATCATCGGCTATCCCACACTAAAGATGCGCGGAGACTATCTGGCAATCGTCACACTGGGTTTCGGCGAAATTGTGCGCCTGGTGCTCAACAACTGGGATTCGCTGACCGCCGGTCCCAACGGCCTGTTCGGAATGAAAAGACCCGCGCTATATTATCCGAGTTTTGCCGAGGGTGGACTTGAGTGGGTAACACATTATCTCAAATCCTTGCCCGCTCTTTATTATCTGATTTTGCTCATCGCCATTTTAACGATCATCGGTGTCAGACGCCTGGACAACTCCAGAATTGGACGGGCCTGGATCGCCATCCGCGAAGATGAAGTGGCGGCGGAATTATCCGGCGTACCCACCACCTGGATCAAACTTCTGGCATACGCTCTGGGGGCCGCCTTTGCCTCGGTGGCCGGCGCCTTTTTTGCAGCCAAACTGAGCTACACCAACCCCAACTTTTTCCTGTTTATGGAATCGTGTATCGTGCTTTGTATCGTCGTTCTCGGCGGAGTCGGCAGTATACCCGGTATTGTGGTGGCAGGTTTTATCCTGATCGCCGTGCCCGAGGTATTCCGCGAGCTGGAAAATTACCGCATGCTGGCGTTCGGGGGGATTATGACCACCATGATGGTTCTGAAGCCCGAGGGGTTGATTCCGGCATCACGGCGCAGACGGGAGCTGCATGAGGGCAAGAAAAAAGAACCTGAAAACTGAAATTCGCAATGATGGACAACCAACCAATTCTCGAACTTCGCGAAGTTCACACCTACTACGGCAACATTCATGCCTTAAAGGGTATATCCTGTTCCATATCAAAGGGGAATATCGCCTGCCTGATTGGTGCCAACGGTGCCGGCAAATCAACGACCCTGATGACCATCTTCGGGGTCCAGCAGGCCGCCAAAGGTGAGATCCTCTTCAACGGCGAACCCCTCCATCGGCTGCGGCCTGAACAGGTGGCAGCCAAAGGCGTTTCGCAGATACCGGAGGGACGTCAAATTTTTCCACGCATGTCGGCGCTGGAAAACCTTCAGATGGGTGCCTTTCTGCGTAAAGACAAAGATGAGGTGGACAAGGATATGGAGTGGGTATTCAGCCTATTTCCGGCGCTAAAAGAGCGTCGGCGTCAACTGGGCGGCACCCTCAGCGGCGGCGAGCAACAGATGCTGGCCATTGGTCGGGCGCTCATGTCGCGGCCCACCTTGTTGCTGCTGGATGAGCCGTCCCTGGGTCTGGCACCGAAGCTGGTGGAAAAAATTTTTGAAACGATTGAGGAAATCAACAAACAGGGGGTCACCATTTTCCTTGTGGAGCAGAACGCCCACATGGCTCTGACAATTTCAGCTACCGGCTATGTCATGGAAACCGGGCGCATTGTACTGAGCGATAAAGCCGCCGCTCTGCTGGAAAATGAACAGGTAAAGAAAGCCTATCTGGGCGAATAGTGTTCATTTTAGAATTTGGATTAAATGATAGAATCACCTAAAGTATAATCTCCTTCCTTAGAGTTGCGACTGCCTTATAAAACCCATTATTTCAGCCCGATCAGTACCCGACTGATCGTGACAACTGGAATGCCATGCATTACGTTTAACCCTAACCGTTAATTGAATAGTTATAATCAATCCATACATTAAACAAAAAATTATGCCTGATAATAAAAACATCATCGAAGCCGCCATTGCTCTGGCCGAAAACTGGCAAAAGCGGGCCAACGCCTTAATGCGCCCACAGGATAAAAAACGATACAATCAGCTGGCTCGCCTGCTGGCCAATCCACAAGATAAAATTATGCTGACCCAGCTCATCGATCAAAGCTTCCGATCCGCCAGCCCGCGGCGGGTGGCCGATCAGATCTGTTACCTGCTTGACGTGTGCGGCATCCCCGGCTTTTTTTTACCTCTTGAACGCCTGCTGATGCACATCTTTAAGCTCACCGCACGCTTGTTTCCGAATTTGACGGTCCCGCAAATGATCAAAAAAATGCGGGCAGACACCCGCCACACAATTATCCCGGGTGAAACCGATGCATTGCAGCGGTATTTGCAAAGCAGAAATGCACAAGGGGTAAGGGTCAACATCAACCATCTGGGGGAAGCGGTTTTGGGAGAAGACGAGGCGCGCAAGCAACTGGATCAATATCTGCATGATTTGAAAAATCCGGACATCGAATACGTCTCGGTTAAAATTTCAACCATCTTCTCACAGATCCTACCGCTCGCATTTGAGTATTCGGTCAATCATGTCAGCGAGCGGCTGGCCGAACTCTATCGCACGGCTGCCGATCATCCGTTCACCAGGTCCGACGGTCACCGCATCCCTAAATTCGTCAACCTGGACATGGAAAACTACCGGGACCTGGCCATTACGGCCGCCGCCTTCATGCGAACCCTGGATCTGCCGGAATTTAAGTCCTATTTCGCCGGAATGGCCTTGCAGGCTTACTTGCCGGATTCATATGGCATGCTGCAAGAAGTTACCCGCTGGGCCCGTCAGCGCGTGGCGGCCGGCGGAAGCCCGGTCAAAATTCGCATCGTTAAGGGCGCCAACATGGAAATGGAAAAAGTCGAGGCCTCCATTTTTGACTGGCCCCTGGCTCCCTATGACGACAAGCTTTTAACCGACGCCAATTACAAACGCATGGTCGATTTTGGCATGCAGCCTGAAAATATCCGGGCGGTCCACCTGGGAATTGCCTCCCACAACTTATTCGAACTGGCCTATGCCTATCTGACCGCTCAACAAAACGAGGTGCTACCCTATTTTTCATTTGAGATGCTGGAAGGTATGGCAGACCATGTGCGCCGTGCCATTCAGGAAACCGGCCAGGAAATCGTGCTCTACGCGCCGGTTGCCACCCGGGCACAATTTATCAATGCCATTGCTTATTTGATTCGTCGCCTGGATGAAAATTCCGGCCGGCAAAATTTTTTACGCCATATCAGCGATCTACATACGCGATCCCGCAGATGGCAAACGCTTGCCGACCGGTTTGCCGACTCTGTCCGCCAAAAAAGCAAGGCACGCCGGACACCCCACCGCAAACAAAACCGGCTCAACGAAACCTTTTCGGGCCCGGCGCCATCGATGGCCCTTTCGGAATTTCAAAACGAACCCAACACCGATTGGTCTCTGGCCGCCAATCGCAAATGGGCCGCGGCCATTCGTCAAAAATGGAAAAAGAATGCGACAAACCGTCCCCCTGATATCCCGCTCGTCGTCGGCGGTGAGAACATTTTTGCGGACCGCAACCGAAAGGAAAGACGAGATCCGGCTCAAATCAATGCCGATGTTATCGTGGCCCGCTTTGCCCTGGCCAATGCAGCCGATGTCGATAAGGCTGCTGCAACCGCCAAAAGCGATCCGGACGGATGGCGCCGCAAAAGCGTTAAGGAACGCCAGCAGATACTGTCGCAAGTGGCCATGCAACTCCGCAGGGCTCGCGGCGATCTAATCGGGGCTGCTGCAGCCGATACCGGCAAGGTGTTTGCCGAATCCGATGTGGAGGTTTCCGAGGCGATCGATTTTGCCGAATTTTATCCCCGTTCGGCAAACCGTTTTGCCGACATTCAGACCATCCGCTGCCGCCCCAAAGGCGTCGGTGTGGTGATCTCGCCATGGAATTTTCCGATTGCCATTCCATGCGGGGGCATCGTGGCTTCGCTGGCAGCCGGCAACACCGTTATCTTCAAGCCGTCTTCCGAGGCGGTGCTGGTGGCCTGGGAGCTGTGTCAGTGCTTTTGGCGAGGCGGTGTGTCCAAAAACGTGCTGCAGTTTTTACCCTGCGCCGCCAAGACTGCCGGCAATCATTTAGTCGTGCACCCGGATGTGGATTTTATCATTCTGACCGGCGGCACAGCCACCGGCCTGGACATCTTGAGGCAGCGACCGGAGGTCTATCTGGCCGCTGAAACCGGCGGGAAAAACGCCACCATTGTGACGGCTATGTCGGATCGCGATCAAGCCATCGGCGATATCATCTATTCGGCTTTCGGCAACAGCGGTCAAAAATGTTCGGCCACGTCACTGTTGATCCTTGAAAAAGAAGTTTATGACGACCCCCACTTTAAAACACAGCTGGTCGATGCGGCTCGCAGTTTTCGCACCGGTTCTGCCTGGAATTTTGAAAACAAAATGGGACCGCTGATCCACCCGCCCGGCGGAGATTTGAAAAAGGCGCTGACGCAGCTGGAAGCGGGGGAAAACTGGGCATTGAAGCCTGAAATGATGGATGGCAATCCGCATCTGTGGACACCGGGAATCAAATGGGATGTCCGCCGGGGCAGTATCACTCACATGACCGAATTTTTTGGCCCTCTGCTGGGGGTGATGCGCGTGGAAAATTTACAGCAGGCCATCGAATGGGTCAACCAAACCGGCTATGGCCTCACCTCCGGTCTGGAAAGCCTGGATCCGCGTGAGCACGTCTTCTGGAAGGAGCATGTCAGGGCGGGCAACCTGTACATCAACCGGGGCACCACCGGTGCGGTGACCCTGCGCCAGCCCTTCGGGGGAATGGGCAAATCGGCTTTAGGCGCCGGTTTCAAAGCCGGTGGGCCCACATATGTTGCCCAGTTTATGCAGTTTGAAGAAACTGAAATGCCGAGGGTCGGTTCACTCCAGCACCCGTATCCTCTGCTGCATCTGGCGCAGTTGTGGCAGCGAAAATGTGATTGGGGAAATTTTGAGGGTGTCGAAACCGGTATCATCAAAACCGTAAGGGCCATCAAAAGCTACCTGTACTGGGTTGAACAGGTGTTCGCTCGGGAAACTGACTACTTCCATCTGCGAGGCCAGGACAATATCCTACGCTATCTGCCGGTCGGGAAAATGGTCGTCCGCTTACATGCAGCAGACAGCCTGTTTGAAACCCTGGCTCGCATTGCAGCGGCCCGCATTACCGGATGCGACTTGACGGTCAGTGCGCCCGAAAATTTGCACAATGCGGTTACGCAATTTTTATTCACTGTAGAGGGCCGGCGGCTGATGGGCGGTCTTTCGGTTTTGCGGGAAACCGATGCGGACCTGATCGCCAAAATGCCTGCCATTGACCGCATCCGCTATGCCGCCCCGGAGCGGGTGCCGCCTGAGCTGTTTGCAGCCGCCGCCAAAACCGGATTCTATATCTCCCGCAATCCGGTGGCAATGGAAGGCCGCATCGAGCTGCTGCAATACTACCGCCAGCAGAGCATCTGTCACACCTACCATCGCTACGGCAATCTGGGTGAACGCGCTCTGGAATGGGAATAAATTGATGACTTGTCCCGGCGTAGCATTTTGATGCGAGGACGGAAACTCGACAGAGCAGAAATGGATCCTCTGTCTTCTGACATCTGATCTCTGTCATCTGTATTTACAGCGCACAGTATTTTTCATAGGCATCCTGGGAGAGAGTATGAATCGCGCTTTCGTGGCAGACACTGCCCTGATAGACGAGATAAGCGCGATCGCAGGTGTGTCTGGCAAAATTCAGGTTCTGTTCAGCCAGCAAGATCGATACCCCTTCAGACTTCAGACGTTGAATCGTCTGGGCCAGTTGTTCGACAATGACCGGTGCCAGCCCCTCCGAGGGTTCGTCTAAAATGATCATTTCGGGATTGCCCATCAGGGTGCGGGCGATGGTCAACATTTGCTGCTCACCCCCGCTGAGGGTGCCGCCGGCCTGATTGCGCCGTTCTGCTAAATTCGGAAACAGCTCAAATATGCGTTCAGGCGTCCAGGGCTCGAGACCCTCGCGCGGCGGCTGTTTGCCGACTTCCAGATTCTCCAAAATGGTCAGCTTGGAAAAAATCCGTCGATCCTCGGGCACGTAACCCAGCCCGAGGGCACAGGTTTTAAACGGCGGTAATTTTTGAATCGCCTTGCCCTTGTAAAATATTTGGCCGCTTTTGGGCGCGACGATACCCATTATGGATTTAAACGTTGTCGTCTTGCCGGCACCATTGCGCCCGAGCAACACATTGACTTCTCCGCATTTAACCTCAAGGGCCATGTCAAATAATATCTGGGCCTTGCCGTAAAATGTGTTGAGGGCGTCAACCTTCAACATAATCTCTTGAGTGTCTGTGTGCATAGCAATTTATTCAACAATTATTTCAGAGGTCGAAGTGTTTTACATCCAAACCCTCACAGTGAGCAGAATGAACGATCGTTCGCGAAGACCGCGCACTGTTTGAGTGCATTAGGGATCGTTGCAAAAGAACAGGAATCGGCAAGATGTCATGGATCTCAAATTAGATTCAAAACATGATAGCCTATTGTTATATAACCTTCACTGTTATTTTGCACCGAGCCCTTATGCACGAGTTTGCGCGGCTTTCGCGAGCGATTATTCATGGAGCAGCTCTCAGTTGCAAAAACGCACCGATCCCTCGATTATTAGATTATTCTTTCACCGGACCGGCAGTTTCACCGCGTCCCAGATAGATTTCCTTAACCCTTTCGTTCGCTTGAACTTCATCCGGAGAGCCCTCGGCCACCAGCTCGCCGCGATTTAAGACAATGATGCGATCGGCATAGTTAAAGACCACATCCATATCATGTTCAGTGAAAAGCACACCGATATTTTGCGTGCGCACAATATCTTTTGTCAATTCCATCAGGTTTTGAGCCTCTGCCGGTCCCATCCCGGCTGTGGGTTCATCCATGAGCAGCAATCTTGGTTTATTTGCCAGTGCCACGGCCAGCTCCACGCGTTTCAGGTCGCCATAGGCCAAAACACCACAGGCCCGATCAGCCTGATCTTCAATCCCCAGCAATTTGAGCAGCGCCATAGATTCTTCTACATACAGACGGCTGACCTTCTTCAACAGAGATTTGGTGCGCCGGTGATAGGAAACAAGCACCATTTGAACATTTTCCAGTACCGACATGGAGGCAAAAGTGGAGGTTATCTGAAAAGTGCGACCGACGCCCAGCTTCCAGACATCTCTGGGTTTACTGCCATTGACGTTTTTTCCCATGATGACAATATCACCATGATCCGGTCGAAGTTGCCCGTTGATGAGATTAAAACAGGTGGATTTTCCGGCCCCGTTGGGTCCGATCATTGCCAATAACTGCCCGTCTTTCAGTTGAAAGCTTACATCGACAATGGCTTTAACGCCGCCAAAGGCCTTATGAAGGTTATGCACTTCTAAAATCGTTGCCATGGTATTCTCTTTGTCGCAACATGGTGGTCGGACATACTCTAAAAGCGATAATGCAAAAACCACCACGAAAACACGAAAGGAAAGAACCACGAAATAATTCTTTGGTTTTCGTATTTTAAAATTTTCGTGCTTTTGTGGTTAAATCATTCTTCCTGTCTTTTCGTACCTTAAAGTGATAAGGTTAATCTTCAAAATACTTGCCCAATCGATTATGAATGGAGCCGGCGATCCCCTGCGGAAAGGCCACAACCAAGAATATAAATATACATCCGATAGCCAGCTGCCAAAAATCAAACCGCGCAATTTTATCATGCAGCCAGGTATAGGCTGCTGAGCCGGCAATCGGTCCGAATAGCGTTTCAACTCCCCCCAACAAGACCATGAATAAAAACTCGAAGGAACGCGGGATTGCCATTTCATCCGGAAACACACTGCCTTTTGAAAAAACGTAGATCCCGCCGGCAAGCCCGGCAAACACCCCTGCAATGGTGAAGGCCAACCACTGGTGCCGGCGCAGGTTAATTCCGATTGAGTCCACCCTGAGCGCTGAATCCCGGCAGGCGCGCATGGTATAGCCAAAAGGTGTAAATATGAAATAGCGCAGCAAAAGGATCCCACCGATGCATAAGACCATGGTCAGATAATAAAATACAACTTTCCCACTGGCCCAATCCGAAGGCCAGATCGTTAAAAGGCCATCATCTCCACCGGTAAATTCCCCCCATTGAAATACAATAGACCAACAGATTTGAGCAAAGGCCAGCGTCAGTATGGCAAAATACACACCGGACAACCGCACACAAAACCAACCGATGATCAGTGCCAAAAGTCCCACAAATACGGGAGCAAAAAGGATGGCCAGTTCCATCGGGGAATTCAGATAATGCACCATCAGCGCCGCCGAATAAGCGCCCCCACCGAAAAAAGCCGCGTGCCCGAACGACACCATCCCGCCCGCCA
The DNA here is from genome assembly GCA_050116835.1 of Desulfobacterales bacterium. Lineage (GTDB taxonomy): Bacteria > Desulfobacterota > Desulfobacteria > Desulfobacterales > JAHEIW01 > JAHEIW01. The sequence goes on from JASFNW010000006.1 coordinate 53,708, forward strand.
TCATAAAATACAAACTCATGCTCACTAACGCAAAAAGCGCAATTTCAGTCATCAATACCAAGCTGAACGAGTCAACAAATGCCGGCAAGACGAGAATGAATATGAGAAGCGCCAACCCCAGGAGTTTTAATTTTTTGGATGCCGGTTTCAGAATTGAATCCGCTATCTCCCCTGCACCATGCTCTTCAACTTCGGCTTTACCAAAAAGGCCGTGGGGGCGAATAATCAGCACCACTGCCATAGCCAGAAACATCAGGACCAACGTGCTTTGCGGAAAGACCAGGACGCCAAATGAATTGAGCTCACCAATAATCACAGAAGCCAAATAAGCACCCGGAATACTGCCCATTCCGCCGACCACTACGATCACAAAGGCGGCTGCGATCATGTTTAAATCCATCAGCAGATTGGCGCCGCCTTTGGGCAGCTGAACCGCACCGCCCAATCCGGCAATACAGGACCCTAAAAAAAATACCGTTGTAAACAGCCAGGTCTGGTTGACGCCTAAAGCATCTGACATTTCTCTGTCTTCAGTAGCTGCGCGGACTAAAATCCCCCAACGGGTATGACTCAACAATAACCAGAGGCCGATAAGAATCAACGGTGCAATAACGATAAGCGCAATGTCGTACTGCGGAAGTAAAGTCCCCATGACATCAATACTGCCCTCCAGACCCGGCGCCTGTTGGCCGAGGATATCTTCGGCACCGAATAGCCAACGGGACAGATCCTGAATGATTAGCACAACGCCAAAGGTGGCAAAGAGTATGAACAGCTCCGGCGCGCTGTAGAGCCGCCTCAACAAAAATACCTCCAACACAACGCCGATTAAACCGACAATCAGCGTCGCCAGAAAAATCCCTGCCCAGAAAGAGAGTGCGCCATGAGGGAAAAAATCGATCAGATAATAAGCCAGATAGGCACCGACCATATAAAATGAACCATGCGCCAGGTTAACGATGCGGGACACACCAAAAATTAAAGAGAGCCCGCAGGCCACCAAAAACAGGGCCGAAGCATCGGATAAGCCGGTCAGAAACTGTACAAGATAAAAACCCAAAACTATTCCTTTATATGATCAAGATTAAACCATCGGAGGCGAATAATTCAAATATAGTGAAACTTACTCTGCACAATTAAACTCGAAATTCTAAGCACGAAATACGAAACAAATTCCAAATTCGAATATTTAAATGTTCAAAATATTAAAGATCGCAACTGAATATACATAGATGGAAAAATACGTAATTGTGAGTTTAATAATTTGGTCATTCGAATTTGTTTCGAATTTCGATTTTCAATATTCGGATTTAGTTGCCGGTGCGGCTAAACGGCCACACCGGCAACTGAGTATTATTGCGGTCTTAGTTTCATGACCTCTGCGTCACTGGGAAGATAATCTTTTCCGTCGGCGTATTTCCAATTTACCATGACACCTTTGCCATCTTTTAGAGCCGTGTAGCCCACATAGGCCCCCATGGTCGACTGGTGATCAATTTTGCGGTATGACATCGGGCCGACAATCGAATCGAAGGTTAAGCCTTCCATGGTGTCCACTAATTTTTCGGTGTCGAGCGTGCCGGCCTTCTTCAGCAGATGGTAAACCGAATACATGGTATTGTAACCCACCACCGAACCGGTGCGCGGATAATCGTTGAACTTTTTTTGGTAGGCGGCCACAAACTTCATGTGCGCCGGCGTCTTGATATCATACCAGGGATATCCGGTGACCAGCCAGCCCTCCGGGGCCTCATCCTTCAGAGGATCCAGATATTCGGGTTCGCCGCTTAACAGGCTGACCATAAAGGTGTTGTCAAAGAAGCCTCTGAGTTTGCCTTCGCGCACAAATTTAGCCAGATCGCTGCCGAAGGTTACATTGTAAACGGCTTCGGGTTTGGCGTCAGCCAGGGCCTGAATTTCGGCGCCGGCATTGATCTTAAACAGTGCCGGCCACTGTTCGGCCACAAACTCAACGTCCGGACGCTTGGCTTTTAAGACCTTTTTGAACGAGGCCACTGCATCTTTGCCATAAGCGTAATTCGGTGCAATGGTGGCCCAGCGTTTGGCGGGATTTTTGGCAGCATCGACCGCCAGCATGGCTGCTTGCATATATGTCGATGGCCTCAACCGAAAGGTATAACGATTGCCCTTGGCCCAAACAACCGCATCGGACAGGGGTTCGGCGGCAATATAAAGCACTTTGTTACGCCCGGCAAAATCGGTTACCGCCAGTCCCACGTTGGAGAAAAAGGATCCCATGAGCAAAGCAACCTTATCTTTGCCGACCAACTCTTCAGCAACCTTTACAGCCTCACCCGGTTTTCCCTGATCATCCCGGGAAATGACTTCGATTTTTTTGCCCATCACACCGCCGGCGTTGTTGATTTCCTCCAGCGCCAGTTGCCAGCCATTGCGATAGGGGTGGGTGAAACTGGCCAATTTGCTGTAAGTCTGGACATCACCGACTTTAATGGTATCGGCGCCCAAAACTGCTGGCGCCGCTCCAAGAGCCAGCACGAGCGTGACGATCAGTAACGCAAACATGATTTTGCTAATCTTCATTTCCAATTCCTCCTTTCCAAAGTTAGGAACTCCGGATGGTTTGGAGAGTCCCTAGTTTGATGGTGAAATGAGCTCCCGAACACTTTCTGTCATCACGAAAACTTCTTTTAGCGCGATCAAAGCGCCGACAATGCATCCCTGCCCGCAAAGGGCGTTGGCTTTCGACAGTGCCGTTTTAACGGCCTGAATCTTTTTGCCGGTGCTCAAAGACCCCACGTCAACGGTAACGTGGATCCCTTTTAGATCCGTGTTGCAATCCATCTGTTCTGCCGGTGTCTGAGCGATGCTGCTGTCCTTCACGAAGCAAGCATTGGCTATCGCGGTGGCAGCTGCATCCGCAATCGAAGCATCGTTTGCAATCACGGTAACCGCCGATGCAATCCCCCGGGTGAAGCTTCTGCCGCCGAGACCGCTGGTGGTCACGCCCCAGGAAAACCGGCGGGCATCCAGATGGGCGATATGGGATATATCCAAACTGTTTATGTGCGGTCGGATACCGACGGTTGCCGTCTGACCGGCTGCCATCCGTATGGCGATATCACCCCCATTGTCCACAACCACCTTGGCGGGCCCGCGGCCAAACAGCCAGTCGGCCACGGCATCGGCAATCGTGCCTGCCACGGCCGCCATGGGTGTCAGGTCCGCATCGCCAACCGCTTTTACGCTTTGAATCATCCGCTGCGCAAGATCGTTGTCCGGCACTGTCACGATTTGGTCGACAGGCAAAGCCAGTATCGTGCGCTGTTCGGCGATCGCTTCCAGGTATCCAAAGGATACCTCCGCGGCCTGCCGGCACAGGGCTAATTGCGGTGCGCCTTTTTGCCAGGCGCGGATGGCCAATCGCATCGGCCCGCATTCGGCCAATACGGTTTCTTCATCCGGCAACGTTATGAATCGTTCATAGGACATTGCTTATTTTGACCCGTGCTTTTTGACTTTAAAGGGCTTGATGGCCTCGGTGTGCCCCCCCATTTCTTCATAATCTTTCAGTTCCATCGTGTACTCAAGGGGGCAGATGGTGGCCGGTGTGGGCGTCCAATAAAAAGCGCCGGACTTGACGCGTTCGACATCCACCATAAAAGAAATACCACCCCCCGGCAGGATAAATCCGGGGGAGCCGCCGACGGTCAAATGGGCCCGGCCGTTATGCACCGCCCGGGTAAGTTTGATCGGATAGCGCGTCACACCGGCCCGTGCGCTGCCGCCGGCACCGGCGGTATAGATGGCCGAAACCCGGGAAGGCTGGCAGCTGTCGGCAATTGCCTTGAGGGCGGCCTTGGCTTTTTTAGAAAGCGGTATTTCCGTTAGTGTACCTCCTTTACCGATTTTAAAAATGGCGCCGTTTTGGCCGGTGGTCTCGGTAATCAAAATGGTCATGCCCGGGCGGGCCATTTTCATGTCGACTGAGCTGATGACATCCACTGGATTGGAGATGGAGGTGCCGCCCCAGCCGTTGCCATGATCACCGAAATAGCGTCCCGGGGTGCTTTCGTTAAACTTCAGCCGGATACCGGTTGATTTGGCACCGGCGTAAACACCGGCCACATGGCGACTCATCTGTCCGGTAATGTGTGAATCAATGATAATGACCTCATCGGCAGCCGCTGCCAGCAATGGCGCGAATAATCCCATGGTGGCGCTGCCGCAGCCCACCCGCATTCTGGTTGCTTCCCGACCGTCAATTACGGGCGGGTGGCCCACCTGAACTTCCAGCCGGCTGCCATTTTCGATTTTAAGACTCACGCGTTTGCGATTGGCAATTTCGGTAATGGTTCTGGCAATTACAAAACCATTTTTCCCGGTCAAACGGTTGACACCGCCGATGTGCAGCATTTTTGAACCGTATTGCTCTGTCTCCACCATGCCGACTTCTCTTTTACCTGCAAAAATGAGATCGCCCTCTTTGCCGATGGGGATGTCCGTATCGATTTTGACGATGATAGAGCTGTAGCTCAACGGTACTTCGGTTACGACGGTGACCACATCCACACCGCGTCTTTTGGTCTGCACAATTTGGGGCGCCGGTTTGCAGTCCGGGTAGGTTGTCCCGGCGCCGATGGCCGTAATCAGGGGTTTGCGGATATTGGCCTTGGGCTCGGGACCGACGATTTCTTTGACATCGGCATAGGTGTGCAGGCGCGTCAGGCGCAGAAGTTTTCCCCCTTCGTTGCGGTACCGGTGGCAGGCGCCGACAAACCCGGGCTGGATCCAGCATTTGATCGGACAGGCATCACATTCAATCGCCTCTGCCGGCATGCTGTCAGCGTCAATCACGGCATCACTTTCGCAAACGCGCATGCACACGCCGCAGTGGGTGCACCAGTGATCATTGATCAGCGCCTTTTGCTTGACCAGTTTAACGGCATCGACCGGGCAATCGCGCACGCAATAACCGCAGCCGATGCATTTTTCAGTATCTACCCTCATTGTAGGCAATACCTATTTTTCGATATTTTCTTGGTGACGGTTCACCCATCCATTGCTCCCTCGCCCCCTTTAGGGGGAGAGGGTTTAGGGTGAGGGGGATTCATTCAAATGCAAAAGAATTTTCCCCAATACGGCATTCTTTTCTTTTAAAACATCACTGTTCCAGAATCTTAAGATACGATAACCCCTATTTCTCAGAAATTCTGAACGGTTATCATCCTGTTCCTGGGTCAATGCATGTTGGCCACCATCAATCTCGATGATGATTTTTTTCTCGGCACAAACAAAATCAACTATAAAAGGCCCAATAGGTCGCTGGCGGCGAAATTTGAAACCACCTAACTGACGATTGCGGACACTGTTCCATATTGCTCGCTCCGCATCTGTCATATTTTTTCTCAGGATTCTGGCTCTTTGGCTCACTCCTGCTCCCCTCACCCTACCCCTCTCCCCTCGCCGAGGGGAGAGGGAATTGGAGTGTCAGAAGATTTTAATGAGTCAGATATAATAAACGAACACCATGCTAAAATCTAATTCTTTACAAAACTTTCGGCTTGCGTACCGGCGGCGGCGTATTGCGGCTTTTGGCCACCACAATCTCGCCATCGACCAGCACCATGGCAACTGCGGGCACATCGCCGGCTTTAATCGCAGCCAGCGCATCCGCCCCCACCGAGCCCATAGGTGTATCCATGATCACCAGATCCGCCTCATTTCCCTCCGAAATCACACCCCGGGGCAGTTTGTGCACGCGGGCCGTGTTGCCGGTAGCCATACAGATGGCCTGTTCTGGTCTGATGGCCGTCAGACTGGCCAGGTGGCAGATGACTCTGAGCACACCCAGCGGAATCACCCCTGTACCGGAAGGCGCATCGTTTCCGATAATGATGCGGCCCAGGGCATTTTGTTCTATGCACAGGTTAGCGGTTTCCACCGCCACCTTGGGATTGCCGCAGTGAACGATTTCCAGGGCCAGATCGGTTTCTTTTACCAGACGCTGCACTTCATCCATGGCAACTGCGGTCGGCCCGCCGTTGATATGAGACACGATATCGGGATTTGCCTGAATGACCATTTCAGCTGTCACCGTGCTGCTGCCCGGAATAGAGGTCCCGCCGGCATGCATCATCACTGTCATACCGTACTCTTTGGCCCATTGCACCATCGGAGCAGCATCTTCTGGATTCTTGATGGTCCCCAGTCCAATTTCGCCGACGGTTCGTACACCTTCTTTGGCCAGTTCTTCAAAGTCACTTTTGACAAGACCTTTTTCCAGTATCACCGAACCACCGACAACTTTACCGCCACCCGGTCTAAAATTGGCAAAGGATTTCGCGGCTAACATCGCCAGCGCTTTGGTGCCGGCCGGATCCTTGGGGCGCCCCGGCAGATGGACTTCCCCGGCGGAAATAAAGGTGGTCACACCCCCATGGACCTCGCTTTCTAAGAATCCGGTCTGATTTTGTCTGGGGGTATAGTCACCTAAAACCGTGTGACAGTGCGAATCAAACAAACCGGGCATGACGGTCGCGCCATCACAGTCAATGATCGTTTTGGTATCGGCGGCATCGAGATTGCCTTCCGGGCCAACTTGTTTGATCTTGCCGTCTTCGATTAAAATGGCATCGCCGGGCAAGATCGGATCGGCAATATCGCCGCTGACAATTGTTCCAATATTTTTTAGAAGGACTTCAGGCATTTTCCACCTCCCTGGGACCAAAATGGCCGGCTTTAATACTGGTTTCCAATACACGCTCTAAATTGGCGGGTAACTGATAAATCCTCTTACCGAGTGCATTTGCGAGGGCATTGACGATCGCCGGCGCGGTCGGAATCAAAGCCGGCTCGCCCACACCCTTGGCGCCGAACGGACCGCTCGGCTCCGGTGATTCCACGATGATGGGGATAATTTCCGGCATGTCGGCACAGGTGGGAATCAGATAATCTTTGAATGAAAGGGTTTGCCCGGGGACAAAAGCTTCCATCAGCGCAAAACCCATCCCCATGGCCACCCCGCCGCAGATCTGCCCTTTGACGTTTTCCGGATGAATCGCCTTGCCGACATCATGGGCTGCCACGATTTTTTCCACCTGCACTTCGCCGGTCAGGGTATCCACGCGAACGAGCGCCAGCTGGCAGGCAAAGGCATAAGTCGCGTAAGGCACGCCCTGACCGGTATCCGGATCCAATGGTACGGTATCCGGATCAAAAAATCCATTCCAGGTCAGCGGCAGCCCTTTTTTATGAAGTCGCTGTGCCAGCCACGCAAAATCCACCCTGTTGTCGAAATCATTGGCATCGCTGACATATCCGGAATCCAACCGCAAAGCCGCCTTGGGGACTTTCAGTTTGTTCACTGCTTCGGTCATCAACACATCGGCCAGTTTTTCGGCAGCATCTTTGACCGCATTGCCGGAAATATAGGTCTGGCGACTGGCAGAGGTCGCACCGGCATTCGTGGTACATTTGGTGTCTGCCACGACCATGCGGATATCTTCGGGCGTCAGGCCCAGGGATTCAGCGGCAATCTGCGCCAGCACCGTGGTGGATCCCTGCCCAAGTTCTGCGCAGCCGGTAAACAGCGTGATATGACCGTTCATGTCCATGGTCATTCTGGCTGTTGATGGGTTTTGTACACCGGTGTTGCCGATGCCGTACCACATACAGCCGATACCCATGCCTCTTTTGATATGGGAACGACCGGTTTCATTCAGCCAGCGCGACCGGGCCTGCTCATAATGCGGCTGAATGGCTTCCAGGCATTCACCGATCCCGACACTGGCCGTTAATTTCTGGCCGGTGGCCGTCACCGACCCCTCTTTTAAGGCATTGGTGCGGCGCATTTCCAGCGGGTCGATGCCGAGCTTGCGGGCCAGCAGATCCATTTGAGATTCATGGGCAATGGCAATCTGGGGTGTGCCGAAACCCCGCATGGCACCGGAAAACGGGTTGTTGGTATACACACAGAGGCTTGTAACATCCACGTTTTCAATCTGATAGGGACCGGTGGCGTGCACGGCCGAGCGCGATGCCACGGGTATGCCATACGATGCATACGCACCGGTATCACAGGTAACGACAGCCTGCATGGCCAATAGCCGACCGTCGCGGTCCGCTCCGGTTTTTATCTTCATTTCGAGCGGATGCCGTTTAGCGGTGGCCAGATAGGCCTCTTCCCGGCTGTAGACGATGCGTACCGGTCTTTTGAGGTGATGGAGCGCCAGACCGATAAAACCCTGCACATTCATATCCAGTTTAGATCCGAATCCGCCTCCGGTGGCGGCTTGTATGATTCGCACCTGCTGATCCTCGAGCCCCAACAGGCTGGTGACTTCTTTATGGTCGTAATGGGGATTTTGCGTGGAAGCGAAGATTACCAGCGAACCATCATAGTCCACATAGCCGGCACCGGCATCCGGCTCCAGATAACTGTGCTCGATGTGTCCGGTTTGGTATGTCTTTTCAACGACCGCGGCGCATTGTTTAAATGCCGCTTCAACATCACCTTTTTTGATTTTGCGCGTGAACAGCAAATTGCCTTTTTCATGGATCTTGGGCGCATCGGGAGCCAGAGCCTCTGCAGGGCTGCGCACGGCCGGCAGTTCAGAATAGATAACCTCAATGGCTTTGAGCGCCTGATCGGCTGCCGCTTCGGTTTCAGCCGCAACCAGAGCAACCGGTTCGCCGATGCTGCGCACCTTGTCATCTGCCAGAAGCGGCTGATCTTTATTAATGATGCCGACTCGATTTTGTCCCGGGATATCTTCAGCGGTGAAAATGCAAACGACACCCTCGATCACGGCCGCTTTTTCGAGCTTGATTTTTTTGATCCGGGCGTGGGCCGTTGTGCTTCGCAAAACTCTAAGGATCAGCGGATCGTCAAGTTTCAGATCGGCGCTGAAAATCGGCTCACCCCGCAGTCTTTTTTCTAAACCGATTTTGCGGATGTTTTGCCCTATGGTTTTATATTCCGCTTTCATGAACTTTGCCCAGAAAAATTCCTATTAAAAAAATAATTAATCACGAAAGCACGAAAGGAAGAAAGCAGGAAAGGAAAATAATAAACTTTCATGTTTTTAAGTTTTCGTGTTTTCGTGGTTTTAATTTACTGTTTAATCTAAAAAGCATATATTTATTTTTCTTGATCATTATTGAATCAAAGGATGCATCATACGCATAAACAGCCCCTGAATGGCCGGCTCCTTGTACACTGCTGAGGGTCTTCGGCCGGTGATGCTGAACATTTTGTCCGCCAGCAGCTTACCGGCTTCCCATAAGATATGTTCAGCGGGCACTTTACCGGTCATGTATTCTTCGATTTCACGGAATCGATGCGGGGTTGGGGTACACGATCCCAATGCAAATCGCATATACGCAATTGAACCACCCTCATCCTGATAGGCCATGGCGGCCATGCTCATGCGTGCGATGGCCAGCTCCTGTCGCCGACCAATTTTCTGAAAATCAGCAAAAGTCACCTCCTGGGGCCTGGGCTGCAAAATAAAATGGCTGATGATTTCATTCGAATGCAAACTGCAGTGATAGGGCCCGCTGGCCATTTCTTCAATCGTGACGTGACGCTGACCCTCTGAGGTCAACACCACCGCTTCGGCATCATGAATCAGCAACGGCGGTATGGTATCGCCGCACGGAGAACAGTGAGCGACGTTGCCACCGATGGTGGCCACATTCCGTATTTGCCGGCTGGCAAATTTTTCTGCTGCCTTTCTCAGGGCCGGCGCCATGTCGGCGATGGTGTCGGACTCTAAAAGTTCACTTATGGTTACCGCCGCGCCGATAGACAGTTGACCGTCGCGCATCTCAATCTGTTTTAAATCTTCCAGTCGGCTGACGTCTAAGAGAAAGCGGGTTTTTAAAGCACCGGATCGCAAATCGACCATGATGTCCGTACCACCGGCCAGGATTTTGGTTTCCGCTCCGTTGGTATTTAGAAAATGAAGGGCATCTTCTAAATTCGTGGCTTTGATGTAGTCAACGTCAAACATGATGGTATTTCAATCTGCGACTCTTGTTGCCGAGTAGTGGTTTCAAAAGCCGCAAACCAACAGAAAAGGGGTTTTGAAACGGCTTTTGCTCAATTTTGCATTAGCCATATGGCCAAAGCAGCGTTAATCCTTTTTGAAAGCGGCCTGCTTTTCAGCGGCGGCTTCGACGGCTTCCATAATGCTGTGATACCCGGTGCAGCGGCAGAGGTTGCCCGAAATCGCTTTGACAATCTCACTGCGCTTGGGGTGCGGGTGTTTTGCCAGCAGGGCACTGGTGCTCATCAACAGCCCGGGTGTACAAAATCCGCACTGAACGGCGTGCTTTTCGGCAAAGGCTTCTTGAATCGGGTGCAGGCCGCCGCTTTGACTTAGACCTTCGACTGTCCACACGTCGCGCCCGTCCAACTGGGCCGCAAATATCAGGCAGGCGTTGACGGCGCGACCCTCAACCACTATGGTACAGGCCCCGCATTCGCCAATGCCACATCCTTCTTTGGTGCCTTTGAGGTCAAGCCTGTCTCTGATGAGTTCAAGCGCCGTCATCCCCGCCGGGATATGCAGCTGCTTCTTTTCTCCGTTGATGGTACACTGAATTGTTATGCGATTTGCTTTCGTCATGTCCAACTCCAAGCTGACATATCTGAATCAAAAAACCTCACGCAAAGCCGCAAAGATATTTTTTGATATGAAAATTAGTGGTTCATCCATCAAGCCCCGGGCTCTATTTCGAAAGAGGTCATGTTTTTTTCTGAATGGCGCTCTGCGAATTAATCACCCTGATGGTACGTCGTGGCCTGATATTTGGGATGGTTGGCCTATAAGCTTTAGGATTTTATTACAGCGCGCTTTGAATCCCAAATATCGGGCCACAGGCAACTTGCTGATCAGAGCGCCTTGATGAAAATGACATGACCGAATCAATACTATTCCTGCGATGGCACCCTATCTCAAACCATCTTCCTTCTTGGCCTCCTCCAGCTTCAGCCCGCCCACTCTTGCCACCGGTCTTCCGGAATCGGTCAGCGCTACAATCAAAATCAGCTCATCATCCCGCGGTGCATCGGGCAATCGAACTTCCATGGCATCAAAATGAGAGCGCACAAAGGCGGCATCTTTAAAATGCAGCGGCACATCCAGCGCTACGCCGGGATATCCCAATTTTTTGGCAGAGGGTATCAAGGCCTTGCCGCCGCCAACGTTGTCGCGCATGGGTTTGCCCAGAGCCGGATGCATCAGTGCCGCACAGTGCTCCAGCTCGCCTTTGCTGCCGACGATGGCCCCCTTGCCGTAACTGTGCACCTGCTCCGGTGCGATGCCCAGGGCGGCTACTGCTTTTTGGGTCAGCATGACGCCCAGCTGTTCGCTCCATTCATACAGGAGACTGAGATCCTCCTGGTATTTGCCCGCATATGGATTGTTAAAAACCGCGGCGGCGGCGGCCTTGCGGGCT
>JASFNW010000007.1:0-64591 GCA_050116835.1 Desulfobacterales bacterium
CCAAACCTGTCAACTAAAAATTGAGGCGTCAATTGGCGTACGCCGCAAGAAGATAAGTGTTAACAAGTCATTGAGCAAAACCCTGTGAAAAAGCGCATCGATAATCAACAGGATGATAAAACCGGGTGGATCACAGTGGCGGTTTTCACGCAGAAAATTGCTCGGCGGTATAGGTGCGGTTGCGGCCCTCGCTTTTGGCGCGATACAGTTCTTTATCGGCGAATTTGATCATGTCCTTGCTGCTGTACACATCCGGGTGTTGATTGGATACAATTCCCCCGCTGACGGTCAGGCCGTACGCTCCGGTGGGGTGAGAAAAGCGCGTCTGTTCGATGGCCTGACGCATGCGTTCGACGCACTTGAAGGCTCCGTCTAGAGCCGTATTATTGAATATCAGGGTGAATTCCTCACCGCCAAACCGCGCTGCGATGTCGTTGCGGCGAATGTGCTGTTTGATGATTTTGGCGATCTCGATCAGTACGCGATTGCCTTCGTCGTGGCCGTAGGTGTCATTGACCCGCTTGAAATGATCGGCGTCCAGCATGGCCACACACAAATCACGCGGTTTGTCGATGCTGTTTTTAAATATTTTTTCCAGTTTGAGCAGCAAATAACGTTGACCATAAAGCCCGGTAAGCGGATCCGTGACCACCTGCTGATGGAGCGCCAGATTTTCTAAAAAGGTGCGCAACACTTTGTAAAAAACAACAACGGTAAACGTAACCGCCAGGATGAATAGAGGTGAGAACGGCTCGAGCAAGATATTGTTGCGGCTGAACAAAAACAAGGTTGTCAGGTACACTCCGGCTTCAGCAACCAGGAATACCGCCAGTTGCGCAAATGCGTTCAATCGAAAAATAAGCAGCATAAATAAGGCGCTCAATACCAGAAAGAAAAACCACCGGTTTGTGGTCAGAACCTCACGGACAAAGTCCTGGTCCAGCATCGAGACGACATCATTGGCATTCACATAAATGCCGGCCATCAGACCCAGTGCCGTCTTGTGGATATCATGAAAGATTGGATCCACGGTGCCGACCAAAACGATTTTACCCTCAATTTCTTCAGGCTTGACCTGTTTGTCGAGCATCTTCCAAAAGGAAATGTAAGAGAATGCTTCGGGCCGGTATCGCTGGGATGACCAGCTGCTTGAATTGAGTTTATCGGGAATCAAATCGAGTGGTGAGCGGTTATGGCCGCCCGGGAAATGGCCCAGATATGATGCCGCGGTGGCAAAAGCAAAAGAATAGCTGATTTGACGATCATTGAGAACTTTAAAGAAGGTGCTTTTTCGATTGGTACCGTCGACATCCAAATAGATGTCGATAAACCCCTGACCCACGGCGGCTTCCCGGAAGCGTCTGTGCGACTGTATCAGATCGTTTTGTTCGTCAAAATAACCGGCGATAATCGTATTTGACGGATTTGCCATTGCCTGAGCCAGCGCTTCATCAACAGTCACATCCGGGCTGCTGCCCACCAGGGCAAAATCAAAACCGATCACTTTCGGATTCAGGTGCTGCAACGTCTCGAAAAAATTCACCAGAATATCCCTGCTCCACGGCCAGCGATGATCTACGTTTTTTAAGGACGCATCATCGATGCCGACGACAACGATGTTTTCCAGATTCGAGCTTCGCGGCGTGTGCCGGTTGCGGTAGCGATAGAGCGTATCGGTCAGCTGCAACTGCAACACCCTGAAGACATGCAGCCGTGACAGCCCCCAATCGTAAACCAGCGCCAGACTGACGGCCAAAAACCCTAAAATAATAAGAGTCGTCGCTTTTTTTTGCATGCAAAAATACGTCCTATTGCTGAAATAAACCTACACTTCGACCCGCGCGATGCCTGCCGGTACGACGGGTTTCAATCTGAATTTGTTTTTCTGCCCTCCATAACGTCCTGAGGTGGCCCTTGACGCATCTTCTGCCTGATCGATATTCTTGACGCTGATGTGTCCAAGGGGGTCGACCGCAGTCTAACTAATTTTAGTGATCTTGGTGATGGTCCAGGCGGTAATCTCGAGCATTAATTTTTCACCGTCACTATTGATCACAATGATTCTGATCGGCGTCATGCACTCGCCGTTCTGATAAAAAAGGATAAGGTTTCTTCCGATATTGGTGTTGATAATCCAATGGTCCAGCGGCATGCCATCATACAGAACCTGCCACCAGTCTTCGGTTGTGGGAGATTCTTGAAAATGGATTTTGCTCTGGTGGAAGTTTGTCGGAAAAAGACCACCGGCCACGCCTTTCTCCTGGACCTCGTGCTGGTTCGTTTCAAAGGCAATACGCAGCAGACGGTCGGCGAGCAGTTTGCCCTGGGGTTTGTAATTATCAGCAGGGTTGCCGGTCCCCGGATCGATGAGCTCTATATTGATGTTTTCGGGCACATCCTGCTGATAGACAACGGGTTCATCGGGATCATGCCGCCAATCCGACGGCCCCCCACTGCCATTACCACTATCAACATACGCTAAATAACTGTCATAAAGCCCGTTTCGGTCGGGATCCAAATCGAGGACCGCGATTTCATTTTCCTGTATGGCCTTGGATTTGGCCAATTTCGCCGCCTCTCTGAGCTCTTCGGCCACGCGACGCACTTGGGCATTGGACCGCCAGCCCAAAAAATTGGGAAGGGCAACGGCCAGGATGATCGTCAACACCCCGAGGACCGCCAACAGTTCGATGAGCCCGAAGCCCCTGTCCTTTTGTTTGATGTTCAAGCTATGCAAGTTTAGTTACCTTGGTGATGGTCCAGTTGGTGATTTCGATCATCAGTTTTTCGCCGTCACTGGTGGTCACAATGATTTTTATCGGCGTCACGCACTCGCCATCAGAATAAAATACGATCTTCGCATAAATATCGGAGATGTGGATCCACCAGTCCAGCTCTTCTCCGTCATACAAAACCTGGTATGTGTCTTTCACCACAGGATCTTTTGTAAAATGGATTTTGCTTTCGTGAAAGTCGACTGGAAGAAGACTGCCGGCGATGCCTTTTTCCTCTATTCGGCGCTTTTCACCGTTAACGGCCAAATTCGTGAGAAGGTCATTCAGGACTTTGCCCTTCGGCATATACGAATTGCTGGGTTCACCCGTAACCGCATCGACCAGCTGTATACTGATGTTTTCGGGCAAATCCCGTTGGTATATGACGGGCTCATCGGGATCGTGGCTTTGCCAACTAAAATTTCCGCTGCTGTGCGTGTCTGAATCGAGAAAAGCGATATAACTGTTGATACGTCCATCCACGTCCGGATCCAGATCGATGACCGCGATTTCACGTTCCTGAATGGCTTTCGACTTGGCCAGTTGAGCGGCCCGTCTAAACTCTTCGGCCACGCTGCGCAATTGGGCATTGGACCGCCAGCCCAAGAAATTGGGCAGGGCTACCGCCAGGATAATCGCCAGAATCCCGAGCGCTGCCAGAAGCTCAATGAGTCCAAAGCCTTTATTTTTATCCATACCTCAACCCCACTTCATCGAAAAATACTATAAATTCAGTTAATATGCGCTTCTATGGCCCGCCGGTTTAGAACCAACCGACGGGTGCTGTATGAAGGATCGGATGAAATGGGTCAAAACTTTAATAAAATAAGGCGGTATGCTCGGACAAATACTGAACACGCAGAATGGCGTGGCATTGGCAGGAGCAACTCGGGGGGAATATTCCCGGCTTTATAAGCACGAAAGGCGGCAACCCTTATGCGCTGCAAATGGTTATCAGAAGTCAGATTTCAGAGAACAGATGTCAGAAGCCGGATGATAAAAACGGATTCATGAAACATATTTCTTGGCCATGACTTGCTTTCTTCTGTTTTCTGACTTCCGACTTCTGTCATCTGTTGACCGGTCCCTGCAGCAGGGCGGTAGTTACCCGACCGACAAGCCCCCAGATGGCATCTGCAGAAAAGACGGCTTCAATCGAGCGATCAAATAACACCGAAATGTGGGATTCAAATTCCGCGTCCCCCTGCCAGAATAAATAATACAGCGGCACGCGCGGAAAGGGCAGCAGTTCATAGGCCGCATCGGCCATATTCACCGGACGGCCCTCCAGGAATTTGGCGGCAGACTCAAAGCCGCGGATGTCCTTGCCGTAGCGCTGCAGCAGGGGGTCGGTCCGCAGCTCGTGGGGTCCCTGGAAAAAATGGGCCTCTTTTAGATCCTTGACGCCCACAATGTCAGAACCCAGAGGGTACAGTTTTTTGACATGATTTAAATAAATCACGGTTACCAGCTCCAGCAGCGGGTCCTGCGTTTTTTCCCAGCCGCGGCCAGCGTGGCGTTTCAGGCAACGTCCGGCAACATCCACCAGCACCTCTTCGTTTAAAAAGTGAAACACCAGCTGCCGGGTTGATTCCAATCTAAAAAGCGTCCAATTGCAAAGGGCATTGAGATCTCTGGTCTGCAGCTCGTCCCAGAAAGGTTCTGGCACTTCAACCGGTGATCGGTCGGGAGCGTATGCCGGCGGATTCTGGCGGCGGCGACGATCCTGCATCTGAAGGTACTCCCGGCTAAACGGATAAGGCCCCTGGGTAAAATTATCGCAGGGAAATTGAGTGCAATCCCGCAGGCAGTATTCAATCCGGTTCAGGTGAGCACAGGCCAGAATAGCGCAGGTACCGCCCAACAAGCGCTCCTGGGCGGCAAGCTTCTGTTCGGCCTGGGCGCTGGTGCCCGGCCCGCAGCTTGAGCAGGTACCCAGCAAATTTAATTTGCAGACATCACAATTAATACCACAGGCACCGGTAGGCATCGTTTTCACCTCAAGGTTTTCAGAGGACAGAGGTCAGAAATCAGAGGACAGATCGCAGATATCGGGAAGGGAGACGGCGAAGACAGAGACCCTCTGCGAATCATTATCATTCGTTTATTATCATCCGTTTTCTGTCTTCTGACTTCTGTCCTTTGAATTCTGACATCTAGGACATATATGCGTACTGCGCTGGCTGACAATGATCCGCTCGACTGCCTTGCCACAGCGCGGGCAGGGCTGGCCGGTGCGTCGAAAGACCTTCAGTTGGTCTCGATTGCGGCCCTGATGTTTGGCAACCGAATAAAAATTGGTTTTACCGGTTCCCAACGAAGTTCCCAGATTTCGGAGGCCGCGTTTAAGCACCCGCCGGATGGCTCGGTGAAGCACCCGAATTTCAGTTTCAGACAAAGAGGCGGCCATGCGGCAGGGGTGAATCCTCGATTCCCAGAGCGCCTCATCAACGTAAATATTGCCGAGTCCGGCGATGAAGGTCTGATCCAGCAGCAACGGTTTTAACAGGCGCTTGCGCGCTTTGAGACGCTGAGCCAACTGTTGGCACGTAAAGCCCTTTAACAGCGGTTCGGGCCCCAGGCGGCCCAGGATGGGATCCGTATCCGCTATCAGATAGAGGCGACCGAATTTGCGGGTATCATGAAAGCGCAACTGCTGCCCACCGGCAAGATTCAGCAAGACGTGTTCATGCTTTTGACGTTTCTGTTCTGCGGTTACCAGGTGCAGTCGACCGGACATGCGCAAATGCATGAGCAAATGGCCGTTGTCGCTAAAATCGAAAACAATGAATTTGCCGCGGCGTTGAATGGCGGCTATCGTTCGGTTCCTGATCTGCTGGCGAAATGCTTTTGCCGACGGTTGCGCGATCGTGCGGGCCCAGAAAACCCTTGCCGCTACGATGCTTTGGCCCACAAGGCCGGCAGCGTTGAGATCGTTTACAATGGTTTGCACTTCCGGGAGTTCGGGCATTTCGGTTCCGGTTCCGAGGTTCAGGGCTCGTAAAAAAAGGTTGTCCGTGAACTGGACCCTTGACTTAGCCTTCTCATGGAAGGGTTCAAAGGTTCAGGGTGTCAGGTTGCTCGATGCAGGTTTCAGATTCAAATCTGTATTTTGCAAGTTAAAGGATTCAACTGACTATCTGCCTGCCTGCGGTAAGCAGCCAGAGATCAGTATTAAGGCACGAGCGGCCGAACCCCTGAACGCTGAACGTTGAACCTTTGAACCTCCGTAATAACGATTGACAACTTTGGATCCAGCACCTATAAAATGGTGCCAGTTTGAGACACTATAGCACAGTCCGGCATGTAAAAAAATGCTCGTTTAATGACCCGCATTGATGCCGATTGGATTTTCCGATGATAAAGGAGCGCTTATGGATTTTGGCCTTTCAACGGATCATGAGATCTTACGGGATTCGGTGCGCAGTTTTGCCGAAAATGAGATCAAGCCGGTTGCCAGGGAGTTGGATGAAAAGGAAGAATTTTCGTATGAAACCATGCAAAAAATGGCCGAACTGGGGCTGTTCGGGATTTTTGTCGCCGAAAAATACGGTGGCCAGGCTATGGATTATATTTCGTATATTATTGCGGTTGAGGAACTCGCCCGGGTTGATGGTTCACATGCCGCTACCGTAGCCGCTGAAAACTCGCTGGGGATCGGTCCGCTATACTATTTTGGAAATGAGGAGCAGAAAAAGAAATATTTGCCGAAGCTTTGCAGCGGTGAAGCCTTATGGGGGTTTGGCCTGACCGAGCCCAATGCGGGCTCTGACGCCGGCAATACCCAGACCACCGCCGTTTTAGACGGCAATGAATGGGTTATCAACGGCAGTAAGATATTTATCACCAATGCGGCCACCGACATCACTACCGGCGTCACGGTGTTAGCCCGGACCGGCGTCAGGGATGATGGTAAACCCGAGCTCTCCTGTATTATCGTTGAATCCGGCACACCTGGATTTACCGCCAAAGAGATGCACGGCAAGCTCATGTGGCGCTCTTCCAACACCAGTGAGCTCTATTTCGAAGATTGCCGGGTTCCGAAAGAAAATCTTCTGGGTCCCAGGGGACAGGGGTTTCACCAGATGATGAAGACCCTGGACGGCGGCCGGCTTTCCATTGCTGCCATGGGCCTGGGCGGCGCCCAGGGGTGTTTTGACATGGCCATGAAATACAGTCAGGAACGCGAGCAGTTCGGGCGGCTGATTGCAACCTTTCAGGTCAATGCGTTTAAGCTGGCTGACATGGCAACCGAAATCGAATGCGCCCGCCTGCTGCTGTACAAAGCCTGCTGGTTGAACGACAACGCATTGCCCTTTGCCAAAGAGGCGGCGATGGCGAAGCTGTATTGTTCGGAAGTGATGTATCGGGCAGCCAACCATGCCGTCCAGCTGCACGGTGGATACGGATTAATGAAAGAGTATGATGTCGAGCGCTTTTACAGAGACCAAAAACTTCTTGAAATCGGTGAAGGCACCTCCGAAGTGCAGCGGCTGGTGATTGCCCGCTACTTGGGCGCCAAAAGCCTGTAGCCCGATTTACTGTTTCAGATAACATCAATCGATGTTCAAAAAGGAGATAAAATGCAAGACAAAATCAAAAAACCGCATTTTGACTTCGACTTTTTTGAAGATTTAACCGGCGATATACCAATGGAACCGCCCAAGAGCGTGGATGATGTAGGGGAGCGTATCCGAAAAATTCGCGAAGAAAAGAGCTTCTCACTTGACGAGATTTCCAAAATGACCGGATTTGAGGTCGATTTTTTGGCCAAAATCGAAAATAAGGAGCTGCAGCCGCAGCTGGGTACGGTGATCAAATTATCAAAGGCGCTGGACAGTGCCTTCGGCCGCCTGGTTTCCGGCGTCGGGGATAAACTTTACGCCATTACGCGAAAAAACGAGCGTCGCACCATTTCACGGTCCACTTCCAAAAAAGGCCAGAAACAAATTTACACCTATAAGAGCCTGGCACCGGATGTGAAGGGTCGTCACATGGAAGCTTTTTTAGTCCAGCTCGAAGAAGATCCGGACAAAGAGACATCGTTGCACGAGGGCGAAGAATTCATATTTGTGCTCGATGGGGAAGTGATCCTTGAGATCGGCGATGATCATTACGAGCTCGAGCCGGGTGACAGCGCGTATTACTTATCGACCACCGCCCACCACATTGCCGCTAAAAAAGGAAAAGCAACCATTGTGGCGGTCATGTACGAAGCCTGATCCGCGCAACCGCACCAGAGAATTGCAGAAGTCGTTTTACAACTGTCATAAGCGAACAATACAAACAAATTAAGATCGTTATAAGCGATCATACCATTTTACAACGGCCATGCGGGCACTACGCCCCCGGCCTTTTTTTGTCCAGTGTATTGGATTTTCGTGCAAATTTGTTATAAACCCCATTTCCGCACCACAAGGCAAGCGAATTCGGCGCTTTGCGTTTTGACAAATTTAATTTGACCATTATATCTTTATATTTGGTTTTCGCGTCAATTTCGGTACGATGTGGGTAACGGACGTAAAATTAACCTAAAAACGCGCTCAAACGAAGTGCTAAAGGGAGAAATAACGAATGCGTTTTATGCAATATCTTAAGATGTGTTTCCTGATCCTGGTTCTGGCCGCGAGTCCCTCCGTGGTATCGGCCTCAACCGTTGATATTCAGCTGGATGCTAAAGAATTTAAGCTCGAAAACGGCATGCTGTTTTTAGTGGTCGAGCGGCCGGCGACACCCCAGGTGGCCGCCAGACTCGCGATCCGTGCCGGATCAGCCCTCGAAGAAACCGGCCGGACCGGCATTGCCCATTTGCTTGAGCATATGATGTTTAAAGGGACCAAAAATTTCGGCACCTTGGATGTCGCCAAAGACGCCAAACTGCAGCAGCAGATTGAGGCCGCTTACCAAAGCATTCTCAACGAACAGCAGAAACGGTCACCGGATGAAAAGCTGATCCAAAAAAAACGGGCCGAGATGGAAAAATTACGCGCAGAAGTGCAAAAAATTTATGTGCCCCAGGCCTTTTCCTCGCAGCTGGGCAAAATCGGTGCGGTCGGTGTTAATGCCTTTACGACCAAAGATCAGACCCAGTATATTGCCTCGGTTCCATCGGATATGCTGGAGCAGTGGTTTTCGATTGTCAGTGAACAGATCTTTGAACCGTCCTGGCGCGAATTTTACGTTGAAAAAGAGGTGGTTCAGCGCGAATGGGCCTTTCGTTACATCAATGACCCCGGCGGGGCTGCCTGGCTGGATCTGAATGCAGCGGCCTACACCGCCCATCCGTATCGCAACCCCACCATCGGATGGAAAAGCGATATGGAAAAATACAGCACGCAGGATGCCACTGAATTTCACCAGCGGTATTACAACCCTGCCAATGCGGTTTGCGTTCTGGTCGGCGATGTAACGCTTGATCAGGCTAAACGACTCGCCAAAACGTATTTTGCGCGCTATCCGGCTGGAAAAGGCGCCCCCGAAATGGTTACACGGGAGCCCCCACAGCAGGGGCCGCGCAAAAACATTCGCTATCTGAAGGGCGCACGAACGCCGCTGGTCAGAATCGGATATCACGGCGCTCGCATGGGAACACCGGATTTTTATGCACTCGATGCACTGACCATGATCCTGAGCCACGGGCGCGGCGCCCGCATGATGCAAAATATCGTCAATCAGGGTCTGGCCGTAGAAGCCTGGGCCGGTAATCCGGACAACCGCTACGGCGGCATGCTCATTGTCGGCGGATCCCCCAATGAGCCCGAGACCCTCAAAAAGGCATCCGGTCAACTCGATGAGCATCAGCAGCGAAAAGCCTATCTGGCGGCCTGTGAACAGCTTGAGGCCCTGCTGGTGGCTGAAGTCGAAAAATTTAAAACCGAAGCGGTTTCGGCCCGCGAACTGGCGCGCATCAAAAAACTCAACCGGCGCGATTTTTTGGATCGCATGCGCAGCAACGAAAGCCTGGCGGGCACGCTGGCGACTCTTGAGGTGCAGGTCGGGTGGCGATATCTGACCGGCTATCTTGAAAAAATCGAGGCGGTGACGCCCGAAGACATTCTTAAAGCGGCCCAAAAATATGTTCGCCCAGATAACGAAACCGTGGTCTACGTTATCCCCGGTGGCCGACCGGACAAACCGCCAACACAGTATGCCGAAGTTCGAAACATCAGCGGCAGCGCAGCAGCCAATTTGACCTATAAAGGCGATTTTGAGAATCGATCCGAGTACCCCACTCCCCCGGGATGGAAACATCCGCTTTCGTTCCGGCGTGACCCGCATAAAATTAAATATCCTCGGGCCGATACCTTTGAGGTTGAAAATGTCAAAGTGTTTTTCTTGCCGGATACCGAATTACCGCTGATTGATCTGACCATTCTATTAAAAGCCGGTTCGGTTGATGTGGCCAAATCCAAGACCGGTTTAGCCGAAATTTTCAACAACGTGATCGTGCGCGGCGGTACGCAGGATTTGTCGCCCGGCGAACTGGCACTGGTGCTGGATGAGAATGCCATTCAACTGGGGGTCTCGGTGGATGAGGAGCAAACATCGGTGCGTCTGTCAGTAATGAAGGCGGACTGGGAAAAGGGCCTGGAGATTTTGCAGGAGGTGCTGACCCGACCCGGCCTTGATCCCGATGTGTTGCAGGCTGCCAAAAACCAGGAACTCGTCTCGCTCAAAAGACAGGGCGGCGATGCCATGTCGGTGGCCATGCGGGAGAATAAGATCTGGCACTTTAAAAACCATCCGTACGGCCGGGACCCATTGAGAGGTCTGCAGACCATTCCGAATATATCAACCGAAGATCTAAAGCAGTTTTTAAAAACGTACTTTGTGTCTGATAACATGACGATTACGATTGCCGGTGATATCGATAAAGAAAAAATTGTTTCCGGCCTGAACGGCTTCTTAAAGGCTTTTCCGAAATCACCGGCGCCGCGGCGCAACTTAGAGGACCCTGCCAAGACACCGCCGGCAATGATTCTGGTCGACAAACCCGGCCAGGTTCAATCCCAGATCGTTTTGAGCCTGCCGAGTTTAAAGCGCACCCATCCGGATTACTGGAAAGCCAGCCTGTTGATGAACATATTCGGCGGCAGCGACTCTCTGATGTATAAGCGTTTGCGGGATGATCTGGGCCTGGTCTATTCAGCCGGCTTTTACCAGATCTACAAGTGGCAGGCCGGTGAACTGGTGGGTTACATCGGGTGTAAAGGGGACCAGACCACGGCGGCGATTTCCGAAACCCTGAAGCTGATGGATGCGCTGCGCAAATCGATTCCTGACAGAGAACTGGAGTTAAAGCGGCTGGATGCACTGAATAGCTTTGTTTTCAACGTGGACACAAAATCAGAGCTGGTGGACGTATACGGGCGGTATTATTTGCGCCAGGAGCCGCTCGATACGCTCGAAAGAATACAGGACGCTTTTATGGGCGCCACCAAAGAGGATCTGCAACGGTTGGCCCGGGAGTTGCTCAACCCCCAAAAAATTCAGATTGTCGTCGTGGGGGACAAAAGTATCACCGTGCAGTCACCAGACGGTCAGCAAATTACGCTGGAAGAAGACCTCAAACGCCTGGCCCGCAGTCACGATCTGCCCTTTCATGAAATTCAGCTGCGATAAACGATGTTATGATCCCGGGTGTTGATCGGCGCTGGAATATTCAAACGCTAGATGGATATCCTGACGGGCAGCGCTCAGGGTCGTTTGCGAAAAGACAGCGCTCGTTTCCGGGCTGGCGACATGCTCCGGAGGGGCCGGTTTTTCTGCCCCGGCCTTTTTTCGTAGGGGGGTCTCAGATTCATTTACTTCCGTCCATTTCTTGAATTTGCCGATTAAATTTTGCAGAATCCGCCTTCTCAACTCAACCCCCTGTCGGGTTGCCGGCCCGTCATTCATGAATGGGTCTGAAAGTTTTGAGAGAGGCCTGTGCCGCAACGATTAAACGGGCACTCATATCCACCTCGGCGCTGAGCGCAAAACTCCAACACTATTTAAATGAAAATGTGGGTTTTTATTGCGAAGGAAGCTTAAATAAAGGCATCGTTGCGAGGCATCGCGGCAACTTGAATTGCCGGATCTCGTATCTATCTTATGAATTGAATTCTGCATGAAATGAATGCGAACATGCGGGTTCAGAGCGAAGCATCTCGTTCGCAGCAGGATCGTTTCACCCTGAAGTGCCTTGCATTTGAAAGTCTTTGACTCGCGCTAGGTCCGGGTAATATCTCGGCCCCGTTAGACGGTGCGCTTATTTTGTTTCTGCATTTTATTAGAGGAGGTGGGCCGATGGATGCGCAATTGGAACACTTATTAAAATTAATCAACGGTGAATCGGACCCTTCTGGTATCCAGGATGATATTGAGCGCGAGGCGGCCAGCGATGCCGACCTGGAACTGCTGGATGCTTATTCCCGGGCGGTGGTTGCGGTGGTGGATGCCGTGGGCCCGGCAGTGGTCAGCGTTTCCGCCGTCAAAAATCAGGGCGGCGCTGAAGCAGCTCGGGCCGGCGCTGGTTCAGGCGTGGTCATTGCCCCGGACGGTTATATTCTGACCAATGATCACGTTGTGCAGAAAGGCAACAGACTGCAGGTTCGCCTTACCGATGGTGCCGTACTTTCGGCCACGGTCATCGGCAAAGACCCTGCCACCGATCTGGCAGTTATCCGCGCTGATGCTGCTTACCTGCCGTGTTCAACTCTGGGCAGTTCCGACCGGTTGCGGGTGGGGCAGCTGGTGATTGCTATGGGCAACCCCTTTGGATTTCAATCGACCGTTTCCACTGGTGTTATCAGTGCCCTAGGACGGGCGCTCAGAAGCACGCAAGGACGACTGATTGAAAATATCATTCAGCACACAGCTCCGCTGAATCCCGGAAATTCCGGCGGGCCGATGGTGGATTCGTCCGGCAGGGTGATGGGCATCAACACGGCCATCATAGCTATGGCCCAGGGGATTGGTTTTGCGATACCCGGAACGACCGCCCGGTGGGTGGTTTCTCAGATCCTGACCCACGGCCGGGTGCGCCGCGGTTATTTAGGCATTGCCGGCCGGCAGCGTCCACTAAATCGCCGTATCGTTCGGTTTCACAACTTAAAAAAGAACCGTGCTGTCGAGGTACTCACCGTTGAACCGCACAGTCCAGCCGAAGAAGCCGGGTTGCGGGTTAGCGATATACTAGTAACCATCAACCAGGTGGATGTGGAAAGTGTCGATGACCTGCATCGTTTTCTGGCAGAGTGGCCTATCGGGCAGCCGGTTGAAATCGATGTTATTCGTGGTCAACGGCATCAGATACTGGAGATTATACCCCGAGAGGCTGGAGTTTAATGGCGGACGAGCGTTTACAGGTCAAACAGTTTCGCTATGCCAGCGATAATCTGGGCTATCTGATCTACGGTCAAAAATCTGCTGTGGCTGTCGACGGGGGGGCCGTCGATGCGATTTTGGAGTTTATCGACGCTAAGGGAATACAGCTTGATTATGTGACGCAAACTCATACCCATCCGGATCATATGGGCGGTCATCAGGCGCTTGTGGCTCGTTAAGATTCAATCATCCTGCCATCATATCCATGCTGCAAGCAAAAGCCTTGCCGCATGCGACCGAATTCGAGCGCTGGGTGTCCGTTATGTCCTTGCCCTAAAAGCGGTGCATTTGTGCGGTGTGCGGATTCTCCGGGGAAACATCCGTGCTGCCCGCATGCAGTTTCCCGCCACTGCGAGGCGGGATTTCGCGGCGATTGATAATATTAAATTAATGTTCTCCCTAACTTGTGCCGATATCTATTCGATAGGCCATGCCGGATGCTTGTGGCATGCTGGCTCCGGCACTTTGGTTTTAGCATTAAAAATTAGCCAAAGGACACAAAATATCTTATACTATTATGTTTGAACCGGATGCGGTGGCAAAAGAGGGAAGCTGCTTGTGAGACTACTGACGCGATCGGATTTTGACGGCTCTGTCTGCACGGCGATTTTGCAAGAGTTAGGGCTTGTCGATGACATCCTTTATGTGCACCCCAAGGATTTACAGGACTATAAAATTACCGTCACCGAAAATGACATTCTGGCGAATGTACCCTACGTAGACGGCTGCGGCCTCTGGTTTGATCATCACTCCAGCGAACATGAGCGTTTGCAGCTACAAGGCAGGTATAAAGGCGCCAGCAAAAAAGCGCCCAGCGCGGCGCAGGTGGTTTACGATTACTACAACAGCAAAAAAGAATACGCGGATAAATTAGCAGGATTTAGGGAGTTGATTGAAATCGCCGGCAAAGCCGACTCGGCCAAATTCACCAGAGAGGAAATTCTTCATCCACATGGATGGACGATGCTGGCATTCATTGCCGACCCGCGTACCGGCCTCGGTTATAAACGCAGCTTTACCATCAGTAATTTTGAACTGATGAAAAAATTACCCCGGTTGCTGCGCACGCAAAATGTCGATGACATATTAAAACTTTCCGATTTTCAGGAACGGGTGAAACTGTATCAGGAAGAAAATAAAAAATACGAACAGCTGATCAGGCAAACTGCCAGAATTGAAGGAGATGCCATCATACTTGACTTCCGGAACTATCAGTCCATGCCGGTCGGCAACCGCTTTTTGGAGTATGTTTTGTATCCCGCGCAGAATATTTCCATCCGAATCGCGGACGGCAAGAACAAGATGTTTGCGATGATTTCGGTCGGGCATAGTATCATCAACCCGACGGCATCTATCGATGTGGGATCATTAAGCCTCAAATATGGCGGCGGCGGTCACAAAATGGTCGGCACCTGTCAGGTGTCCTACGAAGATGCCGATCGGGTTGTCGGCGAAATGCTTGCCGCAATTAACGCTTCCGCCTAAACCTCAACGATTTTTATTTGTTATCAACGGGCAAACGGGCCAACAGGCTCAACCAATGATCGTAAGCACCCACGAGCCCTATTTCATTCCGTATCCGGGTTTTTTTTACAAAGCCCGGCAATCCGATATTTTTGTTATTCTGGATAGCGTGCAATTTCCGCAGGGGACTACCTGGATCAGCCGCAACCGTCTGAAAAATGATCAGGGTACCCTCTGGCTGACCGTTCCGGTCTGGAAAAAAGGCCTGGGATTGCAGCGCATCTGTGACGTCAGAATATGCCATGCGTTTCGCTGGGTCACCAAGCATTTGGCCAGCTTAAAATCCGCTTATGCCCGGGCACCGTACGTTGACGACCATTTGCCTTTTATCGAAGACACCTACCAGGAACGCTTTGAAAAACTCATCGATTTGAATCTAGCCTTCATCCACTATATATTTCGACAGCTGAATATCGACACCGAAATTAAATTATTGTCGGAATTGGGCATTCAAACAGCGGGTAATCAGCTGTTGGTTGATATTTGCCGGCAACTGAGCGCTTCGGTCTATCTGGTTCAGGCGCCGGCCGCAAAATATCTGGATAACATACGGTTTCAAAAAGCAGGCCTTGAGATTCAATTTATTAAGCCGCCCGCCTGGATTTATCCACAATTGTGGGGCCCGTTTATTGGCAACCTGTCGGTCTTGGATATGTTGTTCAACTGTGGCCCTAAGGCACAGGAGATAATTTGAAATTGACCGTTTCAAATGTTGATTCGATCGATATTTACCGACTACTGAACGTTTTGAGAAAGTGCGGCAGGAATGTTTCCATCCCGGGGTGGGGCGGCGGTTGTCGGGGAATCATGCCGGGCGTGTAACCGTTTTTCTCAAACGGCTCCAAAAACAGCTGATTGCGGCTGATCACATGAACCGGAACCGACCAGGTACTGTCGGTCCCGGTTATCTGCACATTGGGCTGATGATCTCCCATGATGATAATCAACGTATCATCGTCCAGATACTGCTCGATAAAGGCTTTAATCACCGTCATTTCATAAATAATCGCTGAAACATACGCTTCGGTCGCATTCGTCAAATCCGGCCAGATCACCGGAAAGACAACAGTTTCTTTTTGATGGTAAATACTGCCGTTACCGATTTGGGACCAGTCTTTCAGGTATGGCGGTTGACGGTTGAACGGGGCATGGCTGCTGATCAGGACGAACTCGATAAATAAAGGCTGCTGGCGCGGAAGGATTTCATGGCGATAAATATACTCGAGAACATATTGATCGGGCATCGACGACCAACCGTATCGGGGGCCCTGGTATTGGAAATCCCGTGCATCATAGTGTTTTTGATAACCGAAAAATTTACCCTGGGGCCAGGGTATTTCATTGGCCGGCATAACGCTGATGGTGCGATATCCGGCCTGTTCGAATATGGACGCGAGGGTAGAGGCATCCGAGGTGATCAGTAAATCATACAGCAGCTGGTCGGCGAGAAAGACTCCGCTGGCAATGGTGCCATGGGCCAACCAGGAACTGCCCCCGAAAGCTGGGGATTTAAAAAAACCGGAACGCACCGCAAATCCTCTATCGGCTAATTCTTGCTCAAACCGGGTCAGCACCGGCAGAATAAGGGGCAGATGGCGGTCCTCGTCGAATACGGTCTGCCCGTAAGACTCGATGAAGATTATATACACGTCCGCTCCCCCGAGTTTGTCCAAAGACGACGGTGCTTGCGCAAGTTGCACAGCAATTTGATGAATCGCGTGCATGTTTTGGGTTCGATAACCGCGAACATGCAGAATGAAATCGATTTCCTGGGCAATTCGGTGTGAAAATCCGGGATGGAAGATCGGCCATGGGCGGGTGCGTCCAGCGCTGCTAAACAGCAGCGGTATTGCCAGGGCGGCAACGATCATAGCGACCATGATAAACGCCTTTCTCCGGCGGGTGAGCATTTGATGGAGCGTTTTGATAGACCACCATGTGCCCGCGGTGATGGCGACCACCAGGAAAATACCCGCGGTGCCATAGAACCAAAAGGTTTTGAACGGCAGGGTTTTGTAAAGCAACCGGATCAAAACCGGCAGAAATTGCGCATCGATGTAAAGATTAAATGGCCGGAAAAAATACATGGGCACCAATTCATCTGCGCTGCGAAACAGTCGCATAAAAACGACGATCAGCGTCAGCGCCCAGTATAAACTGCGGTGAAACGGCCAATTCAGCCCGGCGGCGATACAAATAATTGCGATAACAAACAACGCTTCCGGTGAAACCAGCAGCGGCAACCATAGCGGCTCTTGCGGAGCGGGATAACGCATGTTGAGCAATACGTTTAAAAAGCCCCAGGCCAGAGCAAATCCGAAGACGGGCTTGAGCTTTTGCATTATCCCGGGAAAGTGTAAGGGATGGGACAGCCTCTGGTTTGATTCTAACCGGTTCATATCGAGCCCGTTTGTGCCTTGTGGGTCTGTCGTTGTTTGGGTAAATGGATTAAAAAGTAATGGATGGCATCCACGGTATCGCTCCAGCGGGGACTCACAAGGGCAGTTTGCCGAGCCGCCTCGCTGAGACGGCTCAGCTGATCGCGGTCTTTGTGCAAATCTAAAATAACGGCGGCACATGTTTGAGGTTGACCGGCGGGGATCAAAAAGCCGTTCAAGCCCTCTTGAATAAATTCTTTTACGGCTCCTGTGGTTGAACCCAGAACCGGCAGGCCATAGGACAGGGCTTCCAGGCAGGCGATGCCGAACCCCTCATTTGCAAACGGCATGACAAACAGCTGGCTGTTGGCTAATATGTTGCCAAGATCCCGGCCCTGCACCGATCCCATCAGACGAACCTGACGGGTGATTTGATGGGTAGAAATCATACGCCTGATTCTGCTGACATGCCTGCGGTCCATTTTGAGACTGCCCACAACCGTCAGGCGCCAGGTATCCGGAGGCAACCGTATGAGGCTTTCCAGTAAAGGCATCAGACCTTTAATCGGCGTAATGTTGCCGACAAACACCAGTTCCAGGGGACCCGCCCGTCGGGTTCTGGTGGCCAACCTTGCGGGTGTCTGCAGACGACCCAGCCGGTCTGCTCCCGGATTGGCCACGATTGAAGGGGGCCGCCGGCTGATCAGATGATGCACATGGTTGCGGGTTGTTTGACTGTTAAAGATGAAGGCATCGACGCTGGCTAGATAGTGCTTTTCAATGATTTTGTACAGTTGATTGACCCTGTTTTGGCGGGGCTGACTGGAAAGCACCTGATGCACGATGGACACGATCGGAATGCCGCTGACGCGCCGCTGCCTGTGGTTTAGCCAGAAAAGGGAAGGGTGGATGAGTTCATCCTGCAAAATGAGATCATATTGATTACCGCAGAGCTTTGAGCTGAGCCTGAGTGAGAAATTGCCCAGTAGCCGCCTGCCGTATCGGCGCCAGGGAAGCGAAACAATGTCTACAATATGGCCTTTGTGGCGCAAATGTCTTACCAGATATCGGTCATATAGGAAACCGCCGGTCAGGGTATCCAGACGGCCATATATCATCAAACACAAACGCATTATAGATCTTTCGTGTAGGCAGCCCAGGCGATGTCGTTTTCCCAGATCTTGACGGACATCGATCGTATATTTGATGCGTTGAGTCGATCCGACATGGCCCGCCAGATAATTCTGGCGAAATGCTCGAGGCTGGGATTTAACCCTTCGAATACGGCCAACCGGTTCAGGGTTTTGTCGCGGTATTCCTCAACCAGGGCATCCAGGGCAGCTTCAATTTCACAGATGTCGACCAGATAGCCGTGATGATCCAATTGCCGCCCTTCAAACCGGATCTCAACAACATAATGATGTGCATGGAGTTCATTTTCCGGTCCCCAGTCACCGCCCGTTAAAAAGTGATTTGCGATAAAATTACGGCGCACAGCAACAGCGTACATCTTCATCGCTCCTTTTTTCAAAATGTCATATTTGGGCTCAATTTCCTATATTCAACTATTCCACTATTCCGATATCCTGTCGATGTGATGGGATTTGATGTTGGCGTCCGCAAGTTTCCTGACTTTAGCGACGTTACGCCTGTCGCCCACTTTTGGAAAATACTTGCCAACGCTATTCTTGTAATGAAGATAATCACCACCGAAGGTTTTGTGCAGATAAACTTCTTCCAAATGGATGCGGTAATGAGAGTTGAGCGCAAAGAGAATCAATCCGATGAGCATCACCACTGATGGCCGTGCCAGTAGGAATCCGCTAAAAATAATTCCCAGTCCCAAGGTTATCGGATTTCTGACCCTGCGGTAGATCCCGGCAGTATACAGGCGGGTTGTTTCGCCAAATTCATAAAAGCTGACATTTGCCCGCAGGGTCGCAACGGCAATAAATGTCAGCGTATTTCCCAGCAACAGCAGGCCGGCACTGATAATGGCCAGGCCGGTGGGAGGGGGTATCTTTATAAGCGACAAAAGATAACGGTTCACAACCGGGAACACAATGGTCAGCAAAGGAATCAGCGCTGCGGTCAGAACTGCCAAAGTCGCTCCGATGGCGCCGACCATCTGAGGGGCCGAGCGCACAATGCTTGCTCCGGGGTGCCGCCGGGCGGACATTGATTTATGTTTCCGGTTGGACAGCATTTCAGCGGTGGATCCGGCGCTGGGAACCGCGAAAAAGCAAATCTGATAAATCTGGGCGATATAGGTCGCAATAATCGAGTAGTCGAGCCAGTGCATTTACACGCTCAAGTTTTTTTTAATAGTTGTTTTTATGTTCCAGGTCTCAAAAGCCGCATATTAGGTGTCGTAAGAAAAAATGACCTGTAGTGCTTCATCAGGGTTCTTGTCCAATAATTCATAAGCTTCTTTTGCCCGGCTGAGGGGAAATTGATGGGTAATTAAATGCGCCGGCTTTAATTCCCGAAGCATTTGCCAGGCCATATCAATCCGTCTTTTTTTCGTCCAGCGGCCCGTCAGTTCCGGGGACAGGGTGCTCACCTGGCTGCTGATCAGCTGAAGGCGGTTGCGATGAAATCGACCGCCCAGATCCAATTTTGCCGCCTGATTGCCATACCAGGAACCGAGCACAATGCGGGCACCGAAACCGGCCACATAAATGGCCTGGTTTAACGCCTGTGGGGTGCCCGACAGCTCATAGACCAAATCTGCTGGGCCGGCTGCCCCGTTCCGGATGCCTTCGCCGGGCGAGGCATCTTTAGCGGCCGGGTCCTCAGGGTCCAGGGAGCTATCGGCGCCAACGGCCAAAGAGGCACGGCGTCGGGTTGCATACCGATCTAAGGTCACCAGCCGGTACAAGGGAAATTTCGCCAGCAAAGCGGTTGTGAGCAGTCCCACGACACCCTGTCCGAAAACATACACGCTTTCGCCAATAACCGGCCGGCCGTCCATCAGAAAATTAATGGCCGTTTCCATATTGGGCAAAAAGAGCGCTTGCTTCAGATCGATCGATGCGGGAATTGGTATAATGTTTTCTACCCTCGCAGTGTAATGACTCTCGTGGGGCTGAAAACAGAAAATCTGCCGACCCTGCCAACTTTGGTCCAGGTCTGGCCCCGCCGCCATTACCTCACCGATGGAGGCATAGCCATATTTTTGCGGATAGCGAAAAGGCTTTGAAAGGGCTTTAATGGTCATATCAACTGGTAGCCCTGACGGAATTTGGTCCCGGTATATCAGCAATTCGGATCCAGCACTGATCGCCGAAAAAATCGTTTTAACCAGGACCTCCTGGGCTCCAGGCGCTGGCAACGGTTCTTCTTTAAGAGCGACCGTGTGAGGTTTTTCAAATATGACCGTTGTGCGCATCATGAGGCCGCCCATCCCGGTCGGGCCCAGACAATGATATCATTGCCCAGGTGCTGATAATGGACCAACTTACATTCCATGTAATGTGCAATCCCGAGCTCTCTGGAGTTTAGGACCTGTAATCCGCCGAGGAGTTTGGGGGCGATGGTGATAATAAGCTGATCGACCAGCTTGGCCTTCACGAAGCTGGTGATCACCCGTGCTCCGCCCTCTACCATTATGCTATTGATTCTTTTAGCAGTCAGCAGATCCATCAATGCGAAAAGATCGATTCTATCGTC
This sequence comes from Desulfobacterales bacterium, assembly GCA_050116835.1. Classification (GTDB taxonomy): domain Bacteria; phylum Desulfobacterota; class Desulfobacteria; order Desulfobacterales; family JAHEIW01; genus JAHEIW01. The sequence goes on from JASFNW010000007.1 coordinate 20,717, forward strand.
GGAGCCGGTGGCACAGATCATCGGGTTGGTACCCATTTTCTCCAACGCCAGTCTTTTGGCGCTGCAATTGGTTTTTCCGTTTATCAGCCAAGCGTTGACATCTTCTCTGCGGACACATTTCGCACTCAGGGGGGTGCGCAGGTGTGTATCCAGGATAATGGGCTGGGGATTTTTACCATCGACCCTGCGTACAGACAGGTGCGGGTCGTCGGCCAATACAGTGCCGATTCCGATCAAAATCGAATCACAGGCTGCTCGGATTTGATGGGTCAATTTCCATGATTGGGGTCCGCTTAATTTTAAGGGTTCATTGTTGCGGGAAGCAATGCTGCCGTCAATGCTCTGGGCGTAGCTGACCGTGATAAACGGACGATCATATCTGGCGCGGAACTGCGCTGCGTAATGTAGTTGTGCTTGCAAATCTTCGATCGACCGGATGCATGTGTCTGCGTAATTTTCAGCGATATTGCCTGCATTCGCAAAGTTAGCGGCGCCGGGATGCCGTTTGGCTTTTAATGTTTTGTTTGATGACACCATCTTCCTCCGAATCTTTGGTTACTTTTGAGCGGATGCTGACAACCCTTGCGTGAGACTGACCGCTGCCTTTGACCCTGTCGCTCTAAAAGCAGTTTGTCCTCCGGCCGCCACATTGACCCCACGCCCGATCCGGTCAAAATAAGGGTCAGCGAGCACAACAGCAACACAAAAAGACTAAACGGAGAATGCCAGGTCGTCAGGCCCTCGGCGACCATTACACAGATCAGCAAAGCGCCACTGCGGGCCATAAACCCCACAGCAATCATAAAACCGGCGGCTGCAAACACCGGCATCGCCGACAGATTGAACGGCATTGCGGCATTCAGCACGGTCAATGCAGCGCTTTGGTCGCCGGTGGCGGCAGCGACAATGGCTTCAAAAAGAACATACATTACGGTCAGCGTGATGATTAAACGCAGAAAAATGGGCACCAGTTTTGTCGACAAAAAATCGAGGTGGCGATCCCAGCGAGTTTGCTGAAGATCGTTGACCCTGGCATAACCACCGGCAACCAGTGCGTCTCTAAAAAAACCGGCCAACAGCGGTAGCATAAAAATTGTGGCCGCAATTGTCATTGTCGGCCGGGAAAATGCCGGAAGCAGGGCCATGGACACCAGACCCATTTGGAAACCGGCAAGCATGCGTTTGGCTGGATGCGGTTTTATGTCAATAACCGGGCGGTCTTTTTGTCTTCGACGCCAGATGCCGAACTGAAAAAGATAATAGGCCAGGCTGACGCTGATATAATAAATCGGTAGCCGATTATACCCGATGGCCAAAACAGGCGCCACCAACAGACCCAGCGCGTCGATTTGGGTATCGAGCCATTCCCCCAGTCGGGTTTCAGATCTCATGATCCGGGCAACATATCCGTCCAGGTAATCTATCAGAACCGCCACAATGTATAGGGTCCCGGGCAGCCAAATTAACCATTGGGCCCCGGCTGCAGATCCCGGTGGTCCCTGAAACAAAAACCCGCCCAGGGCACCAATTAAAAATGCGCGTGCGATGGTCAGCCAGTTGGCAACCCCCAGATGGGGTTGCAGAACCTCTTGGTGCAAAGAATGTTTTTTCCCCAGTCCCGTCCACAGAAGCCACAGCACATAGGCGTTGACAGCGGTGGCCGTCAACAGCCACTGCAATGCGGAATCGGGCTGCCAAATGAAATACAGGCAGCTAAAACCAGCCAGGATAAACAGCAGGCACAACAAACACGCCGTCCACCAGGCGGTTTGCAGACGACACCGGGCGGATCTATTTAAAAAGGTGCACTGTCGCGATATGTATTGTTCTTTGCGCATTTTCGGATCTTAAATCCAGGGGTGAGGCGAAAATCTGATGTCCGCCAATATCTTCGCTAACCGTTTCGCATGGAATTTTCAGAGTTATTTAAAACATAATGCGTCTTTTATTGTTGGCAATCTTACGGCATAGTGACTTTCAGATGTGAGCATTTTACGCAGGGTCGGGGAAAAGGGGCCCCTGGGCCCTGCCAGCAACACTGCCATGGACGCTTAGACGCGATTTTTAGATGGGTTTTAGAAATTTTCACCGATGGTGAGCTGCCTGCCCGCCCCCCGCTTTGGGAAATGGGTTTCGATGTAGTCTTGCAGTTCGTCGAGCAACGTCAGTTGCTCGTCATCCAGTGCATTGGATTTTTTGAGATGCTTGATTTCGGACAGAGCGGCGGCGGGTGTCATCCGGGGCGCACCTTTATAATCCTGCAAGGCCTGGTTTTCGCTGCTCGGGTTAATGCGGCGCATGTAGGCTTCGAATTCGGCAGCGGATTCTTCGGACAAAAATTGTGGAAAATTCCTTCCGATTACGCGTCTGGCTAAAATCCGGGCATCCGGGCTTGCGAGCTGCCGGGCAATGCTTTCCATTTCCTGCCGGTCTGCTTTTTGGAATTCTTTGAATAGCATCTCGTCGCCTCGACTAAAAAAACCAATTTGATACAGGGCCGCATCCGGGTCCAGATTCGGAATGAATGGATAAGTGTAGTTGCGGTGATAATCTGCAATTTGCTGAAATAGGGCAGGGTTGGATTGTAGCCATTTCAGATTTTCTGTTGCAATTGCTTTGCGTTCGGCATCGAGTAATTTCAAATACCGCCGATTGGGCGGCAGCAGGATGCCGGGCTCACCGTATCGCTTGCGAATAATCCATGTGGTTGTATCGATAGTGTCGGCTTTGGTTTCTGCAAGCGCCGGCGAGTCGAGTCGCAGCCAGAGGGTTTGATTGGAATACGGTATTGAGCTTCCAATGGACAGTACCGGAACCTGATACATCTGCCGGGGGCCGTATTCGCTGCTCACCATCAATCCCCAGCGGTGATCACCGAGCGGGCTTTGAAAAGTAGCCGGTAGGTCGCTTATGCGATGTGCATCGGTTTCCTTTTCAAAATATCCCAGCAGGTAGTTCCACATCTTTTGGTTTTTAAAAAATTTGCGGGCCAATGCCAGGGTCGCCATCACATCCACCGTCGCATCATGGGCAGGCCCACCGGTCAATTGATTGGCTTCGCTGAGATGTTCCAATTTTAAGGAGGGTTTTGCATCCACCTGAGGCCAGTGGATAGCATTTCGGCGATAGAGCCAATACATAACGGTCATCGGCAGCAGATCCATCCGGCGGCAACCATTCTGGTACTGGTGAGTGTAAGGGGGCAGCAAATTGCGATGAAATGCAAACCGCAAAAATTCATCATCGAACCCCAGGGAATTATACCCCAGGCTGATGGTACTACGCTGATTCATAAGCTGATGAATCTGCCGAATTGCTTCATATTCGCTTAGCCCGGTTGCCAGATTCCTCAGCGATATTCGATTGGTCATCACGGCTCCCGGAGAAGGAATCACGTCGGGGCGCAATTTTATTTTTACGCTGAAGCGTTTAATTTCATTAAGCTGCCGGTCAGTGCGAACTGCAGCAAATTGCAACACCTGGTCAAAGGCCTTGTTTAACCCGGTTGTTTCGATATCATAGAAAAGATACGTTTTGCTCATAAGGGGAAAATGTTCGTGTGGCTAAAGTTGTGTTGCCGGCGGCATCGTATCCGTCGGATCTAAACTCTTCTTCTGAACCCAATTTGTCAAGCCCAAAGATGTGTTGCAAGTTCGCGTTATTTTAAACGGACAAACGGATTTCCACAACTTTTGCACAATACGCTTTAACCGGATTCAAGGAAAATTTCGTGGATTATGGACTTTTGATTACGGCGTCCCGGACGCAAAGCGCAAAGGCGCAATTCGGTCGGGTCACTGTCGTTTCACTGAATTAGCGGGTGGTGATGTTCAAGTCATCGACATCATAACCAAATTCGGCCAGTAGGTTTCTTGAGGTCTTTACGATTTCATCGGCACTCAGCTTGGTCTCGACGTAGATATCCATTCCCTTAATTTTTTCAGGAATGCGCAGCTGGTCGGAATAACGAGAAAAATAGGTTTTATCCTCGCCGGATATCCAGAGTACTTTTTCAAAGTCCTTTGAATGGATGGCTGCGAAATAGTCACACAGGTTGGTCAGCAGATCTTCCCAGTAGCGCACCGGGTTCGTTTTGCCGTTGAAGGTAAAGGATTTGATTTCTTTATCGATATAGCTTTCTGATTTCGGGATCGATTTTTGACGGGATAGGGTTGGCCGTTTGGCCACGCTCCTTTTTTCCGGACCGGGAATTTCAATCACTTTCGGCGGCGGCCCGTGACTGGCAACCGGACGGTTGGTTATCAACCAGCGGTCCAGATGTTTTTCTAAAAAACGTTCAACCGGTTTCGACTCAACCTTATAACCGCAAATTTTTTCGGTGGACTCGCGTAACAACTCCACCAGGATCATGTTGGGCTGGCTGACCAATTTATTCCAGGCTTCTGGAATGACATCGGCGGCCATTTTCTGGTTCTTGTCCTGGTTCAGCGCCCGGGCGGCCCTTAACGCCTGACCGTTGGCGACTTTGTTTTTACTGAACAGGTCGATGAAGTTGGAGACAACCGCGTCTTCATTTTGCTTGAGCAAATCTGCGGAATAAAACCATTTATCCTGTGAGCTTCCAGCCGACTGGGTCAGGTAAAACCACCAGATAATCCCGTTGGTCAGAACCGCAATTTCGACCTTTTCCTGGGCCGCAAAACTCAGCAACGGTTTCTGATAATTGTCTAATTTTTCGTGGACGCGCTTGACCTCGATCAAAATTTTATTGGCGTTCCTGTTGCGTAAGGCATAGGAGGCACTGTAGGAGTTGACGGCGTAATCCGGGTAGACCTCATCGACGTTGAAGATGTCCCAGCCCAGGAATGAAATCAGCCTGAGTACCACTGCCTGTTTGGTAGAAGCCTCATCAAATGATTCTAGCTTTTTATTGGATTTCAAGCTTTGTATGAATGAAACAATCTCTTTTTTCATCCTGTCCTCAATTTTAAGCCTGCGCCATTTTCGGAAATTTTCTAAAGGCCGCATAAGTCTATATCGGTCGGTAATTCTCAAACTTAAATGTTTTTAATCACTAAAGTTTCCGTTCGAATCAGCCGATATTAGTTTTACAAACCCATGCGGATGCATGCGGACTTGATCGCTAAAAAGAAGAAACGCCGATGAAAACCAAATTATTATTTATTTGCGCCCTTATTTTTTTGCTTCTGGGATGGAACACCAAGGATGGTGTTTTGTTTTTTTTCTTTGCCGTTCATCTTTTGACTCTGGCAATTGGTGTCGTCATTTCTAAATATGATCAAAAACGCCGTCCTGTGCTGACATTTGACACCCTTCCCAAAATCGATTCTTCCGAGCAGCAGTGAATACCAAAACTGCAAACGGCCGGCATCGATCCGCCTTACCCCATCCGCATAGCGCTCTGGGCAGTTCTGATATCCATCCTGAACCTACCAAACGCCTCGAAAGCCCGTGCGGCATCGGGGCTTTTTAGCCGGTGATCTGACCGGGTCCCCACAATTCAGTGGTTAATTTCAATATTTGTAGATATATAGAATAGATAGATGTGTAGTTGGCGTCACTATTTGAGTTGACAATTCGGCCGAACTATGACTTTATGATACCTGTCGATCGCCGATTGAATGAAAATCCAAGAAGTTCACACTTCTTCCGATATTCCCTGAGGAATCATTTCCGCCAAAAATTTTTGCCCCGAGCGGGCTCATGTCTGTTTTTTCAATTCGCCATATTGAAATTTTTGATATGCTTTGCGATCTCCTGAATACACCAGAAAAAGTGCTTTTACTGACAAGAGGTGCGCCATGTCTGTCCATTTTTGGGTTCCCGATCTGAACCGGCAATCGGCGGCTTTTCAATCATCCCTGTTTATTGGGATTTTGCTGATTATCGCCATCACCGCCCAACCTGCATTCGGTAGACCGGCCTTAAACACAAAGACACCTCAGATCCTGCAGGCGGTGTCTGAGCGGTTGCCCGACGGCTGGCACCCGAGCCTGATAAGCAACGATGCGGCTGAAATGGACAATCCGGCGCAGCGGCTGAATGTTCGTATCGATCGCAATGGTCTCCGCGTGACAACCGCAAATGGATACACATTTAGCATGCAGCTAACACAGTATGGTTTCGGCGGCAACTTACAAACCCCAGAGTTCAACCGGGTTCACGTTCACGGTGTCCGCGTAGAGGTGATTCACGACCCCGATCTGAGGGGATGGTTTATCAATACGCCACTGGGTATCGAACAGGGCTTTTATCTGAAAAGTGGATACCGCCAACCGGCAACAGCGATCGATTCGCTGACCCAAAATAATTTCGAGCTCCATTTTAAAATGGCTGGCGATTTGATTCCTGTACAGACAGATGATGGGCTTGATTTCATAGATGCCAGCGGTCAGGTTCAAATGCGCTATGATCAATTGCTGGCCTTTGATGCCAACCATCAGATGTTGCCGGCTCGGTTTCAATTATCCGGAAATCGCCTGTGCATATCGGTTGAAACCGCCGGTGCAGTGTTTCCGGTAACCATCGATCCCATCTTCAGCAGCGAACAATCGTTGACAGCCTCGGATGCGGCTGCTGAAGACCAATTCGGTGGAGCGGTGGCCATAGCGGCTGATACAATCGTGGTCGGCGCCCCACTGGTGGATTCGGGGACGGCCACCGATACCGGTGCGGTTTATGTATTTGTGCGCGATCCGTCAACCGGTGTTTTTGCCGAACAACAAAAATTAACGGCCTCAGATACAGCTGCCGGAGACAACTTCGGCAGTGCGGTTGACATTGACGGCCATACCATCGTTGTCGGGGCGCCCCGGGCTAATTCAGGCATTACATCTGATACCGGAGCGATTTACGTGTTTACGCGGGATCCCACGGTCGCCAACAATCCATGGGCTGAACAGCAGAAACTAACCGCCGTCGATGCTGCCGCCAATGATCTTCTGGGCAGTTCGGTGTACATAGAGGGGCATACCCTGGTGGCCGGCGCCCCCCGCAAAAATTCAGGCAGCGCCAGTGCCAGCGGCGCCGTATATGTATTTACCCGCGATCCGGACGATCAGGCCATACCCTGGACCCAGCAGCAAAAACTAACGGCCGCCGATGCGGCCGCCGAAGACCAGTTTGGCACGTCCGTATCGCTGTACGGCAATACGATTGTCGTGGGCGCACCTCTGGATAATCTGGCAACTATTTTTGATGCCGGCTCCGTGTATATCTTTACCCGGGATCAAGCCGTCTTTTTGAATCCCTGGACACAGCGCCAAAAAATTACCGTCTCCGATGCCGGTGCGGGCGACCGTCTGGGAGCATCTGTGTCAATAGATGCGAATACCCTTCTTGCCGGTGCGCCGCGGGTGGATCTCAACAGTATTTTCGACGCCGGGGCAGCCTATGTTTTTGTCCGCGAATCGGCATCTGCCGATTTCAGCCAGACACAAATTCTAAGGGCCAGGAATGCGAGCGCCGGTAGCCAGATGGGCACGTCTGTTTTTGTGGACGGCCCAACGGCCCTGATCGGTGCCCCGGGAACACAGTTTTTTGCTGCAACCGACGCCGGTGCGGCGTATTTGTTTGTGCGTGAAGCGCTTTCAGGCGACTGGCGCCAGCGACAGGAATTAACCGGTAGCAGTCCGGAAGCATTGGCCGAATTCGGCGGGGCGGTCGGCCTGGACGCTGCCACTGCTCTTATTGGATCCGCCAAAAGAAATCAGGGCACTTCGGCTTCGGCCGGCGCTGCTTTTGTGTTTACCCTGGAGCCTGTATCTGATGAAATTGCTCAGGAGACCGATCTTCTGACCTCTGCTGATGCAGCAGCAGATGACGGGTTTGGCCGCGTGGTGGCACTTAGCGGGGATACCCCGCTGATCGGAATACCGACTGCCGACCCGGCAGGGGATGTCGATGCCGGGGAAGTGTCGGCTTTCGACCGTGATCCGGACACCCAGGTATTCGATGATGAGAGAACCCTGACAGCCGGCGATAAGGCCGCATCTGACAATCTGGGGACTGCTGTATCCGTAGATGCGGATATTGCCGCCATAGGGGCGCCGAATGCCGATATTAGCGCCGATGCTAATGCCGGCAGTGCTTATGTCTACAACCGCGATTCGGTGACCGGCGACTGGGATCAAGCGGTCAAATTAACCGCCGGCGCCGATGTAGCCGCCTTGAACAATTTCGGCGCCGCCGTGGCGATTGATGCCGACATCCTTCTCATCGGTATGCCAGCTGATGATCCGGACGGCATATCCAATGCGGGCTCAGCATTTCTTTTCAGCCGCGACCCGGCGGAAGCAGCGTCCGATCAGTGGAGTCAAACTGAAAAGCTAACCGCCGGTGCCGATGAGAACGCGGATGATCGGTTTGGTACGGCGGTGGCCCTCAGCGGCGACACGGCTCTGGTAGCGGCGCCGTTTGAAGATGGCGGCGGTGCGGTTTTCGTATTCGTGCACAACCCTGGTGATAACAGCTGGACCCGTCAGCAAAAGCTAACCGCTTCGGATGGGAGCCCGGGAGCTGCGTTTGGACGTTCCGTTTTTGTATTCGGCAATACGGCCATTATCGGCGCACCTCAGGCGGATGTCACCGGCGCGGTGGCTGCCGGTTCGGTCTACATATTTACACGTGATCCCACCCGTGCTGCGAATCCGTGGGCCCAACTGCAGAAACTGGAACTTGTGGATGCAGCCACCGGTGATGCGTTCGGCACCGCCGTGACTCTGGCCGGCAATATGGCGGTGGTCGGGGCGCCGGGTGTTGACCTGCCTGCGGATGGCATGGTCATTTGGGCCGATGCCGGTACCGCTTACGATTTCAGGCGCGACCCTGACTCGGGCCGGTTTCGCCTGCGAACCCGGTTGACGGCATCGGATGCGATGGCGGATGAAGCGTTTGGCACAGCGGTTATCATCGCGGGTGATACCATTATCATCGGGGCGCCCGATGTTGATCTGACCGCCGTGCTGTTAAATGCCGGTGCTGCGTTTGTGTTTCAAATATTTCCGCTCAGCGATGAGTCAAACGGCGACGGCGGCGGCAGTAGCAGCAGCTTGAATTGCTTTATCGACTCGTCACGCCGGGGTTTGCCATCTAAGACGCTGGCAGGTGTGCTGATGGCTGTTGCCGCTGTCATCATTTCCTTATTCAGACGATGGGGGCGAAGAAGGATGGCTGTCAAACGATGGTGTTAGACCTCGGCGACGGGATCCAAGTATTGAATTCCGAATCCAAAAAACGGTTTTCTGCCCCTGCAAGCATCTAAAACCTCCATATTGTGAACCTCTGAATCTTGAACCTCCGAACCCTACAAGTGGGTACTTAAATTCCCAACTGACAATTTTTTGACCCATTTTTTGACAACATTTGTCACATTTTGCCGCACGAAAAAGGGGTCTAATTTGTAACTATTTGAAAATATGTCAATTATAAAAAAAGGCAAAATTGGCATGATAGTTGTATAGCTATGTAGTTCATTTGCCGGAAATAATCCTAATGTTTCAAAGCCCAGTGACCGATATTAGGATTACAAGATGTGCCGGAAATCGGCCAGCAACAATAACCTCAAATGATAAGGTGTTTAAAATGTTAGACAAAGCAGCAGACAATCACAATTTTGATTTCAACATTGGTCATCTTGTCAAAAGCCCTTGCAAAACATGTCCGACCAGAGAAGATTTCCCCGGCTGCATGGAAGAATGCGAGCTTTTGGATCAAATTCAGACAGTCCTGTCTGATTCCATTTCCAGCGCCAATAATTACTCCGTCATGGAGACGTTTGACGTACCGTCCTCTGTGCTGGATCAAATCTGATTGCCAACCGGCCTCAGACGGTGGTCGGGGCCGGTTGCCCAAAAAATAAAGCAACTCAGCCCCCTGTCGCCCGGATCGTTAACCTGGCGGCCCTCATTGCACCGTCGTTGCGCTCAGGCCGCGACGCCAGTTTCTTTTTACCGCTTTTCCGGTGACGTAAATCGTTTGAACCCTGCCGGTGCCTTTTTCCTGCAGCCAGATGGCAAAGGACAGTAAATTGCGCTTTATGATCAAGCTTGACTTTAAAATCCGCATTCATTAAGTGTGCACACAAGGCTCCCACCCAAACCAAAAACCGGGGAAGATTTCATGAAAGAACAATCGCAAACCTTACCGGCTCTGCTCATCATCGACATGGTCAAGGATAATTTCGACGAAAAGCGGGCCCTGCCGATAACCTCTTTTGCCCGCGCTGCGATCGCCCCCCTTAATAAATTAATCGGCGTATTTCGCAGCCAGCAGTGGCCGATCGTGTTTTCCACCGATGCATTTCAAAAAGATGATTTCATTTTTAAAGGTCGAATGCAGCCCCATTCGCTGGCCGGCACGGCGGGCGCCGAGGTTTTTGAAGAGTTGGATATGCAGAGCGATGATTTATGGCAGCCGAAACCTCGCTTTTCAGCTTTTTTTAACACTGGATTGGAACGTTGGCTGCGGAAAAAAGGGGTAACCCTGTGCGCGGTCGGCGGCATAGCGACCCATTTTTGTGTGTTGACGACTGTTTTGGATGCGATCTGCCATGATTTTAGAGCCGTGTTGCTTGAGGATTGCTCGGCCGCATTTTCCGAGCAGGTTCACCGACAAACATGTGACACTTATCGACGCAACCCGCTATATCCGCTCTTAGGAGTTGCTAAATCCACGGATCTGATTGCCGAGCTCCTGGAAAAGTCTTAGAAAAAGCAAAAGGCTGGGAAGCTTGGCGGCACTAAAGCTTGAATACATTCAAACCAATCAGCTTTCCAGCCTTATCGCTTCCCGGCATTCCAGCCGATTTCGTGCTTTCGTGGTATATTTTACATTCCTGCGCTTTGTGTCCGCGGTTAGATGTTTTTGAAGCGATTTTCCCAGTCGTATTCAGCTGAGGTAACGATATGCTCCATGTGCTGGATGCGGCGCCGCAGATTTTCATAGCGCCTTTTTAGACGTTGGACCGCGCCATGGCGGGAGGTGGTGTAGCTGTCGTAAAATTCTTTCTCACCAGAATCATTAACGGGTATAACGGGTTCGGGTTTCATCAGCAAAGCGGCCAGCAGATACAGCCCGATGGCCGGCAGGAAGCCGGCGACAAACAGGACAATGATGGCGATCACCCGGGTCCAGAAGACCGAAAAATCAAAATGAGACGCCAGCCCTTTACACACGCCCAGAATCATTCCGCTGCGTGATCGATAAATACCGTTGCGGTTTATACGGGTATGATGTGTCATATTTCGCTTCCTTTCTGTGCCGCTCGTTTCGATCCCTCCTGATCCAGCAAAATGGCTTCCAGAGCTTCAACACGATTTTCCATGCGCGCCAGCCCTTTATAAATTTCCTGGATCATTTTGGCCTCTTCGGCTTGCTCATCGGCAGACAGACCACCGCGAAAGAATTTTATCGCCAGAAGAATCGTGCCGGGGATGATGGCCAGCGCCAGCAGGATGCTTCCGAATACAATGGCTACGATCAGTACTTCTTTCATTTTGCATTTACCTTGGTTTGGTCATTTTAAATTTTCCGAATGCGGGCTCCTTATCATAAGGCTTCATTTGAGTGCACGGGGGCCGGCAAGGATGTTCCCCCAGTCCGTTGGAGGGTTATAAAATTATCCGGGCAAAGCGATCAACAAAAATTTTGCCCTCAGGCCGCCGCACAGGTGAGTATCAATCGGATGTTTGCGCTTCATTGGTTCTAGTGCCCGAATCCGTATTTTTAAGGGCCTTTAATTCCTTTTCGATTTCTTCATCCACACCCAGCGCTTCGAATTCGGTGTCCAGGACCGACGGTTTTCCGAAATTGACCAGATCGGCTTCAGCTTCCATGCGTTCGATCCGATTTTCAAGTTCATCGAATTTCATCATGGTCGCGGCACTATCCACCCGTCTGATTTCTTCCTGGGCCTGTATTTTTTGGCTGGCATGAATATGGCGCTGGACGAGCAGGCGCTGTTTTTCGCGGGCCGATTTCAATTTGTCTTCCAGTTGCCGAATGTCGGTCTGATATTGTTCGACCAAAAGGTCGTGCTCGGTGAGCTCGCTTACAAGGCCATCGATCCGGCGGGTGTAACGGCGTTTTTCAACCAGAGCTTCGCGCGCCAGGTTATCCCTGCCTTTGCTCACCGCCAGTTGGGCCTTTTCTTCCCAGTACTGAATCCGATCCCGCAACGCAGTCAGTTGCCGCTGAACCTTTTTACTGCTGGCCATAGTGCCGGCACAGGCAGCCTTGATTTCAACGAGTGTGTCTTCCATTTCCCTGATCATCAGTTTAATCAATTTTTCCGGATCTTCGGCTTTGTCAAGGATCGCATTGATATTGGCGCTGATGATATCACGAAATCGTGTAAAAATACCCATGATGACCTCCCTGTCTGCATATTACCGCCTGAATTTTGCCGTAACACTCAATTCAGTGTTAACTGTTACTTGTTATTCGTTATCAGAAATAAGACAACCGCAAAACGCGCGTTCCATAATTTTCCATCCAAAGGAATCGGATGTTCTGCTGCTATCACAATTAACCAATGACAAATAACCACAGCAGGAGCAGAGATCGTGCCAGAACCATAATTTTATTTAATATTTTGAAATCATTATAAATAAAAGCATTGACCCCCACTTGACAAATAGGTTAAAAAAACCTATTATTAATATAATAAACTATTTATTGGTATATTTTGCCATGAATCCAACAATCAGCGCACATCAAAATTCTCGCACGGCAACCCACGTCACAGAAGCCCTAGGTCAATCGGAGCCGTTTTTGGCCTTTCAAGAACGGCTTTCACGCGTGGCGCCTGTAAATCGACCGGTTCTATTGATCGGAGAGCGGGGAACCGGAAAAGAATTGGCTGCGGCGCGGCTGCATTATCTGTCGGATCGATGGCAGGCGCCGATGGTCGCGCTCAACTGCGCTGCCCTGTCGCCGTCTCTGATTGAATCCGAGCTGTTTGGTTATGAAAAAGGTGCATTTACCGGCGCCTTGCAAAGACGAGTCGGGCGTTTCGAGGCCGCCCATCGCGGAACGCTTTTTTTAGATGAAATCGGAAGCATTCCGCTGGAAGTCCAGGAGAAAATTTTGAGGGTGGTGGAATACAATGTTTTTGAGCGCGTGGGCGGCACCGAAAGCGTTGAAGTGGATGTGCGCATTCTTGCCGCCACCAATGCCGATCTAAAAGGTCTGGCCCGCCGAAATCGTTTCAAACAGGATTTGCTGGATCGGCTTTCTTTTGAGGTTCTATTCCTACCGCCGCTCCGCGAGCGTCAGGAAGATATCTTTTTGCTGGCCACGCATTTTGCCGGTCGGATGGCGCTGGAACTGGAATGGGACGAAATACCGGCTTTTAGTGCTGATGCCGTCGCCGCGCTTGAGCGTCACAGTTGGCCGGGTAATATTCGGGAATTGAAAAATGTTGTTGAGCGGGCTGTTTATCGTTCCGATGCAACCGTCATCACCGAAATAGATTTTGACCCTTTTCATTCTCCGTTTGTCAGCAGGGAATCTCGTGAGGCTGAAAAACCGGCAATGGATGTCCGGGCTGCCGAGACGGACCTGTCTGACCTGCTCCAGGCGCCCCTTAAAGAAGCCGTCTGGCAGCTAAAGGTGACCCGCATGCAAACTGCCTTGCAAAAGGCAAAGTACAATCAGAAAAAAGCCGCCCGCCTACTGGGGTTGACCTATCACCAGTTTCGCGGCCTTTATCGCCGGTATCAAGCACGTCAGCCAGAGACAACTCCCGCTTAAACCTGTTTTATCCCCTGTGAAGAAAAGAAGACAGAAAACAAAAGACAGATCGGAAACCCCGCACATCCGATTCTGTCATCTGATTGCTGTTTTCGGACCCCAAAAGATTATATTGAGCGTCCCAATCTAGCCCCATCCAAAATCGCCTCCTTGGCATTACGAGCTTCAAGGCAATCGCCGATCTGGTATGTTTCGCAACCGAGGGACCTGATTTTTTGGTAGAGCTCATTACACGGCCGGGTGCCGGTTGCCATAATGACTTTTTCGGCTTCGAGCAATATCTCGCTTCCGTCGCTGCCGGACACAACCGCGCCTGTGCTTTCGATTCTCATCAATTGGGTTTCATTCCATATGCTCACATTATGCGCTTTGAGCCTTCCGAGCAAAATTTTTTTGTTCATGGATTCAAGGCCGTGTCCGATTTTAGCGAGCATCTCAACCACGCTCACATGACAGCCATTTTCAGCCAGGTACAGGGCCAATTCCAGTCCGGTCGAACCGCCACCGACGACCACCGCTTTTGTAAAGGACGGCGGAGAGCCGTTGAGCACATCTTCATAGGTCGCGACAATGGACCTGTGGATGCCGTCCACCGGCGGAAGCGCTGGTTTCGATCCGGTAGCCAGAATGACCACATCCGGATTGAACTTCTGGATGTCTGTAACCTTGACCGCATGGCCGAGATGACAGGTCACACCGAATTTTTCGATCTGTTTTTTCTGAAATCTGATCAGACTGAGCAATTCTTTCTTGTGGACCGGCACACTGCCGGAGAGCAATTGTCCTCCCAGAACGCTTCGTTTTTCGAACACATCGACCTTGTGGCCGCGCCTGGCTGCCACCCAGGCTACATTCAAACCGCCGGGACCTCCGCCGACCACCATGACGCTCTTCGGTTTGCGGGTGGGGACAAAAGCCATTTCTTTTTCGCGACCCAGCATCGGATTGACCAGGCATTCAATGCGGCCTTTGCGAAAGATGGATTCCATGCAGGTGTTGCAGGCGATGCAGGTGCGAATTTCGTCCAGACGGCCCTCTCTGGCTTTATTGGGCAACTGCGGATCGGCTAAGAGGCCCCGACCGATGCAAACCAGGTCCGCCTGGTTTTTTTCCAGAACTTCATTGGCGATCACCGGATCGTTTATCCGGCCGACGGTCATTACCGGGATGTTCAAAGCCTTTTTAATCCTGGCGGCGGATTCCGCCAGACAGGCCTGCGCCATAAACATGGGCTGGCAGATCCATTCCGCCGTAATATCGTTGCCGGCGGAAACCTGGACCACGTCGATGCCGGCTTTTTCCAGGTGTTTCAAGATCTCGATGCTCTCTGTAACCGTCAGGCCATCGGGCAGAAATTCCTGGGCACTGATTTTAAAGGAGAGGGGAAATTGTGGTCCGAGGCGCTGACGAATGGTCTCGACGATTTCGATGGCAAATCGACTGCGACCGACAATATCGCCACCATACTCGTCCTCGCGCACATTGCTCACCTTTGATAAAAACTGATTTATCAGATATCCATGTGCACCGTGGATCTCAATCAATTCAAAGCCGGCCTGTTGCGCGCGCTGGGCGGCATCGCCGAATTTTTGCACGATTTCGTGGATTCCTTCAGTTGTCAGGGGTTCGACATCCCCCCGGATCGTCGGGCAGGGAATCGCAGAAGGCGCCAGAGGTTTGCGTTTAATGACCTTGATCGAGGTCTGTCGTCCGCCGTGATGAATTTGAACGGCCGGCACCGAACCTTCTGATTTCATCACGGCGGCAATTTTATGCAGGCCCTCAATAAAACGGTCATCATCGATACGGGCCTGATGATTGGACACCACTCCCTCAGGTGAGACCGCACAGGCTTCCATGATAATCATTGCCGGTCCGCCGGCCGCTCTTCGGCGATAATGCTCGATTGTGGTCTCTGAGATAGAGCCGTCTTCGCCGATTAAAAAAGACGCCAGGCCGGGCATGATGATTCTATTTTTCAGTTGAATGCCTTTGAGCGTAAAAGGTGAAAACAGCGGCTGCATTCTTTTACCCCCTTATATAAGTCTTCGGTATGCTCCTTCGCCAATAGCTCAATCAGGTTTTAAAATCAACCTTACCATATGATTTTTCCGGATTCCGGCCGTATTCATTTACTGGGGCGGCAATCCCGTGCTGTTGAGAAAGGTTGTCTGGTCATCGTCATGGCACCTGAGAAAGAATCCGGACTGACAGCTACGGTTGACCTCCAGCGCGGCATCAAAACCCGCACTGAGTCAATAGGACCGCTGCATTTAAATAACGCCGATTTGCGGGCGGAGCGCTTGACGCTCAATCGTGTTTTCTCTATAATCCCCAGAACTTGGATTGAGCGGATAATAATATAAATATATGAAATTCAATAAGCTAAGGAATATTCTGATTAATTGCCCAACAGTTGGAAGCGAACCGCCGGTATGTTTCTATGGTGAACGCAAGCGATAGCCTGTTGCTTTCTGAAGTGCAAGGATATACCCTCTGTTTCAACTATCGATTGTTTTGGAGTGGAATTGATCTTTGGGCAGTTGTATCTATGGGTCAAGTTCTGTTCGCCTAAAACAGAAAGAGTCAACAACAGATGCCTTTTTTTGATACCCTCATCGCTGAAATTGGAACGACCAATTTGCTGGTGATCGTCGTCGGGCTGATTTTGATTGTTGCCCTGATTCTGCTGATTGTTTTAGTCCGACGCCGCGAGATAAGGGCCCAGGATTTTTTTGCGAATCTTAAAAAACAACAAGAGCATACTGAACGAATGGTCAGAGATGAGTTTGCGCACAACCGCCAGGAATCGGCCGGCAACGCAAGGCAGGCGCGTGAGGAAATCGGCAGCACCTTGAAATTTGCCAGTGACTCGCAGCTCAAACAGATGCGCGAGGTCGCCGGCATGCAAAAAGACCAGCTGGATAGCTTTTCCAAGCAATTGTCAGAGATGACCCGGCTGAATGAAAAAAAATTTGAGGCGATGCGCATCGCCATCGAAAGCCAGTTGCGAACCCTGATGGAAGACAACAGCCGCAAACTTGAGCAGATGCGCGCGGTGGTGGACGAAAAATTGCAATCCACATTGGAGCGAAGACTGACGGAATCCTTTAAGCAAGTTAGCGAGCGTTTGGAGCAGGTCTACAAAGGGCTGGGTGAGATGAGAAGCCTGGCGACCGGTGTGGGCGACCTGAAAAAAGTCTTGACCAATGTCAAAACCCGGGGCACCTGGGGTGAAATCCGGCTCAGTCACATTTTAGAGCAGATCCTGACGCCGGACCAATATGCCGTCAATGTGGCCACTAAAAAATCCAGCGGTGAGCGGGTGGAATTTGCCATCAAATTACCCGGTTCGGATTCACAGCCGGAGAAAGTTGTCTGGCTGCCCATTGACTCCAAGTTTCCCCAGGAAGATTACCAACGCCTGCTGGATGCTCAGGAAGCCGCCGATAAAACCCTTGCCGAAAAATCAGTTAAAAACCTGGAGGTGCGTGTCAAAGCCGAAGCCAAGGCGATTCGGGAAAAATATATCGATCCGCCGCAGACCACCGATTTCGGGATCATGTTTTTGCCCGTCGAAGGCCTGTATGCTGAAGTGTTAAGGCGCCCGGGCCTGTGCGACAGCCTGCAAACGGATTATCGCATCGTGGTGACCGGACCGACAACCCTGGCGGCGCTTTTAAACAGCCTGCAGATGGGATTTCGAACCCTGGCCATCGAGAAACGATCCAGTGAGGTCTGGGAGCTGCTGGGGGCGGTGAAAACTCAGTTTGGTAAGTTCGGCGAGGTGCTGGCGAAGACCAAAAAGAAACTGCAGGAAGCCAGCAATACCATCGATCAGGCAGAAGTGCGCACCCGGGTTATTACCCGCAAGCTTGGCAAGGTTCAGGAGCTGCCCACCTCGGAATCGGCTAAATTGATGGAGCCGGTCACCATCGATGATGATGAAACCCTTGAGGATGAATCTTAAAGGTAGTTGATGAAATCGAATCGAAATACAAAGCTCGACGTCCGTGATCGACGTATTCTGTTGAACACCTGTTATGGTCATTTTATGAGCCATTTTAACATGCTGGTATTCCCAGCGCTTGTATTGCCGCTGATGGCGCGCCTTGAGATGCCGATGGCGCAGGTGCTTTCGCTCAGCTTCTGGATGTATCTTTTGTTCGGAGTGACCGCCCTGTTCTGGGGGCTTCTGGCCGATCATTTTGGCGCACGACCGCTATTGTTCATTTATTTTCTGGGATCGAGCCTTGCCAGTGGCGCTGCCGCGCTGTGGCTGGATACACCGCTTATTCTGAGTGTGGCGCTGGCCGCTCTGGGATTCTTTTCCGGAATCTACCATCCGGCCGGATTGGGGATGATATCCAAAGAGATGTCGCGTGTCAGCATTGGCATGGGGTATAATGGAATGTTTGGTAATTTGGGCCTGGCTATGGCACCGCTGTTGACCGGTGTTATGAACTGGCTGTGGGGACCCCAGGCGGCCTATGTGTGTCTGGGCGGACTGAACCTCGGCGGTGCGGTCCTCATGATGGCCTATCCGATGGAGGTCTCAGACGCCGCTGCCGTAAAAGAAAAAAGTGAAGGCAACGGCATTCTGAGGGCCTTTCTTATCCTGCTGGCGGCCATGATGCTGGGCGGTATCGTTTACCGGGGGGCTACGGTTATCTTGCCGGCCTATTTTGAGTTAAAGACGCCCATGCTTTACCAATGGCTGACCGGATTCACCCAGGGCACTTTATCGCATAACCTGGTGGCCACGGCGATCACATCGGTTATTTTCCTGATCGGCGTGGGCGGACAGTTCAGCGGCGGTCAGTTTGCCGATCGTTATGACCCGAGCATATTATACCTGATTTTTTTTGGGATCGCCGGGCTGGCGGCTTTCTGGTTGGCCCTGGCGCGCGACCTGTTGCTGGTCGGTCTGGCAGTCTTTTTTTTCTTTTTTTTGCTCGGGATGCAACCGATTGAAAACACTCTGGTGGCGCGTTTCGCACCCAAACGTTTTCATCATTCCGCTTTCGGTGCCAAGTTCGTGCTGACCTTTGGTGTGGGCGCCCTGGCCGTTAAGGGCGTTGCAGCCATTGAAACAAATTACGACATCGAAACCGTTTTTATTTGCCTGGCCGGCGCCGCCGCCATAGCACTGGGATTCATCGGCTGGCTGATCGTGGCATGCAGCCGGCGTAATGCAGCCGAGGGGCGGGTTGCCGCAGAAACCCGGCTTCCTTCCACCGAAGCTAAAATGGGGTCATTCGAGGTCAAATAAAATCTTAGCATAATAGAGAAACCTTTTAGTCTTTGTGATTTCGATATATCGCAACATAAACATCAGGAGAAAATCATGCCTTTAACCGGCTACTGGGCTGATAAATATATTGAAAACAAAAAAACGGCCGCCCAAGCAATTGCCATGATCAAACCCGCCCAGCGGGTATTCATCGGCTCATCCTGCGGCGAGCCCCAACATCTGGTGCGGGAACTTTCCGAAGCATCCAATTATTTCAAAGACATTGAAATCAACCGGCTGATGACCCTGGAAACCACACCTTTGACGCTGATTGCCGACAAGACCCATGATCAAAGCCTAAATATTCGTTCTTTTTACCTGGGCTCGGCAAAGCCTCAGGCTATTGCCCGCAACAAGCGCTTTATTACGCCGATGAATCTTTCGGCAGTCCCGCATCTGTTTAAAAGCCGACTGTTGCCGATTCATGTCGCCTTGATTCAGGTCTCGCCGCCGGATGATTTTGGCTGGATGAGCTTGGGTGTATCGGTGGATATAACCCTGGCGGCCGCCTTGTCGGCGGATTTGGTCATTGCCCAGGTGAATGCGCACATGCCCAGAGTCCTGGGGCGCAGCTTTTTGCACGTCAATGAGGTCGATGTATTTGTCGAACATGATGAACCGTTGCTGACCATCGGGGAAACGCCGGAACTGAAAGCCGCCAATGACATCGGGCGGCTGATTGCGCGCCTGATCGAAGACGGATCCACGATGGAAATCGGACTGGGCTCCACTCACCAGGCCACCCTGCTGGCGCTGGCGGATAAAAATGATCTGGGCATCCATACCCAATATATGACCAGTGACATCATGCATCTGTTCTCCCGGGGAGTCATTACCAACCGTAAGAAGGGCTTCAATGACGGTAAAATGGTGGCCGCCGGTGCCATCGGCAATGAAGAACTGTATGAATTTTTAAACGACAATCCCGCGATTGAATTTTACCCTTCTGACTATGTCAATGACCCCGCGATTATTGCCCGCCACAACAAAATGGTGTCAATGAACGTTGCCATGAGCATCGATTTGACCGGCCAGGTGGCTGCAGATGCGCTGCCTTACAATCATTTCTCGGGGGTCACCGGCATGCTCGATTTTTTGCGCGGTGCGGTTCGATCCCCAGGGGGCAAATCCATAATGATGTTGCCGGCCACTGCCCTGAAGGGAACAAAGAGCCGCATTGTGCCCCAATTGGATGATGAGGCGGTGGTGGTTCCCAGAGGCGATGTCCATCATGTCGTCACCGAATACGGCATGGTGAATTTATTCGGCAAAAGTCTTCAGGAAAGGGCCATGGCCATGATCAGCATTGCCCATCCCGAGTTCCGCGATGAATTGTTTCACGAAGCCAAAAAGATGGGGCTCTTGAGCGCGGAACGAACGTTGAGCGAATCCATTCACGGGGTTTACCCGATTCACCTGGAAGAAACGGTTACTATCGGCAATCAGGCGGTCACCATCAGACCCGCCAAGCCGGTGGATGAACGCCGCATCCAGGAACATTTCTACAGCCTCGACAAAGATGACGTTGTTGCCCGTTTTTTTCACGAGAAAACCAGCTTTGTCCACGATGATGTCAAAGGGGTCTCATTGATCGATTACATTAAAGATCTGACCATCGTTGCGGTTGTCGGTGAGGTGGGTTTCGGTCAGGTGGTCGGCATCGGTGAATGCCTGCTCGATCCGGCCAGCAATATAGCCGAGGTTGCCTTTTCAATCAGCAAACCCTTTCAACATAAGGGCCTGGGCAAGATTCTGCTGGGCAAACTGGCGTTTGCAGCTCGGGAAAACGGCATTTCCGGCTTAATGGCTTTCACATCCGCGCAAAACAGAGGGATGATCAAATTGTTTAAATCGCTGCCCTACAAAGTCGACAGTTTTTTCGACGGAGATATGCTGAAGCTGAGTTGTAAATTTGATAAACCAGTATAAGTAAGGTGGCGGATTTAAGCAGCTTTTCAACAGTGCCATTTTGTTTACTGGCTGCCATCAGCAATTAAAGACTTTAACAATTAAGGAAACCAAGATGCCCAATTATAAAATCGTTTTTTTACCCCATCAGACAGAGATTACCGTACCCGAGGGCGAAACCATTATTAACGCTGCCATGGAAGCCGGCGTGCATGTGAACGCCTCCTGCGGCGGGGAGGGTGTTTGTGGCAAGTGCCGCGTTCAGATCGAAGAAGGGACAGTGGATGGCGGCATCAGTGAAAAAATCGATCCGCAAGATCAGGAAAAAGGCTTTCGGCTGGCGTGCCAGGCCGTCGTAAAAAGCGATCTGGCGGTGCGCATCCCGGTTGAATCGGCCATCGATGTCAGTGCCTTGCGCACCCAGATGACGCCGCGCAAAACCGCCCACATTCAGGAAATGAATTTTGACGAATTAAAGGAAAAGGGCCTGTTTGTGGCACCGGTTGAGAAAAAATTTCTGCAGCTGCCGGAGCCGACGCTGCAGGATAACCTGTCGGATATTACCCGTCTGATCAGTTATCTAAAAGCCAAGCATGATGAACATCGTCTGGATGTTGCGCTTTCGGTTATTCGAAAAATTCCGGATGTCATCCGCCAAAATGATTTTGAAGTCACCGCCACTCTTGTTCGCCCGGTCCGCGATATCGGAAAAACCCGCTTGATCAATGTGCAACCGGGGGATACCACCCGTCACAGTTATGCGATTGCCTTGGATATCGGAACGACCACCCTTTATGGTCAGGTTATTGATTTGATCAGCGGTGATGTAATGGCCGAGCACGGCGAATTCAACAGCCAGATCAGCTTTGGAGAAGACGTCATATCGCGGATCGTGTATGCGGAAAAGCCGGGCGGTCTGCAGCGCCTGCATGAAGTCGTTATGGGCACCATCAATAAAATACTCGTCAAGATTATCAAAAAATCCGGCATTGATCATGAGGATCTATCGACCGTCACGCTGGCCGGCAACACGACCATGACTCAGTTGATGCTCAAAATTAACCCACGCTACATCCGTCGTTCACCGTACGTTCCGGCGGCGACTCTGTATCCGCCCACCCGGGCCAAGGATCTGGGGATGGCGGTCGGTGACCATGTTTCGGCCCTGGTTTATCCGGCAGTCTCCAGCTACGTCGGCGGTGACATCGTCGCCGGTGTGATGGGATCCGGCATTTACCGTACCGAGAAGTTGACGCTGTATATGGATGTCGGAACCAATGCCGAAATTGTAATTGGCAACAAAGACTGGCTGGCCTGTGCAGCCTGTTCGGCCGGACCGGCTTTTGAAGGCGGCGGCCTTAAATTCGGCATGCGCGCCGAAAAAGGAGCTATTGAAGATTTTTCAATCGATCCGGTTACCTATGAGCCGATGATTATCACCATTGGCAACGTTCGTCCCAAGGGCATCTGTGGCTCCGGCCTGATCACCATGGTCGCTACCCTGTTTGAGCTGGGTGTCATCAACAATCTGGGCAAATTCAATCGGGACCTGGAAACAGACCGCATCCGCGAAAATGAGGGGGTTTACGAGTACGTTATGGCCTGGAAGGATGATACCCAAATCGATCGCGATGTCGTTCTGACCGAAATCGATATTGAAAACCTTATCCGGGCCAAGGGGGCTATTTACAGCGGCTGCATGACCCTGCTGACCGAAGTCGGCATGAATATTCAGGATATTGAGCACATTGTACTGGCCGGTGGTTTCGGCAGCTACGTGGATTTGGAAAAAGCCACGGTCATCGGGCTGCTGCCCGAAATGGATCCCGACAAGGTCACCTTTATCGGCAATGGCTCGTTGATGGGTGCCCGCATGAGCAGTTTGACCAACCGGATTCGCAAGGATGTGGTGGAGGTGACCGATAAAATGACGAATTTTGAACTATCGGACACACCCTCCTACATGGATAACTATATCGCCGCCCTGTTTTTGCCGCATACCGACATCAATCAATTTCCCAAATTAAAGGCCCGTCTTGAAGCCCGCCAGAAAAACGGATAATGAATCGGATTTATTAAGAAATTTCTATTTAGTCGAGCTCCGCTCTTGACAAAGCCATCCTCCCCGTATAAATAGCAATATTCTGCATTTAGCTTATGATGGGGGGGATCCCTGGTCGCGTAAAAGCCGCACGCCAGCGGGGCTGCGGATTGCCGTTTCAATGAGGGAATTTCTCCCTTCCGCCTGCGAGACATTATATCTACCGTCTGTAGATTCTTAAAATAAATACATCATGAAAGGGGGACATGGTTAAATCGTGAGCACCCGTGCGGGTTTGCTCTGCTGTGGATGAAAACAGGATAAGAGAAGCACCAAATATTAATCACCTCAATTGCTGTTGGAAAGAGACAAGGAGGTAACATTGGGTTTAGAATTTACAAAAGAAAAGTATTCCGGCGCAATCAAAGAAATTACACTCGGACAGGGAGATAAAGCCGTCACGGTCGGTGGCGCCACCTGCTACCCGTTTTACAGTTTTGAAGGCGAAATGCCCCATAAACCCAGGATCGCCATGGAAATATGGGATATGGAACCGGAGGAATGGCCAGAAGCCGCTTTGAGCCCGTTTAAGGATGTGATTTCGGATCCGGCGGCCTGGGCCAAAAAATGCGTCGATGAATACGGAGCGGATATGATCGTGTTGCAGCTCAAAAGCACAGACCCCAACGGCAACGACACCAGCGCCGATGAGGCCGCTGCCACGGTCAAGAAGGTTCTCGATGCCATTGACGTGCCGCTGGTCGTCTGGGGCACCGCCAGCGTGGAAAAAGACGAGGAAGTGCTCAAGAAAATTGCCGAGGAGTGCCAGGGAAAAAACCTGATTCTGGGCCCTGTGGAAGACAAAAACCACAAAGGCATCGGCGCGGCAGCCATGGGCTTCGGGCATACGATAATTGCTTCGTCACCTATCGATGTTAACCTGGCCAAACAGTGCAACATTTTGCTCGAGAACCTGGGGGTTTCGATGGACAAACTGATCATCGATCCGACCACCGGCGGTCTGGGCTACGGTCTGGAATATTCCTATTCGGTGATGGAACGCATCCGCATGGCGGCGCTGGCGCAAGGGGATGACAAACTGCAGCTGCCCCTGATCAACAATCTGGGCAACGAGGTCTGGAAATGTAAAGAGGCCAAACAGCCGGTGGACGAAGCGCCCACTTTGGGCGATCCTGAAAAGCGCGGCATTCTTATGGAAGCCGTCGGGGCTGTTGCTTACCTGATGGGCGGCTCCGATGTGCTGATCATGCGCCATCCTGAATCGATCCGGTTGGTCAAAGCTTACATTGACCTGGTGTATGACGGTGGTGTGGCCACCGATGTGCCCGGTATCAAAAAGCAGCTGGATGGAGTGGATATAGATCTGCTGGCGCTTTCCCCGGAGCCGGATCTGGCCATCGAAGAAGAAAAGAAAGCCGCTCCGGCCAAAAAGGCGGCCCCCGAACCGGAAAAGAAAGCTGCACCGGCGCCAAAAAAGGAAGCGGCGCCCGAGCCGGAGAAAAAAGCAGCGGCACCGGCCGAGCCGGCAGCCGCTGCGGCGCCCAAGGCCGAAGCGGCACCTGAAGTGGATGCGGCCGCGCAGGCTGAAGCCGCAGCCAAAGCCAAAGCGGAAGCCGAAGCCAAAGCCAAAGCCGATGCCGAAGCCCAGGCCAAAGCGGCTGAAGAGGCCAAAGCCAAGGCGGAAGCCGACGCTGCTGCCAAAGCCGAAGCCGAAGCCAAGGCCAAGGCTGAAGCAGAGGCCAAAAAGGCGGCTGAGGAAAAAGCCAAGATCGATGCCGAGCTCGATGAGATCCGGCAAAAGCGGGCCAAAGAGCGCGCCGATCTGGTCGCCAAACGCACCGCAACCGATAAGGAAGCGGCCAAGAAAACACCGGCTGAGGTTCAAAAAACAATGGTGGAAAAAATGATCGATAACCTGAACTGGATCCACAAACGAAATCCATAATCGACCGTTGATAAAACGCATATGAATCAAGCATCGACGGACAAATCTAATTCTAATCGTGGGGAGGAACCATATATGCCAGAAACAACCGATAAGAAAGCTGTTAAACCCGAAAAGGCCAAAAAAGTTGCTGACCCGGTGGCGGCCACTGTTGATGCGGCCAGTCAGCAAATGATCCGGCGCGCTCAGGAACTGGGCGTCGAGACCATTTTTGACCGCGCTGTCACCATGAAACCGTGTAATATAGGGATTCAAGGCACCTGCTGTAAGAATTGTGCCATGGGTCCCTGCCGCCTGCCGCTTCCCAAATCCGGCATCGAGGGCGAAGATGAGCGCAAGGGGCTATGCGGCGCTACCGCCAACACCATTGCAGCCCGTAATTTTGCGCGTATGGTAGCGGCCGGCGCGGCAGCCCATTCCGATCACGGGCGCAATGTTGCCGAAGTCTTTTTATCGGTGGCCAATAAAGAGACCGGTGATTATAAGATCAAAGATACCAACAAACTGCTGGCGATTGCTCCCCATTTTGGGGTCGACGTTACCGTTGAGGTAGACGGTGAGCAAGTCGATCGCAATCTGGATGAAATCGCTCTGGAGGTAGCCGAAAAAGCCATGGGCGAATGGGGCAAGCCTGAAGGTGAGTTGGATTATCTTAAACGTGCTCCCAAGGCGCTGTATGAACGCTGGCAAAAATTGGGCGTTTTGCCGCGCAATATTGACAGAGAAATTGTGGAGATCATGCATCGCACCCATATGGGTGTTGATCAGGATTACAAAAATATCGTCAAACAGTGCACCCGGGCCGCGCTGGCCGATGGCTGGGGCGGATCTATGATTGCCACCGATTTGCAGGATGTATTGTTCGGCACGCCATTTCCACTTCAATCCGAGGCCAATCTCGGTGTCATGAAAGAAGACCAGGTCAATATCATTATTCACGGGCACGAGCCGGTTCTATCCGAGATGATTGTGGCTGCAGCCCAATCCCAGGAAATGATCGATTATGCCAAATCAAAAGGCGCTAAGGGCATTCAGCTGGGTGGCATCTGTTGTACCGGCAACGAGATTTTGCAGCGCCATGGAGTGCCGCCGGCCGGTACCTTCCTGCAGCAGGAGCTGGCCATTGTGACCGGAGCCTGCGATGCCATGGTGGTCGATGTACAGTGTGTCTTTCAGAACCTGGCCAATGTGGCCAAATGTTTCCACACCAAACTGATCACCACCCACCCGATCGCCCGCATGGAGCAGGACAACGTCACCCACATCGAATTCGACGAGCACCATGCCATGGAAGACGCCAAGAAGATTGTTAAAATGGCCATCGATAATTTCGAAAACCGCGGTGCCGATGTGATGATTCCCGGCCAGAAAGCCGCGCAGATTGCCGGTTTTGGCGTCGAGTCGGTTCAGTATCATCTGGGAGGCACTTTCCGCGGCTCTTACTTCACCTTAAATGACAACATTATCAATGGCCGCATCCGGGGCATTGCCGGCGTGGTGGGTTGCAACAACGCCCGAACCCGCCACAATGAAGCCCACCTGACGCTGGTCAAAGAGCTGGTCAAAAACGACGTCATCGTGCTGACCACCGGCTGCAACGGAATTGCCTGCGCCATGGAAGGTCTGCTGACGCCGGGCGCTGCACACGTATACTGCGGACCGGGTCTGGCCGAAGTGTGCGAGACCGTGGGTATCCCGCCGGTGCTGCATCTGGGCTCATGCGTGGACAACAGCCGTATTCTGCTGGCAGCCACCGAGGTGGTCAAAGCGGGCGGACTGGGCAATGACATTCAGGATCTGCCGGCGGCCGGGGCCGCACCGGAATGGATGAGCGAAAAAGCCATCAGCATCGGCCATTATTTCGTGGCTTCCGGTGTATACACCCTGTTCGGGGTGAATTTGCCGACATCGGGCGCCCCGGTTTTTCAACAGTATCTGTTTGAAGAGCTGGAGAAAATTTACGGCGGCAAGTGGGATCTGGCGGTCGATCCGATCGAAATGGCGCGTAAAATGATTGCCCATATCGATAAAAAACGCAAAGAGCTCGGTATCGACAAGGCGCGCGAGCGGGTCCTGATGGACATGGCCGATCGCCAGCGGCTCGAAGCTTAAGGATAATACAGGGATTCAGGGATCCCGAAATCACGGGTGTTAATCCCTTCATCCCTCGTTTACCCATTACGATTCACAATTTTTAATCCTCAGAAAAGGAGGCAACTGTATGTCTAAGCTAGTTGCATTCGCCGCGATTCAAGGTGGCTACAACGTTGTGTCGCAGGTTGAAGGCGAATATCAAAAAGCACTGGATACCTTCAACGCAGATACCAAGGTGGGCTTTCCCAACACCGCCTACTATCTGCCGGTCATTTATTCACTGTTGGGAATTAAAGTCGAAACCCTGGAAGACATTAATAAAGCGCTGGATGTAACGCGTAAACTGCTGCCGCCGCACATTAAAGGCATGAACCACCTGCCTTACCTGGGGCCGCTGCTGGATGCCGGTATGGCCACTCTGTTTGCTTTTGAGATCAGAGAGGCCCTGCGCTATTTGAATGAACCGGATTTTTATCTGCATTCTGAAGATATCGACGAAGAAGCCGGCAAAATCTGGTTGGGGGCGGCCGATGACACCGTCTTCCGCAAACGCGGGGTGGAATTTGTGGACGGCAGCGCACCGGGCTTTGCCGCCATTGTCGGCGCAGCACCGGATCCTGAAATAGCCAAGATGATCGTCGAGGAATATCAGAGACGCAGTCTGTACATTTTTCTGGCCGCCGGCCACAATAACACTTCGGTGGCCCAGCAGCTGCTTGAAGCCGGCGTGCAGATCGGCTGGAACACCCGGATTGTACCTTTCGGTCCCTATATTTCTTCGGCCATTTTTGCCCTGGGTTTTGCCAACCGGGCGGCCATGGCCTTCGGCAACGTTCAGCCGGGCGATTATAAAAAGATGCTGCTGTACAACAAGAACCGCATCTTTGCCTTTGTGAACGCGCTGGGCGAAGTCGGCACCGATTGGGCCGGCGCGGCCGCGGGCTGTGTCAACTGGGGGTTTCCGACCCTGGCTGATACCGATATTCCCGAAGTTCTGCCCACCGGGATCTGTACCTATGAGCACGTGGTGGCCAATGTGTCCCACGAGGAAATGGTCCAAAAATCGGTTGAAGTTCGCGGTTTGAAAGTGAGCGTATCTACGATTGAGATTCCCTGCTCCTTTGGACCGGCCTATGAAGGCGAGCGTGTGCGCGGCGCGGATCTGTACGCCCAGATGGGCGGCGGAAAGACCCAGTGCACCGAGCTGGTCAAGATGGCCGAGATGAATGAAATCGACGACGGCAAGGTCGATGTCATCGGTCCGGACGTGACCGAGCTCAAAGAGGGCGAGACCATGCCGCTGGGCATATATGTCCAGATTGCCGGGCGCGAATTTCAGACCGACTTTGAGCCCATCATTGAGCGTCAGATCCACCATCTGATCAATTATATTCAGGGCATCATGCACATCGGCCAGCGCGATATTTCCTGGATCCGGGTCAGCAAAGCGGCCATCGAAAAGGGATTTACCCTCAAGGATATCGGCACGGTGCTGCATGCCAAGTTTCACCAGGATTTCCAGAAAATCGTCGATAAGGTCCAGGTCACGCTTTACACCGAGAAAAAGGATGTGGATGAGCTGACCAAGCGCGCCCGGGCCGAATACAAAACCCGCGACGAGCGTGTCGAGAAGATGACCGATGAAGATGTGGAAACCTATTATTCCTGCACGCTGTGCCAGTCCTTTGCGCCCAATCATGTCTGTACGGTCAGTCCTGAGCGGACCGGCCTTTGCGGGGCTTACAACTGGATGGACTGCAAGGCGTCCTTTGAAATCAATCCTACCGGCCCCAACCAGCCGATCGAGAAAGGCGAATGCCTGGATCCGGTTCTGGGGCAGTGGAAGGGCGTCAATGAATTTGTGCGAAAGGCATCCCGCGGGGCCGTGGATCATTACAACTTTTATTCCATGGTCCATGACCCCATGACCACCTGCGGTTGCTGTGAGTGCATTGCCGCCATGTTGCCGCAATGCAACGGCGTCATGACGGTTGGCCGGGACTACAGCGGGGAAACCCCTTGCGGCATGAAGTTCACCACCCTGGCCGGTGTCATGGGCGGGGGCGCATCTTCTCCGGGATTTGTGGGTCACTCCAAGTTTAACATCACCCAGCGTAAATTTATCCTGGGCGATGGCGGTATCAAAAGGCTGGTGTGGATGCCCAAGGATCTGAAAGAGGAAATCCGTGAGCGGCTTGTTAGACGCGGTGAGGAAGTCGGCATGCCGGACCTGATTGACCGCATAGCCGATGAGACCGTTGGTGTTACCGAAGAGGAGATTCTGCCCTTTCTGCAGGAGAAAAAACATCCGGCTCTGGAAATGGATCCGATCATCGGAGGCTAATTGACAAGCGTTGCGGCCCGCCCGCCTCGCCTGAGCGGCTCGTGATGGCGGGCGGGCCGCAACTCGTAACGCGTAACATGATACAAGGAGAAGAAGATGGCATTAACCGGTATTCAGATTTTTAAATTACTGCCGAAAACCAACTGCAAGGAATGCGGTGTGCCGACCTGTCTGGCATTTGCCATGAATCTGGCTTCCGGCAAAGCGGAATTGGACAACTGCCCATACGTTTCGGATGAGGCCCGCGAGCAACTGGCTGAAGCCTCTGCTCCACCAATCCGCCCGGTAAAAATCGGCAAGGGCGTTCGTGCCGCAACAACAGGTGGGGAAACGGTTCAGTACCGCCACGAAAAAACCTTTTACAACCCCACCCTGTTGGCTGCGTCCGTTCCTTCAGACATTGCCGAGTCGGATCTTGAAACCAAACTAAAAGCCTGGAATGCACTTCAATTCGAACGGGTGGGTTTGAATCTGCGACCGGAGCTGGTGGCCCTCAAGGATGTCAACGGCGACAAGGATGCATTTGCCAAAGCCGCCCAAAAAATCGCCGAAACATCCGAGTTTAACTTGGTGCTGATGACCGAGGACCCCGGTGTCATGAAGGCCGCCGTTGATGTTAGCGGGTTCAAACGTCCGTTACTGTATGCAGCCACCGACAACAATGTGGATAAACTGGGGGCTCTGGCCAAGGAACAAAATCTACCCATCGCCGTGCGGGCCGATTCGGTGGAAGGCCTGGTGCCGTTGACCGAAAAACTCACCGAGTTGGGCATTAAGGATATTGTTCTGGATCCGGGATCTCGCGAAATTAAACAGGCCCATCGGGATCAGGTGGCCATCCGGCGGGCGGCGCTCAAGGATCTGAATCGTTCCGTGGGCTTTCCGACCATCATTTTCCCGAATGAGATGGCCTCAAATCTGGACATGGAAACATTGATTTCGGCAACGTTTGTTGCCAAATACGGTGGCATTGTTGTCCTTTCGGATTTTGTCGGCGAAAGTCTGTTTCCCCTCCTGCTGGAACGGTTAAATATTTATACCGATCCTCAGCGTCCCATGACGGTAACCGAAGGGATTTATGAAGTCAATAATCCGGATGAAAATTCACCGGTGATGGTGACGACTAATTTTGCCTTGACGTACTTTATCGTTTCCGGTGAAATCGAAGGCAGTCGGGTACCCTCCTGGTTGCTGATCAAAGATTCCGAGGGGCTTTCGGTCATGACCGCCTGGGCGGCCGGAAAGTTTGCCGGGGATGATGTCGGCATGTTCGTCAAAAAATCCGGAATTGCGGACAAGGTCAAGAACCAGGAACTCATCATTCCGGGATATGCCGCTGCCATTGCCGGGGATGTTGAGGAGGAACTGCCGGGCTGGCAGATTACGGTAGGGCCCAGAGAGGCGGCCCATATCCCTGGATTTCTCAAGGCAAGATAAAATCTTGGAATAATGGAATACTGGAAGGATGGAACAATGGCCGGAGGCTTGAGCCCATTTTTCCAATATTTCAGCAATCCAACATTCCAATTGGGGCGCAGCCCCTGACTTGTGGGAGGGAGGGTCTATGTATTTAATCGGAGAAAGTTTAAACGTCATATCAAAAAAGATCGGCACGGCCTTTAAAGAACGCGATCCCAAGCCGATCCAGGAGGAAGCCCTTTTTCAGAAGGAAAAGGGGATGGATTACATCGACATCAATCTCGGTCCGGCCAAAAAAGACGGCCACGAGCTGATGCCCTGGGTGGTGCAGACCGTTCAGGAGGTTGTCCCGGATGTGCCGTTGGCCTTGGATACATCCAATATCGATGCCATCCAGGCGGCACTCAAGGTCTATAAGGAGACGCCCCAGCCGCCGCTGATCAATTCGATTATGGTTCGCCCAGAGCGATACGAGCGCATGGTTCCGCTGGCCGTCGAACACAACGCCGACTTCATCGCACTGATGTGGGGGCCCGAGGGGTTGCCGCGCGATGAAAATGAACGGGCGGCGCTGGCAGTCGAATTACTTTATTTTGCCAATGAAGCCGGAATCCCCAACGAAAAGATCTGGGTCGACGGCATCGTCACCCCCGTCAACATTCAGCAGCCCCAGCTGATCAGTCTGATGACCTTTCAACAGATGCTGCCAGAAATTGCACCGGGAGCCAAGAGTACCTGCGGTCTTTCCAACATCTCTAATGGGCCGCCGGACCACCTGCGTCCCATTTTGAACCAGACGTATATGGTCATGCTCGAAAAATATGGCATGTATTCTGTGATTGCAGATCCTTTGGATGATATCCTGATCGATATTGCCAAGGGCAAGCGTCAGGACATCGTTGACCTAATATACGGCATGCTGGATGGCAACGAACCGGATATGGGATCGCTGTCCGAAGAGATGCAGAATTATGCCAAAACCGTCAATGTCATTCTCGGAAATTCATTGTATTCGGATTCATGGCTTGAGCTATAAGATTAGATTACAGGTTTTGCGCGCATAATTCGCATGACATGAAATCAAAAAAAGCCTCTCCTTTTACGGGTGGGGCTTTTTTATATGATCAGTAAGTTGTTTGTCGTCCGTGGCAAGAGCGATTATGCTGTCCGGCAAGTCATTTGTTTTCCAAAGAACCACGGACCACGGACAACGAACTGCGATGCTACCGGGCGTTGAGAACGATCCTGGTCTCTGGTATCCGAATGAGTAATCCGATCGTTTCGCCAACGGGCTGCGTTTTCTTGAAATTGGCTATGAACTCTGGTACTCTATTGATGTCAGAAGACAGAAGCCAGAGGTCAGAGGCGAGAATGCGTGTTGCATCCGACAGCTTCTACCATCGGTCCTCTGACCTCTGTTTTTTGAATATGACCTAAGGAAACAAACGGTGAAAGTCAAATCCAAAGCGCTTGAAGTGAATCTGGCGGACTATCATGTCGATGTCGCCATAGATGCGAAATATTCAACCCTTCAGGAAGTCATGTCCCAATACTACGGGCTGAAGGATGGCCTGAACACCCTCTTGAAGGAACTCTCCCATCCGTATAAAAATTGGCGTTTCATTGTCACCGAAACCCGCAAATATTCCCTCGAATATTTTCATCTGGTTAAAAGTCATCCCAAAGGCCCGGCAGCCGCAAATTTATTGATCGACATATTTTTTGATGCCGCTGCATCAGATGTTGACATAGATGTCAAGGTCGATGCCATTGACAACCTGCAGCTATTTTTACAAAAAATCATTAAGGATTCCGATTCGGTTCTGGAAGCATTTCTGCCTTCAATTGATGGCGCTTTTTTGCGGATCATCAATTTACCCGACGACATTTTTACCCTCTTTACGCGCAGCTACTATCAAATCAATCGATTGGCGCAAACTTTTCTAAACTGCGCACCTCACGCTGACGGTGTATTCAATACCATCAACCGGTTGCTCATAAAATTTTACAATTTCAATTATGATTACTGGTTAGATCAAAGTGATCCCCACTTGTGGTTTGAGCAAGAAGTCGCCGAAATTGATCGATACGAATCCTACAGCGAATTATTTGAAACCATTGCGCATCCGCAACTGAAAGAATGGAAGCATCAGCTGAAACAAATGACCGGTCATCCCCAAATGGAATCCGATCAAACGCTGAGCGCGCTTTTGAAACTCCCCGGATTCAACCAGATTGTCGAACAATACCGTCAAATTCCACGACGCCTAATGACAAAAGCGGGGGGCAACGGACGTGGCCGGCATCTCAAGCTGATATTTTTGTTTCATGTTATGAGCATTGCCGGTTTGGCACTCATCCACGAAGAAGCGTTGCGGGATATCAACCAGACCCTGGGATGGATTATCGAAAATGAAAATTACCGTGATATTCAAAAACTGATTGAAAAAACCTTTACGATTTTAAAAGAGCGCGCCGGCATGTATCCGGCCACAGCACTTAATTGCGTGCTCAATATGGGAAAGGGGGTTTATAAAACCGACGACATTGATCTTATTAATTTCTTTATTGATTCGGTCATCGATTTAGGTTTTGCCTCGCCCAATATCCAGGGGGTCGACAACAACTGGCAAATACAGGTCAATAAAACGCACATTTTGAATATCCGGACCTGGCTGGAGTTGATCGAATTAGATCCCAAACGGTCCATCCGCTTGCTATCCGCCCTGATTATCCATCTGTCCCTTTGCGGTGTATTTATCAAGGATATTGATTTGTTTCCGCGTGATATTACCCAGTTGTTAAACAGCGGCGTCGGTCCTGTCTATAATCTTATCAAACAGCTTACCCGGCTATTCCCGGTTTATTTCAATGATATCGGCGCCGAGGGCAAGCTGAGGGACATTTCCACGCGCATCGATGAGATATCCCGACGCCGGGATATTTTGATCCATTACCTCAGAAAACAAAGCCATGTGGAAAGCAGTAATCGCATCATCGACCTGATGGAGGCGGTTCTCTATTTCTGGCAAACCCGCGATAAAACACGCCTGGCGCCCTATGTGCCGCCTGCCATTTATGACCAGATCGATACCCGTGGGCCTTTTATCGATGGTGTGTTTCAAATTATGGGGCATCTAAAAGAAAAGGGCATTGACGTTCCAAACGATCTGCTTGCGATCAGCGAAAAAAAGGTCGCACAATGGCTGACCGCCGTTAACGGCGTGTCCGAACTCGACTGTGAGCGTGTTGAACTTGCGGTGGTCTTCTACAAGATGCTGAACCAGAAATATAAATTCGATTTAATAGAGCTGGATGCTTACCTGGCCCAGCTTCGAACAGAGGCCCTGCCGGGCTTAAGCCGACTCGAATCGGCTTTGGTGGAACCGGATTTGCACAAGCAGTTGTTTATGCTGTTGGAGTATATGGAAAAATTGCAGGCGGTCATTTTGTCTGATGAAACATTTGAAATCCGCCAGGATATCTATAAAAAAAGACATATTACCATCGATATTCCGTCCATGTATGGCAGTTATCATGAAATGAAGTTTGACTGTCTGGGACTTACCTTTCGTATCGAGTCTCTGGTCAACGTGCTTTTTGAAGAATTGATTGACAAAATTGACCTCAGCCTGATTACCAAAGCGACCTTTCATCAAATTTACAGTTTGTTGCGTTTGTTTGACAGGGCTTTGAAACTGGACGGCATTTCATCCAAGGAATTCGAACGTCAGCTTGAATTTCTGGCCCACTCTTTGGAAGTCAAGGGCTTCACTCTAACGCAATACCTGGATATTTTTAAGGGATTCGCCCAGGCCGTTAAGAATATCGTCAATGATTATTTTAACAATATCCATGGTCAAAATCTTATCCGGATTATCGACCAGACACCGTGGGATACCCTGTTGCCGAAATTTTTATCGCGCGACGAAACCATCGACAGTGAAAATCTGCAACTGCGCGCTTCCGAAATTTTTTTCCGGGATCGCATTGCGCTAAGTTTAGGACTGCAACAGCTTGATCTGTTTTTAAGCCGGATTTTAAGCACCCTTTTTCAACAATCCAACAAGTTACCCAAAGACAAGCTTCAGCGATTGCTGCTTTATGATCCGCTAAATGCGATTACGCCGATTGATTCCTCGCTAGCCCGTTTGACCGGGGTCATCTATCTGGGAAACAAAGGACTCAACATGGTCCGGCTCAAAAGCTTCGGTTATCCGATCCCACCGGGATTCATCATTACCACCGAGGTGTTTCGTTGCCGGGAAATCATTGAAAGCTATCCACCGGCAGAGCAGAATTTTAAAGAAAAAATAATTGAGAACATATCTGCTCTGGAAAAGCTGACGGGTAAGATTTTCGGCGACCGCCACAATCCGCTGCTGCTATCCGTGCGCAGCGGGTCTTCGATATCACAACCCGGGATGATGGATACGTTGTTGGATGTCGGCAACAATGAAGAGATTACCGAAGGGATTGCGGAAAAGTCAGGTAACGCCTGGTTTGCCTGGGATAATTACCGCCGCTTTTTGCAATGCTACGGCATGGCTTTTGGCTTAAAGCGGGATGACTTCGATGCCATTATCAACGAATCCAAACAACGGCTGGGAATCCCCCTCAAAAGAGAGTTTACCGGAAAAGAGATGCGCGAAGTGGCCCTTTCCTACAAGCAATTGATTCAGGATGCCGACATCGAAGTAGTAGAAGATCCTTACGAGCAACTGCATCTGGCCATCAAAGCGGTACTGGCTTCCTGGGAATCACCCAGGGCCATGGCTTATCGACGGATCATCGGAATTTCAGAGGACTGGGGGACGGCCGTTACGGTTCAGGCAATGGTCTATGGCAATATGTCCCAGCAGTCCGGCACCGGCGTGGTGTTTACGCATAACCCGCGCTGGTCCGCCGATACGCTGAAACTCTGGGGGGATTTTACGATCGGCAATCAGGGGGAAGATGTCGTCGCCGGACTGGTGAAAACCATGCCCATATCGATTTTCCAGCAGGAAATCGAAATGCGTGAAACCGACATTACCATGGAAACTCATTTTCCCAAAATTTACGGTGCACTGACGGACTGGGCCCATAACCTGATTGATGAAAGGGGATGGAGTCCGCAGGAAATTGAGTTTACCTTCGAAGGGCCGACCCCGGATGATTTATATTTGCTGCAAACCCGCGACATGGCTATTCGTGAACGCAAACAGGTATTGACTTTTGATTTCGAAGAAGATCCCCAGAAATTGTATCTGGGGCATGGCGTTGGCGTCAGTGGCGGTGCCATGAGCGGCCGCCTGGTTTTCACATTGGAAGAAATTGAAGAATGGCGGGTGATGGATCCCGGCGCAAATTTGATTCTTGCCCGCAACGATACGGTGCCCGATGACATTCAGGAGATTCATGCCGCTGATGGGCTGTTGACGGCCCGCGGGGGGCTTACTTCTCACGCAGCCGTCATCGCACATCGACTGGGTAAAACCTGTGTGGTCAGCTGTTCCAATCTGGCTTGCAATGAAAAAGAGCAATATTGTGAGTTTAATCAGCTCAGAATAAAATCGGGCGAACACATCAGCATCGACGGCCATGATGGGCCGGTTTATCAAGGTTTGATCAAAGTCAAAGAAAACGGGAAAGGAGCCAATTAGACATGGGCAAGGACATTTTGCATTCAGAGGGCAGGAAGTTGGGTGTTAACGGGTTTGGCCGGATCGGCAAATTGACCGTCTGGCACCATGTCGGCCGCAAATTTTTTGATGAAATCATTGTTAATATCGGGCGACAGCCGGGCTCAGGCCTGGCCGACATTGCCCATTACCTTGAGCGCGATTCAACCTACGGCTGGTTGCACGGTTATCTTTACGGTCATCGCGGCCAACCGGTAATCGACGGACTGGATGAGGACAGCGGCTCGATGAACGTCGATGGCGTCAAGGTGCGGTTTCTAAGGTCACACCGCAATCCGGTTGAAATCGGCTGGCGCGATCACGGGGTGCGACTGGTCGTTGATACAACCGGTCAATTTCTGGATCCGACTTTGGAAGCCGATCATGCCGGAGGTGCCCTCAGGGGTCATCTTGAGGGGGGTGCTGAAAAGGTGATTGCTTCGGCTCCGTTTAAATTTAATGACAAAGGTGCTGCTGCGCCTGAAGATGCAGTGACCACCGTGATGGGCATCAATGAAAATGACTATGACCCCAGACGTCACAAAGTTATTTCCAATGCGTCCTGCACGACAACCTGTTTGGCGCATATGGTCAAGCCGTTGATCAATGCTTTCGGGTCCAAAAAAATCATGTCGGCATCCATGGCCACCGTGCATGCGGCCACCGGATCGCAGGAAGTGCTGGACCGGCTGCCCAAAACCGGCAAGACGGATCTTCGCAAGAATAGAAGTATCATGAACAATATCATTCTGACCACTACCGGTGCGGCTAACGCATTGCGATTGGTCATTCCGGAAATGGAAGAAATCCCCTTCATTGCTGAATCTGTTCGTATACCGGTTCAAACCGGCTCGCTGATTATTCTGGTGATCAACTTGCAGGAAGAACCGACGGGTTCCTATATTACGCGGGATACGATCAATGATATATTTGAGCAGGCAGCCCGGGAAAGCGCCCAGGGCCATCTCTATTTCACCGATAAACAGAATGTTTCCGGCGATATGATTGGCTTGCCCCGGGTTGCGGCCACTATCGAAGGCCACGAAACCCATACCCGAACTGCCGAAGCGACGATCGATTTAAAAAATGTACCCGGCCTGGGAAAGGAATCATTTTCCAATTTAAATGCCTCCGAGATCCGGTTGCCGGTCACCCAGGCGGTTATCTATGGCTGGTATGATAATGAAATGGGAAGTTATGTGA
Source organism: Desulfobacterales bacterium (assembly GCA_050116835.1). GTDB lineage: Bacteria > Desulfobacterota > Desulfobacteria > Desulfobacterales > JAHEIW01 > JAHEIW01. The sequence continues at coordinate 58,382 of JASFNW010000007.1, forward strand.
ATCTTCTAGGCGATCGAACGGTATCCATAGCGGAAAACATGTAGCGACATTTGAACAGTGGCATAAAAAAACCACGAAAACACGAAAATTTAAAAACACGAAATCGTCACACGTTTTCGTGTTTTCGTTTTTTTTCGAGCTTTCGTGGTATAATTTATCAGTCTTTTCGCTAAATCAAAAATTCCGATTAGCGCCAACCAGCATGGCCGGTGATCACTCTGCAAAACCATAGTGGAAGATTTCATATTCAGTTTTGCCACCCAGCAGGGCATCAATTTGTTCCTGGATCTGCCGACGTTGTTCGCTTTGCACCCACCGCTTCCAATCTTCTGATGTCTCCCACGTGCTGATGACCAGGAATTCGTCCGGCTTCTCAAGATTGCGCATGGTTTCGCCGGTGATGTAGCCGGACTGTTGATTTGCCATCGATCGCATTTCCCGGAAAAGGGGTATCATTTTTCTGGCTTTATCTTCCGGTACTTTCCGCCGAATCAATACTTTGACAGCCATTAGAATCTCCTCATCTATATCGGGTTTTCAAATCTTGACGTTGAGTGCGTCCCAAATCATAGTTGCCCAAAAAGGCACCAAGGCCACAAAATTTATCCAGTCCGTGCCGCGAGGCGGGCGCATGTGCTTTGGGGTCTATACTTTTGGTCCACGCCTTTCCGGCTAAACCGGATTCAAGTTAAACGATGTCCGAAGAGCCCTTGTAAAACATAGTATGCCTGCGTAGCGGGGTCAAGAGACATTCACCGAATTGCCGATTTTCCTGTCCAATATCCCATTCTTCCGCGGGCAGGGCTACGGCGTTTGGCGAGCTTTGAGCGCCTGCGCCAAACTGATTTGAAGCGCCACAAATTCAGACACATCTAAAGTCTCCGCCCGCCGACCCGGATCAATGCCCGCTGCCCTGAGGGCCTTTTGGGCTTTCAACGGTTCGATTTGAAGGCCACTGCTCGCTAATGCATTTTTCAAGGTTTTGCGCCGGTTCCCGAATGCCGCCTTGATCACCTCAAAGAGCATGCGTTCATCGTGGAGCGGATACTGGCGTCTGACATCAAAGTTGATCTCGACGACTTGAGAATCGATTTTGGGTGCCGGGTAAAAAAGCGGTGCCGCCACCGTTGTAATGGATTTAATATCGGCGCAATAGGCCAGCATGACGGTCAGTCTCCCGTAATCTTTATTGCCGGGGCATGCCGTAATCCGCCGGGCGAGTTCTTTTTGAAACATCAATACCGCACGGTTCACATGGCGACGGGCCTCTATGAGCTTGACCAGAACCTGTGACGAGATGTTATAGGGAAGATTTCCGATGACGACCAGCTGGCGATCCGATTTTCCGGCCAGGCGCTTTAAATCGACTTCCAAAATATTTTTTTCGATAATGTCAACATTGGATAGTTTGTGGATCCCCAACTCGGGCTTTAGCAGCTGAATTAATTGGGAATCTTTTTCGACAGCATAAACGTTCTTTGCCATGCGAGCCACAGGAATCGTAAGCGCACCCAAGCCGGCGCCGATCTCGACGACCGTGTCTGCTGATGAAATCCGCGAATGTCTCGCAATCATAGTGGCTGTTGAAGGATCCACTAGAAAATGCTGGCCCAGTTTTTTTTTGGGCCTCAGGTTCCAGGCTCTCAGCAATGCTTTAGGAGATGTCATCTTGACTTTTTAAGGTTTTATCATTAATTTTTACTTCAAATTCCATGGGTTTACCCAACAGTCACGTGCCAGACAGCATTTATCTGAATCTTGCACAAACCGGAGGATTCCATGACAAGAAAAAAGGGCAAAGGTATCAGCTTTGATGCCATGGTAAAATTTTTCATGCAGAATTACAATATCCCCACCAAAAAAGACGTCGATCGAATAATGGCTAAACTGGATCGACTGGAAAATCTGATCATGGCCGGTATGGCAAGCGGCGGATATCCGTCGAAGGGACAGACAGGGCGTCCAAAAGCGGCCGTCACCGCCGTAGATATGGTTTTTGAGACCATCAAGCGCTCCCGTAAGGGACTGGGTTTCGCTGATATCCAGGCCAAGACTGGTTTTGGTGAGAAAAAAATTCGCAATATTATTTTCCGCTTAAACAAAACAGGAAAAATCAAGCGCATAAGCCGCGGCATTTATGTGGCTGCCTGAAACAACGCGCATTACCTGATTTACGATCTGTCCTTGGCGCTCTACCCATCGCTATCGTTAAACTGACGCAGCGTGTATCCGAACAACTGAAACTAACCACGAAAGCACGAAAGGGCGAAAATAAGAAAACCGATATAGATTTTCGTGCTTTTTATTTTTTCGTGTTTTCGTGGTAAATTCTTTTAAGCGACTAAAATCCAAAATGATAACACCTTCATTGAAAGAGCACTGCTTATGAAAAAATATGTGGATGACCGTAATTCAGAATTTCGTCAGGGGGAGCCGGTCGGTAACTATGCGGTCAAGCGGGTCGTACCCCTTGAGCGGATTCGATCCTTTTTTTATGACCTGGAGCACAAGCCGACCGGAGCGCGGCACATCCATATCAGTAACGACGATGCAGAAAATACGTTCAGTGTTGCGTTTAAAACCGTACCGGTTGATTCTACCGGTGTTGCCCATATTCTCGAACATACGGTGCTTTGCGGCTCCCGTCGGTATCCGGTCCGTGACCCCTTCTTTTCGATGCTCAAAAGAAGTCTGAGCACTTTCATGAATGCCTTTACCGCTTCAGATTGGACCATGTATCCCTTTTCGACCCAGAACACCAAAGATTTCTTCAACCTCCTGGATGTGTACCTGGATGCCGCTTTTTTCCCGAAATTAGACGAGCTGAGTTTCAAGCAGGAAGGCCATCGCCTTGAAATTGAGGGCGATTTGAATACAGATGATCCTGACCGGTTTCGGCTGGCATACAAAGGGGTGGTTTACAATGAAATGAAAGGCGCCATGTCCTCACCGGACCAGGTCATGGTGCGCTCTATCCAGAAAGAACTGTATCCGTCTACAACCTATCATTACAATTCCGGTGGAGATCCGGTAGAAATCCCTTCTTTGACCTACCAGCAATTAAAAGAATTCCACCGTCGCCATTACCATCCCAGCAATGCCTTTTTCTATACTTACGGCAACGTGCCTTTGGCTGAAAGCCTGGCCGCCATCGAAGCAACGGTTTTGCGAAAGTTTGAGCATATCACGCCGGATACCGATGTGGCCCCGCAACCTCGATGGCGCAAGCCGCGGGTCGCCTCTTTTCCATATCCGTTCAGCCCGAATGAAGATCCAACCAAAAAATACCAGGCATGTCTTGCATGGCTTGTCGGTGATATCAAAGATGCATTTCAGGTTTTAACGCTGTCGCTTCTGGAACAGGTTCTTTTGGGAAATTCCGCGGCCCCGCTGCGCAAAGCCCTGATTGACTCCGAGCTCGGTTCTGCCCTGTGTGACGGCTGCGGCCTGGACACTGATAATCGCGATACGGCTTTTGTTGCCGGGCTAAAAGATGTTGAAGACGGGGCAGCTGAAAAGGTCGAAGCGATTATTTTTGATACCCTGACCGATCTGGTTAAAAACAGAATTGATCGCCAATTGATTGAATCAGCCATCCATCAAATTGAATTTCATCGCAAGGAGATAACCAACACACCATACCCGTACGGTATCAAACTTCTCCTGGCATTCAGCGGTCCATTATTGCACGGCGGGGATCCGGTCCGAATCTTAAAATTTGATGATGATCTCAATAAATTGCGCGAATTGATGAATCGAGAGCCGTTTTTTGAAAATCTGATTGAAAAAAAACTGCTGAAAAATTCCCATCGGATCCGGCTCACCATGATGCCGGATCAAAAAATGGAACAGAATGAAACCCGGCGGGTGCAACACGAATTGGAGAAAATAAAAAAGAAACTGTCGACTGCCGCGCTGCAAAAAATTAAACGTGACAGCGAGGCTTTAAAAAGACAACAGGAAGCCAAGGATGATGTGTCCATCTTGCCCACCCTGGACCGCAAAGAAATTCCCGCGACGGTGCCGATCGTAAAAGAATCTGATTATGACCGTTCCTCCGATACCACTTTATATCGTCAGGCGACTTCTGACATTTTTTATTTCGCAGCATCAGCCGGCAGCGGCGATCTGCCGGCGGGACTCATTCCATGGGTTCCTTTTTTCTGTTATGCGCTGACCCGCAGCGGTACCGCGCTGCACGACTATACCGAGATGGCGCGTCGCATCGATGCCTATACCGGTGGTGTCGGTTTGGCAGCACACGCCCGCACCCGCTATGACCAGGATGGAAGCTGCTTGCCGTTCATTTCATTTAACGGCAAATGCCTGGCGCGCAATCAGGAAAAAATGTTTGACATCATTCAGGAGTTCATTGCCGATTTTGATTTATCCGATCATTCGCGCTTAACCAGTCTCTTGAAGGAATATCGTGCCGCGCTTCAATCCATGATTGTCCACAACGGACATCGCCTGGCCATATCGGTCGCATCAAGAAATTTTTCACCGGCTAGGGCGTTGAGCGAATCCTGGACCGGCATTCATCAGCTCAAGACGATCAAGCAATTAACCGACGACCTCAGCACCGCAAAACTGAACGCGCTGGTGCAGAATCTGACCGAAATCGGTAATCATATTTTCGTGCGCGATAATTTTCAGATGGCGCTTATCGGAGAAGAAGATTTGCTGACAGCCGGCGGTACCGCTGCTGCGGAAATTTTCCAGCAACTGGCGGATGGCCGCAAAGACGGATTCAGTTCGCCGCGGATGCGCTTGCGCAATGAAGTATTGCGAGAAGGCTGGAGCACATCAACGGCCGTATCCTTTGTGGCCCTCACCTTTGAAACCGTGCGCATGACGCATGCGGATGGCCCCGCGCTGGCTGTAATCAGCAAAATTCTGCGATCGATGTTTTTGCATCGGGAGATTCGTGAAAAAGGCGGGGCCTACGGGGGATTTGCAATCTACAATCCGGAGGACGGGCTTTTTGGCTTTGGCTCATACCGTGATCCCCATATCATTGCGACCTTAAAGGCTTACGCCGCTGCAGCTGAATTTATCCGCGGCGGTTCTTATTCGGAAGAGGATGTCAAAGAGGCTACATTGCAGGCGTGCTCCGAGATCGATAAACCGGATCCGCCGGGCCCGGCCGCCCGCAAAGCCTTTTACCGCAAGATCGTTTCACTGTCTGATGACATTCGCACCCAGTTCAAGACCCGCCTGCTGTCCCTGAATCGCCGCGACATCCGGCAGGCGGCCGACAAATACTTCGGCGCGCAAAGCGAACACGGATCGGTGGCCGTGATTTCAAATGAAAAAAAACTGAAAGAAGCCAATCAGCAGCTCGCCGATCAGCCCCTCAAGCTGTATCAAATTTGATGGTCAAAACAATAAAAAGGCCTTGGCCTGCGTAATATTTAAAATTCATTTCTAGTTGAGGGGTCGGTGTGTTTTTTTTAAATCGATCGCGGAATGAATCATCGGCGACTTCATCGTGCAAACTCATGATTAAGGGAGCGTAGCGAAAGAACAGAATTCAAATATAAAATAGCAGGTTAGACACAAAATCAGATTTTTGCCCATTGGCGACGTTGGGGTTATGGCTGTTCTTGCGCAACGCTCCCTAAACCATTCAGACAGTGCACGATTTCGCTGCCGATAATTAATTCCGCCATTATCGGAGGTTTGATGAAAAAACTCCTCGTCTCTTCAGTTAAATTGTCTATTACCTAAAAATCTCTGTGTTAAGCGGATGGTTTCTTAGAAGGCACGACAAATGGAAAAAATAGGTCTAATCCCTGCGGCCGGCATTGCCAAGCGGTTGGGATCATTGGCATTCAGTAAGGAACTGTTACCCATCAGTATTAAGACGGATAAAAAGGAACCCGGGCTGAAAGCGGTTTCTGCCTATCTTTTAGAAAAATTCCGTCGCGCCGGTGTTCAAAAGGTGTTTACAATCATTCGCAAAGGCAAATGGGACATTCCGAACTATTATGGAGATGGAAGTGAAATCGGTATCCAACTGGCTTATCTGATCATGACCCATCCTTATAAAGCATCCAGAATCTTTCAATGGAATAGCCCCTTACTGCTCGATATGTAGAGCGTTTGTCATAATAACGTTCCGATACAGGCAGTTTTTTGAGTCTTTTTTGGGTTTTTAATAACGTCTAAGATAGCTTGGTCCAAACGCTCTAATAATTGTTGTTCATT
>JASFNW010000008.1:0-63884 GCA_050116835.1 Desulfobacterales bacterium
GAAATCAGTATACCGACATATTATGGAGATGAAATCTGTCATGTAAATGGAATGAAATACGCATATAATGTATTTGTTTCTATGATCAAAGCCGTTATGCAAAAATATGGAATATTTTACGAAAGAAAATTCGATTGTAATTACCGGGGTTCTTCAAATTCACAATATCAATCAAAAATAAACTTTAATAGCCCGCAAAGTATCGCTTTCGATTATATCAAAAACGGTACAAAAGTTCTGGATGTTGGCTGTGGGGCAGCCCATTTACCGGCAAAATTAAGGAATAAAAATTGTAAAGTAACTGGCATAGACATGTATAAGCCTGAAAAAATCTTACATATGGACCAATTTTACAGATGTGATTTGAATAAAGAAGGAATTCCAGTAACCCTCAATCAGTTTGATTATGTCCTTTTACTGGATGTCATAGAGCATTTGCACAATCCAGAGAAATTTATAGAAAATTTGTATGAGGCATGCAAATGCGCTCCCCAGGTCAAAATACTTGCCAGTACAGGAAATATTGGTTTCTTACCATTAAGACTGATGCTGATGTTTGGCCAATTTAACTATGGCAAACGTGGCATTTTAGACTTGACCCATTCACGTTTGTTTACATTTAAAACGTTTAGGAAGCTTTTCGAACAATTCGGATTCGAGGTTCTCAAAGTCAAGGGTGTTCCAGCTCCGATACCTTTGGTGATTAAACGCAAAAAAGCTAGCAATTTTTTTATGTCTATTAATGAATTTTTTATCCGGATATATAAAAATCTTTTTTCTTACCAGATGTTTTTTATAATTAAACCGCAACGGTCCTTACATCTGTTGCTAAGTGATGCCAATGAAGAAATAGCCAAAATTAAAAAGGCCGCTTAGCATTATATAGATAAATTAATAGCGAACCGCTTTACGATTTAACAAAAGCAATATTGAATTAATATGGAAATCAGCAATAAAATTCTTAAAAATGTTTATGTGTTTATACCAGGAATTATTCTCTTGATCTTTTCCCACACTTTATTTTTCATTCAAAATTATGATGCCATTGTTAATAAAATTAGCATAGGTGATGTTGATGGGTACTGGCATCTAATGCGTGTTGAAAAAATACACGATGAGCATAATTGGAATGATTTATCTCTGTCGCGTAGTAATGCTCCATACGGAGAAAATTTGCATTGGACGAAGGCTTTTGATATTTTACTTTTTTCCGGGGCATATACATTATCGGTTTTCATGCCTTTTGAAGAAGCCTTATACTGGTTTGGCAATTTTATTAACCCGTTAATGCATTTTATTACTTTTTTTCTGATCGTGTACATTTCAAAAACTTTTCTTAAAGTTGAGGATATCAGCTTATTGAGCATATTGTTACCTTTCCAGTTGGTTACAACGAGATATTTTAGAATGGGCAATTATGACCATCATGGTTTTATTTTATTATTATTTACCATATTTTTGGTTACCTCGCTGAAAGCAATTCAACATCAAAAAGCATATGTCTGGTCTCTGTTATGTGGATTTATAGCATCATTATGTATCTGGGCAGGTATTGAGAGCTTATTTTACGTCGTATTATTAACTGCATTTATGGGGCTGATATGGATCATTTACGATTCCAATTATAGTAAAAATAATTTTTTAATGTCTTTATCACTGTTCGTTACGAGTGCTGTTATTTTAATAATTGAATTACCGATAGACAAACTATTTTCAATACACTTCGATCGAATTTCTATTGTTCATTTATTTTTATGGGGTCTTTTATTAACTTTCTGGTTGTTTGTAAACATACTAAAACATTTCAAAAATATCACAAAGAATCTTTCACAAAAAATTGTGATTTCCGGTTTGGGATTTTTTTTCTGCAGCATTGTTATGGTAAATGTTTTCCCTGAATTTTTCTATGGTCCTGAGGTCGGCATCGATCCTTTATTAAAAAAAATTTATATGGACCACACAACTGAATTTGCGCCTTTATTTACAGATTACGAAAAATTATTTGATTATCTTAATCTCTCCTGGTTGTTCGGATTTATATCGTTGTTGATGTGTGTGTATATTATTAAACATAAACAGCGTGCAGAAAAACTTTCGTGGTCGATTATTGGAACTCTGCTTTTAGCATACGGGAGCATATCTTTGTATCAGGCCCGATGGTTAAGCTATTTTCAATTATTAAGTATAATTCCAATGTCATTAATTTTACATAAAATAACAAAATGGGAGGAGTTGAATTTCAAACCAAATCTACGCAAGCTAATCATGGTTTCTACGATACTTGCTTTTTGCCTCGCTCCTATAACGATTTCTCTAGTACTCGGCAAAAACACTAAACCGCCATTGCTAAGACAATCTACATTTTTAAATCAATTATGTATTTTTTTGAATGAAGCGGATATTTTTAACAATAAAGAATATCGTATTTTGACAAGTATTTATATTGGTCCGCTGATACTATACAAAACAAAACACGAGGTTATTGGCACACCGGCTCATCGAAATGAAAAAGGCATTCTGGATACTTATAACATTATGAACTCCGAAGATGAAGAAGTTGCTCAATACATTATTCAGAAAAGAGATATCGATGTTATTTTAGTTGGCCTGCCAGAATACGGTTTGCACGATTATTTAATACCGGAAGGAAAACAGGAAGGGAAATTTTATCATCGTCTGTGGTACGGTCCTCTGCCTGCCTGGTTAGAGCAAATCCCGATTACAACAGAACTTAACAATAAGATAAAAATATTTAGAGTAAATAAGGATAAGATGTCAATTGAATCTTATTCTGCAAAAATAGAGAATACAAAATAGAGCCTTGCGCTAACAGATCTGTTTGCATTTATGATATTAAGACCCTTACAGAATTTCAAGTTCTGGAACATATTAAGCGCATCCTCTGGTTTCCCGGCACCGAGGTTGAAATTTTTAAACTGGAGGCTATTCAAGGAATCTTCTCGTTTTTAAAAGGCTATCCCCGATTGATCAACACTATTGGTGCTCGAGCGCTGCAGATCGGTTGTGCTTTGGACGCAAAAAATTGGTCAATTATGTTCTCTTTGTGTTGATTATTAGACGCGGTCCGTATCAGAACGGGTTCAATCACCAGCCCGGCAGAAAAAGAGTACCGGCAGTTGGGAACCAAATTTCATAAATTATGAACATATTTTCTCTCATAACAAAACGGCGCCGGTGTGAGTCAAAATAACCTTCCGTAATCATTCATGTTGGTAAAAATATCGCTCTATGCCTGTCTTTGCACACATCTTGCAATACAATCAGAGCATGTATACGATTACCATAAAATGGACTCAAAGATTGCTACAATTGAAGAAGAAGCAACGCATTCCTACGCCTATAGAAATGCATCTGAATGTGATGACCGCATAAATACTAATTTTGTTGGAGATGGTTCTGGAAAGGAATGGATAGTGAAAGCATTAAAAATTCACAAACAAATTGAATTCCGCGCCGAAAAGCGACAAGCGAGTTCAGAGAAAATCTTTTTCGCGACGCGAAACCGACTCTATGAAGGTCAACTTAAAAACTTCAGTCGCAACGGCCTTTTTATCAAGACCAAAGAGGTCCTGCCCATCGGAGAAATTATCACCGTAGTGGATCCGAACCCGGCGGAAGTGATGCAAAAACGCCGAGGTCAAATTTTATGGAGAAATCATGAAGGATTCGGTGTAGAACTCTTTCAGCGTCACTGTAAGACGAATCCTTCAGTCATTCGATTTAAAGTGTAGCGATGATGGGCGCGGACCATAATTGACGATAACTCATGATGGATAATTGTTTCGTTCTTTTGATCGAAATAGCTTAGGCTTTTTAAAAATGCCAACAATGGCTCCAGGATCGGGGCTGCCGGAATTCTATAGATTGGGCTATGGCAGAGCCGCGTGCATCTCTTTATGCGACTGACCACACCGGTTTATCCGCCTCGTGCCAACAAAACCCCGCCTACCGTCAAACCCCGCCAAACACAGGCCGATTCCGCCCATCTCACCGATTAAAAAAACTTGCCTGATTCGTTTAATCTCCTATTTTGAAATGTGTGGTTTAGGCATTGAAGGTACGATGATTTGGGCGGTCAGCAACGTACGTGTCGTATTTTTTTGAAGTTTATCTGAATGGCGCCATCCGGTTTAATGAAATGTTTGTCGCTCGCAGCTGGAAATGAGATCAAGTCAACCCGGGCCTGCCGACGAGCGGATTTCGATAATCTTTGCCAAGTGTTGACCTTTTCACCTTTATCGCATAATCAATAGTGAACATTAAGGGACACAAAATGCTCAGAATCATTATTTTCTATTTTGTTTCTGTTGTCGTGCTGACCATCTACGGGGGTCAGGTCTGACCGTTTATGGAAGAAATGCCCCCCGTGCTATTGGGGGTTATCCTTCTGATTCCCTTCCTGACCGCATTGGCGCTGCACCGGTTTTTTGAGGCTTGCCTGGTGGTCTCTCAGCCGTTGACGGTCCAGCCCCGAAAGCAGTTTTTCCTGGACCTGGTGCTGTGTGTGGCTGTCGGCGCTGTCGCTGCCGTTTATAACACCATCGCGTACGGTTTTCCGGTCTCCAGTGGACTCAGTTTGATGTTGGGCTGTGCCGTTGTCGGTTTCTTCCTGGGGTTGGATATGGCCCTGGCTCGTGAGCGAAAGATCATCCGCGACGTCCTGGAGGAGAACAGATCAATGCCGCCGCCCGTGCGTCTGTATTCAATTACGCGCAAATTTTCCCTGGTGGCCCTGATCACCACCTTGTTTGTGTCGCTGGTTTTGGGGCTCGTCATTTCCAGAGATGTGGTCTGGCTCTCAAAGATTACCGAAAGCAATATGTCCCTGATGCAAGCCCAGTTGTCGGTCATGCGTGAAGTCTTTTTTGTGATGGCGGTGTTGATGGCAGCCATTGTCAATTTGATCATTTCATATTCGCAAAATCTGCGGCTCCTGTTCGAGAACGAAACCGGTGTGCTGGAAAATGTGACTCGCGGGGATCTTTCCAAACGCGTCCCGGTGGCGACCCACGACGAGTTCGGGGTCATCGCCGGTCACACCAATACCATGATCGATGGGCTCAGGCATCGCCTGGAGCTCATCACCGCTTTAAAATTGGCCGAAGAAGTCCAGCAAAATCTTCTGCCCGACAAGCCTCCGGCTATCCCCGGACTTGATATCGCGGGTATCAGCCAATACTGTGATGAAACCGGCGGAGACTATTACGATTATCTCCGGCTGGCAGACGGAAACCCGGGGGTGATCGTGGCCGACGTTTCCGAACACGGCGTCAGCGCTGCCCTGCTGATGACCACCGCACGGGCTCTGCTCAGACAACGGGTAACGCTGGAAAATGATATCGCCCGCATCGTCACCGACGTCAATCGTGAGCTGACCAAAGATGTTTCCGCCAGCAGTCGTTTTATGACCCTGCTTTTTCTGAAAATCGAGCCGTCGACCCAAACCTTGAAATGGGTGCGTGCCGGTCATGAACACGCCATCCTGTATAATGCCGAAGATGATATTTTCTTGGAGCTTGCCGGAGAAGGCATGGCTATGGGGGTGGAAGAAAATTTGGAATATCAGCAAAACAATCACCAGGGGTGGAGTCCGGGCAGCATTGTGGTCGTCGGCACCGACGGCATTCGCGAAAGCCGGAATGAATCTGGAGAAATGTTCGGCATCAGTCGATTTCGCAATGCCATCCGCAGACATGCCGGCAAATCTGCCGAAGAGATAAAGAACCGTATTATCGCGGATCTCAAGGATTTTCGAGGCAAAGCCCCCCAGGAAGACGATATCACCCTGGTGGTGGTCAAGTTTTTATAATCCCCAAAGGATAAGAGGGCAAAGACGCCTCCGGTTGTATATACGCTTGCCGTTTTTTCTAATGGCGGGCCTCGTCTTTATTGGGGTTAAACACACCGGCTTTGAAAAAGTTTCGCCCGGATCGCAATTTTTTTATATTTTTCCTTAAGTCCCCACCATCATTTAAAATTAACTTCATAAGTCAGACCGGCGGTTCTGTTTTTGACAAACCGGATAAAATAGTGAATGATATTTACAGCAAGCGTCTGAAGATGGAGAGCTGCCAATGGTAGATATGCTGATCAAATTGTATGAACTTGAGTCGCTGGGGTCATTTGAAGCGCATCAAAAAGCTCTCGGCATCGAGCTTCGCAAACCCACCGGTCCTGAGAAACACGCGATCATCGCCTGGGTTTCCGATCAATTCGGCAACACCTGGTCGAGCGAAGTCGATGTGGCCCTTTCAAATCAGCCCCGCACCTGCTTTGTGGCCGTCAAAGATTCCCAAATTATCGGTTTTGCCTGCTACGATGCAACGGCATTGGGTTTATTGGGACCTATCGGGGTGGCAAAATCACATCGCCGAACTGGGACCGGTAGGGCCCTGCTGAAAGCCTGTTTGCTGGATATGAAAAGCAAAGGATATGGCTATGCGGTCATCGGGGGCGTAAAGGACGTGCAATTCTATGTGAAGGCCGTTGGCGCGCTTGAAATTCCCGATTCCGACCCCGGTCTATACGCCCATCAAATCAAAGGTCCGCCAACAAAAGAAAATAGCCAATCCGTGACCGATTAACCCCAATTTTTCAGCCGCTGGCTGCTTGCATCTGGCTGCCGGCGATGAGCTTCTGATCGCTATGCGACAGCCGTCTACCCGGAGCCAGAGACCAGAAGCCTGAAATTTGACCCTGCCTGCCGCACCCCGGCCCAAGAGCGAAGCCGGGATCCTTTCTCTCAAGAATTCCCGTTGCCAACCGATAATACTCACAGTCGGCGGCATCAGCTACTGCATGTCGGCCGACCGGCCGAATCTCATATTTTCATAAAATGCATAAGGAGAACGCCATGAAACCGAAACAATCAGGCCATTGTCTCTGCATCAGAGGCGGGCTGCCGGGTTTACCCATTTTTCTGGTCATCCTGTTGGCGGTCCTTGTGGCTTGCGCGCATACCGAAAAAGTGCTCATACCCCCCAAGGTCGATTTAAAAACCTATCCTTCGATCGGAGTGGTTGAATTTTCGACCAATGCCGAAGACACGCTTAAGCCATATGTCACCCAGAATTTTATTGAAAACATTCAGTCGGCGCAGCCGGGTACACGCATCCTCGAGCTGGGCGATGCGGATCACCTGCTGCGTTCTCTGGGGCATCGTCAGCTGAATCCGGAAACCATTCAGTCGATCGGCGAAACGTATAAGGTGGATGCCATCATTCTGGGGCACCTGCAAGTTTCGACCATAAAGCCGAAAATCAATGTATATACTGCCGCCAAATCTCTGAGTGCCAAAGCCTATATCGAAGCAGATCTTAAAACCCGGATCTTGGAAACTGATAGCGGGGCCACCTGCTGGACCCGGTTCACTTCAGGCAAGACCCAGGTGGCCCGGATCCAACTGATGGAGGGCGGACCGTATAACATCGGGATCAGCGATCCGAAAGAAAAATATGGCAAACTGGTTCCCAAACTCGTCTATGCCAACACCATGGATTTTCGGTCACGATATGAATACCGCACCGTAGAGTAGACGTAAATTTCAGGTTGCGGCGATTATAAATCAAGAAGGCTTGCCCCGCTTCAACTCCTTTTCAATCGCCGCAAGACGTTTCTTCAGCTCGATGAGTTCCTTGGTTGAGCGCTGTTTGCTTTGCTGCCGGTCAATCGCTTCGCAAAATGCCCGCAGGTCAGTATTAATAGCACCGATTAAAAGCGGATCCTCAGAGCCGTATATTTTGGCCAGCATCTCGACAGCCGCGCCGAAGCCTGAGATATCCGCACCATTTTGCGAATCATCCGCCGACCGCGGTTTCCAGCTGACCTGGAGCCGATAGGACGCGTCCTGACTGGACAGTTCGCCCGTGTCCGGTGTCTTTCCTGCAGCGTAGGTTACCCGTTTTCGGGGACCCTGCCCGAAACGCAGCCAATCCATAGAGCATCCGCTGAGCTCTGCCACTTTATAGATCCAGCCCGGAGGCACGTCGTCCCGTTTGCGGGCTGCACCAATATTTTGCCGGGTAATGCCAAGATATTTTGCCAGTTGTCGGTCTGACTGGACATCCAGCGCTGCTTTCAACCTTCCTATGATTTCCTCGGTCTCATTCAGAGATAGATTTAGCCTGTCGTTATTATTATATTTATTAGCTTCTACCATGTTCCATTCCCGAATCACATAGAGCGTTTATCGTTATATGGTAAATATTTTTTGCTTTTTATGCAAATTTTACTTGACATTTGAGAATTAACGATTTATATATCCTCTGAAACAAAAATGACACAAAACCAGCCAAAAATGTATTGAAAAAAATATTCGCGCACAGTGCGCCAATTCAAACGTATCTAGTCGAAAAAATGGTAACGCAAATTTTAAATAACAGCAATCCGGATGAAAAGCAAGATTAAATTGACAGTATGAAACCATAGGGCACCATTTTCTCTAATAACGACATGCCGCGTCACGCCGGCATGGTTCAAAACCCGAATCGAAAGGAGGAAAAAATGCAACATTCTAAACGAATTGTCGTCGTGTGGGGAGTTGTTTTAATGACGCTGGTCTTCATGGCTGCTGCTGTAGCCGGCGAGGTTGCGAAAATCAACATTAATACGGCCACGGCTGAGCAATTGACCGAATTACAGGGGATCGGAGCAAGTCATGCCGCCGCTATCATCGCCTATCGTGAACAGAACGGGCCGTTTCAGAAGCCGGAAGATTTGATGAAGGTCCCGCGCATCGGTCCGAAAACATTCGACAAAAACAAGGCCTTGATTGCGGTACAGACCCCCTAAAAAACGCCAGGCCAAAAAGTAACCGATCCTTTTTTACAGGTCCCATCAGCCGCCCGCACGTTGGGCGGCTGATGGCCACTCATCACCGGCACACAGACCATATTGGAAAGAAAGGGGAAGACATGTCAGATAAAATAACCAGTTTCAGGGATTTGAGGGTTTTTCAAAATGCGATGAATGCGGCTATGGATATTTTTCAATTGACCGCTAAATTTCCGCCTGAGGAGCAATTTGCTTTGACCGATCAATTGCGGCTCGCCGCACGCTCGGTTTGCTCCCACATCAGCAGGGCCTGGCGCAAAAGGCGCTTTAAGACCCCCTTTATCGCCAAATTGAACGATTCCGAAGGCCATGCCAGCGAGACACTGGTATGGATTGAATTTGCCCGGCATTGTAAATACCTGGACGGGGACACCTGCGAGCAACTCAACGCTGCTTATGAACAGATCTTGGGGCAACTTGGCAAAATGATCAGTCAGGCGGACAAATGGTTGATCAAAAAGAAAGACAAGCAGGAAGCGGGTTATCCATCAACGTGACGATTTGAGGTGTTAGCAAATGCACCAACCGGGTCGTTAAGATCGGCCGCCATCGCGATGTCTATCTCTTTATTGTAAAATAGCGTATAATGCCGTATAGAGGGATTCCTGAAAAAGCGCAGGAAACCATCGCTAATCGACTCGTCGATCTGAACGCAACGATTCATTTAAACACAGGCGACCTGGTATGGACAAATTAATCTACCTTGACAATGGCGCCACTTCTTATCCCAAACCGGAAGCGGTTTATGCGTTTATGGATTCATTTTTCCGGGACTTCGGGGTCAATCCGGGGCGCTCCGGATACGACATATGCATGGAAACCGGTGCGCTGGTTGACAACACCCGCAAGATGCTGGCCGATTTTTTTGGGGGCGAGGATCCCGACCGACTGTGTTTTGGCTATAACTCCACCGATGCCCTCAATTTAATCATCTTTGGGCTGCTAAATCCGGGTGATCATGCCATTTCAACAACAGTTGAACACAATTCCGTACTGCGGCCGCTTTATCATCAGAGCAAATTGAACGGCGTCGAGGTAGATTACATCCCTTTTGACGCCACAGGCTTTGTCGACCCGGACGATATCAAACAAAAAATCAAAACCAATACCCGTCTGGTCGTCATCAACCATGCTTCCAATGTCATCGGCACGGTCCAACCGGTGGGAGCCATCGGCCGCATATGCCGCGAACACGGTGTTCCGTTTGCCATTGATGCCTCACAATCGGCCGGCAAAGTGCCGATTGACGTCGTCAAAGACCACATTGATATCGTGGCATTTACCGGTCATAAATCCCTGCTGGGCCCTACCGGCATCGGCGGTCTTTACGTCCGGAAAGGGATTGACATCCGCCATACCCGTGCCGGCGGAACGGGCGTCCGCTCTGCTGACCGCATGCATCTGGACGATTATCCGTACCGCCTTGAATACGGCACAGGTAATGTAATGGGCATTGCCGGTTTGCATGCCGGTTTGAAGTGGATCGCCCAAAAAGGAATCGACAGCATTCACGCCCACGAAATGAAGTTGACGCGCATAGTGCGGGACGGGCTTATGGCGCTCGATGGGGTGACGCTCCATTGTCAGGAAGACCTGACCGATCATATCAGCGTCCTTAGTTTTAACATCGACGGAATGGAGGCGCTCGATACGGGCACCCTGCTCGACGGTGAGTATAATATTGCCTGCCGCACCGGACTTCATTGCGCTCCCCTGGTGCACGAGCAGCTGGGCACCGCTAAAATCGGCGGCTCGGTTCGCATCGGTATCGGCCCCTTTAATACCGAAGACCACATGAAGACCATGATCGAAGCCGTCGACGAAATCGTCGAGTTCAGCAAAAAGAAAAAATGACGATGAAAGCGCGCAGGGCTGCTTTCGCAATAAGAGCTCACATACAAGCGAGCGCTTTCAGTTCTCCGTTCCTTTGTTTGCTGACACCTGAAACCTGCCTGCCAAGCCGAAGTTTTCAAGGCGCCCGTCCTCTGCAGTAGCGTTTTACGGAGGATGGAAAGGTTGGACACCTGACCCCTCTGACCCGCCCTCCTTGACCCTGGTGATCTGACCGCCTATTTTATACTTAATAAGCCCTTTGAGGGGGAATGATGCCCGTTTCTAAAATAGATTTTTTCCAACCCGCCATCTGGCAGGAGGGAGCGCTGTTAACAGAGATTGAGCGCAACCTGACTGAGGCCGATGATCCGTATGCCTCCGGCCGCTGGCAGTCAGCCGCGGCACCTGAAATTTACGAAGCTTACAAGTCAACTTTAGGGGGCAAACCGGTCGACAGTTTCGATCCGGCCGGCTATCTGTCCGAGCTGGGGCTCAAAATCTCTCTGGCGGCCGGGAGGACCAATGCCGATCTGCTGCGCGCCTTTCACCTCATTGACGCTTACCGCCCGGACCCGCGCTATTTTCCGTTTTCAAAAAAGACGGGCGCCATGATCCAGAAGTTGTTTCTGTCAGCCAGCAAAATAGCATCCAGTGCCGTTACAGCCATCGATCGCATCATCGATCCTGTGGCCGTCAGATGGACTGAAAAAAAGCATCATACGGCGCGATACCGCACAGCCCCTTTCGGCCGCTTCGAAGACATCGCAAAAGCAGCATCATCCGAGCTTCCCAAAGAGGCACGCTATCTGGGAATTTTACGCAAACAGATGCGCCAGTACGCATGGGACAGGGGACCGCATGCGGGCAGCATCGATTCGAGGCGGCGCAGCGGTGAAAACTTCGGCAGTTACGATATTGCCCTTCGCTTCGGATTCAGCAGGCAGCAGGCCGGCCGAATCGCCACCCAGTGCTATGGCACTGATATCAGCCAGACCCATTACCGCGATCCTCTCAACTCCGCCCAGCCTCGCATTACCGGCACGGTCGGCAAGATCGGCGACATCCAGCGGCATTATAACCGCAGCCCGGCCGGTGTGGAAGACACCCGCATCAGCGCCGCCCGAATTCACCTCGCGCGCGCCCACAGACTGGCCGACGACGGTTTTTATGATGCCGCCGAAGAAGAATTTGCCATCGGCCTGCACAGTCTGCAGGATATTTTTTCACACGCCCAATTAACCCCCTCCACCCACACCTGTCTGGGTGAATTTCCCGATCTGGTCAAATATCATCCACAGGCCATGTTTGAAACCGCCCTGGCCACCGAAGGTTATTTTAAAAAGTTTATTGCCGGCTTAAACCTGAAGCCCCTCGAGCCGCTGGCCGAGACACTGATCCCGAACGCATTATCCGATCAGAAGGTGGGGGGAACCGGCGGCCCGGACGCCTTGGCTCGCGTATCCCAAAAGATGACCACTTTTCCGACGGCGTTGGTTGAGTTCCTGGCAGACAACAACATCCGGTTTTTCGTGGGTGCAGCGGAAACCATGCCCACTGAACTAGGCTTCGGGATGGATCTGGACGGTGACGGCCACATCACGCCGGGCCGCTGGGTGAATGTCAACCGGGACGGGCAGCGGCACTGGTTCGAGGTCGAAGATCAAATCGACGATGGCCGGGTCTGGGATCTGCAGCCGGCAGCGTATAATCATCATAACCGGCTTGTTTTCATCTCGGCATCTGTGCTGGATGATCCTGAGTTTGAGACCATCTTAAAACACGAAATCGATCACGCCATCGATTGCTGCTTGCACGATGACCCACAGATAAATACCAAGTGGAAGGCCTATATCGACAGGCTTTATAATACGGCCCGGCGCCAGGGAACCATTGCCTTTGATGAGATGGATGAGCATGAATACTTTGCCCAATCTTAAAAACTATCTTAAAAATGCATCTAACGCTCAATGGCTGTGTTAGCCGGGATAATTTGAATCTTTTTGCCTGTTTTAAGGCCCAGAATATTGAGAATATGTCCCTTAATTGCCAAATGAAAAAATATTTTGACATACTCGAACTGGATGAATCGGCAACAATTGAAGCCGTAGAGCGGGCGTATCAGAAATTGACGAATGCCTGGCGTCCGGAAAACCACCAGAACCTGCCTCGCTACCGGCGCAACGCTGAGACGAAATTAAAGCAAATAAATGAAGCCTACGAGCGGCTAAAATCATATCTGGCGGCCAGGCCCCAGCCCGCAGCGACCCCTCGCCGGACGGAACCGGGCGTGCAGCCCATGGACGCTGCACCGGAACCGCTGTCCCCTGCTGAGCCCGCGCTGGATTTTAAACCGGCGTCAGGGCCGGGACCTACGCTCGACTCGCCGCCCTGGGAGCCCGAATACCCGATGCAGCCTGATCGCCCTATCAGCCGGACCCGGATTCAAAAAACCGTTCAAAAAAGCTTGCTGTTTGGTTTTGTGGCCATTATTGCAGTGCTGGGTATTTTGTTGCTTTATCGGGTTGTGCTGCGGCAGCAGTCAACAGAGCCGCAAACACCGGTAATCGAAAAAGCGCAACCGACTGTTACGACCAGCCAAAAGCCTGCAGTGCCGGCTCCCTCTGAAAAAGCACCGGTGCAGAAAGCACAACCGGCACCCGAAGCGGAACAGCTGCAAGCAAGAGCCCGCGCAAGCATTCAAAAACAGGCACCATCACCTGCAGCGGCAACCCCAGATCGAATCGACTATCAAAAGGCCTTGTCCGAGGAGGTTCTGAATCCCTACAACCAGAATGCGGCCCGGGTCAGACGGATTCAGAAAAGTTTGATGGCCAACGGATATGAGACAGGACCCATTGACGGTATTATCGGCCCCTTTACCATGGGTGCTCTGCAGCAATTTGCAGCCGACCATAAAATCGGCCATGATCATCTGTTTGCGCCGAATATAGCCGCAGCTATATTACTGTATGCCGAGGTTGCGGCCGAACACCCCGACTGGCATCGAGTTATCACCGGCAATGAATTTGTGAGCTGGCTGGACAGCCAAACCCATTACGGGACAGACCGTATTCAGACTTTGAAGGATTCGGCTACTGCCCGGCAGGTCAATGATATTATCGAGCTGTATAAATTAGAACGTCATATGCAGCCCGATTAAACCCGCCGCCCGCCTTGTCGCTTTGCGGTTTCGAACCCGCCCGCCTCGCCTTGCTCGCATGGCGGGCGTGGTGGCGGGCGTGGGAGCACCTGATCTCAATCATCGCCATCGGCGCTCTTGTAGCCGACACATAAGCCCTAGATGCTTCATGTTTCCTCTACCAGCGGGATGATTCTCAGCGTTACCCTTCGGTTGGTGGCGTTATCCGATGAGATCGGCTGGGACTCGCCAAAACCAATAGCGCGGATCCGCTGGGGATCGATGCCGCGTTGGATCAACGCGTTTTTGACGGTGTCGGCTCTGCGCTCCGAAAGCTGCTGATTGTAGGTTTCGGAGCCGATCGGGTCTGTGTGCCCCTCTACCTGAATGGCCGTATGATTATATTTCTGAAGCACGGGCGTTACGCGATCAATTTCGGTATATCCGCCGGACTTTATGGCAGCCGAATCAAAATCGAAGAACACATCTCCTTTAAAAGTGGCCAAAAGAACATCCGTGTTTTCACGGTCCCTTTCGATGCTGGCACGATTGTAGGCCCTTGACTCCTCGAGGGCGCCATTGAGTTCGGCTTCCTGGCGGTCCATATAGGAGGCGACCTGATAACCGGCCAGCCCGCCGAGTCCGGCACCGATGAGCCCGCCAATCCACGCACCGGTGTTGCCGCCGTAAGCACCCCCGATAACCGCTCCGACGCCGGCACCGCCGGCAGTACCAATAGCGGTCCCGGTTTGTTGTCTTTGAGTCATGCCCGAACAGCCAATAAGCCCTAACACCAATAACAAGATTATCAGTTTTTTCATCATCTGTTGTTTTCCTTTCCGCTGAATAATTAAAACCATACTAATATTATTTTATCGTATCAAAAGAATGCGGTTGACACAAAAAAAAATTTACTTTTCATTTAAAATTTATAATATTTTCAATAAGTTGAACTCATATTCCCTGTTTGCTGCCCCTCAGCGACATCGTTTTTCCCTTGCGAATGCGCAGCCGCCGCTTTTTGAGTCGAAGCTGAAACGATCTTGCGTACCATTATACCCTTGCGATCACTGTTGAAACCAATATTGATGGACCTGCATTGGGGGCATCCCAGTTGTTTACCGCCTATGACGAAGCTGATTTTGCAATGGTTGACAAGCGAAAGTCAGATTCGGGCTGAAGTGACTTTTTTTGTCCACCGTGTTGATAAAATCTGACAGTTTGAATCCCATTGATAGTGATTTAATCTCTATAAGTCGCTTGAATAATTATATTCTCGAAACAAAAGCCGCTAATGGTGCGGATATTGCAGCATGAGTGTAAGCTATTTTGACTTGCGTCTATATAACAACAAATCGATACAACGGTAGGGGAGCACAGCCTTGAGACGGGTATTGAGTTTATGTGTATGTTGCTTTTTGTTGTTTTCCGGGCAGGTTTATGCCGGTTTTGAATCCGAAGTGATTGATCTGGTCAACGTCGAAAGAGCCGCCGAGGGGCTGCCGCCGCTCAATACCGATGCCAGTCTGGCTTCCGCTGCCCGGGCGCATTCAGAGGACATGGGGCTACAGGACTACTTCAGCCACACCAGCCTGGACGGGCGAAGCCCGGCAGATCGGATCACCGATGCCGGCTACTCGTGGAACTACATGGGTGAAAATATCGCCGCCGGTCAACCAACCCCTGAAGATGTCATCGATTCCTGGATGACCAGCGATGGACACCGGGCCAATATATTGAATCCCAATTTTTGTGATATCGGTGTCGGTTATGCTTACGTAGCCGACAGCACCTATGGCCATTATTGGACCCAGGACTTTGGACGCCGCAGCGGTGTCAGTACCTGCCCGGAAATTCCCACCTTTACCATCACAGCTTCAGCCGGAGCAGGCGGCAGCATCGCGCCGCAGGGTAATGTCGAAATAAACCAGGGCGACGATATCACTTTTACCATCACGCCCGAGGCGGGCTATAGCGTGACGGAAGTCCTGGTGGATGGAGTGTCTATCGATATCACCACCGCCTATACCTTTGAAAACGTCGGTGGCGACCATACCATTGCTGCCGGCTTTGCCGTCAATCAGATGCCCCCCACAGCCGATGCCGGTCCCGATCAAGACGTTATCGAAGGCGCAACCGTTGCGCTGGATGGTTCAGAATCATCGGATCCCGACGACGCCTTCCTGACCTACGAATGGACCCAGACGGCCGGGCCGGCAATAACATTATCCGACACGGCCGCTGTCAGCCCCACTTTTGTGGCCGCCCCGATCACCGAAGATGTTTCGCTTGCTTTTCAATTGACCGTATATGATTCGGGCGGAGATTCGGATTCGGATACGGTTACCATTAACATCACCGATAATGGCATCCAGACGCTGCCCGCTGATGCCATCACTTTTGAGACAACCACTCATTCAGTTCTGGGATTACAGCCGGACGCCGATGCGGATCTGGTCGGCCTGCTGCCGGTTGACCCTGATGGTAATGATATAACGAATCGAAATGGGATGCCGCAAAATATGATTTACGGCCTGATGGATATCAAGGTTAAAGTCGACATCCCCGGCAGCAGCGCAACGGTCACGGTCTTATTGCCGGACCCCGCGCCGCAGGGTTACAAATGGTATAAATACAGCCCCAGTCAGGGCTGGTATGACTATAGCGAAAACGTTTCCTTTAACGGCGATCGCACGCAACTGAGCATTACACTGGTCGATGGCGGCACGGGTGACGACGACGGTCAGCAAAACGGCATCATCGAAGATCCGTCGGGACTGGGCGCTGCACCCGCCATCTCCAGTCCATCGGGGGCCGGCGGTGGCGGAGGCGGTTGTTTCATCGATACCCTGAGCAACTATTTCACGTGGTTTCAATTTTAAAGGACGCTTGGCTTTTTGCTTCCAGCTGCTGGCTGATTTAATTCGGTCCTGAATATTCATCTGAGCGATATGCAATTTTAGGACACAGATTTTCGCAGATAAACTCAGATTACATTGTAATTTTATATTTTTTATCTGTGACCATCTGCGTTTATCTGTGTCCCTATCCTCATCTTTTCAGCTTCCTGATAATCAGCTTTGAGCCACGCTACAGGCCCCAACCTATAACCCTGCTTGCCACGACAGCTTGTCGTGGAGTAGCTCGAAGAGCAAAGACGAAAACCTTAAATAATAAGACTTGACTCCGGGGTGCTGTTTTTGGAAATTAGGTCCTATGACGGCCTTGACTCTTGAGGAAATCAAAAACGCCCGCCGCAACTTGCAGGGCATCATCCGGCCAACCCCGTTTGAGCGCTCCGCCGCTCTCAGTGCGAAAACCCATATGGAGGTTTATTTAAAAGAGGAGTGTTTGCAGCGTACGGGCTCGTTTAAATTACGGGGTGCCTATCACAAAATCGTCTCCCTGAGCACGCGCGAGAAAACAACCGGCATCGTCACCAGCTCGGCCGGAAACCATGCTCAGGGCGTGGGCTTTGCCGTCAGCCGTTTCAATATTCCCTGCCGCATCTATGTGCCCCGGACGGTTCCCCGCGTCAAACTTGACGCCATTCAGCAATACCCGGTTGAGGTGGTCGTCAAAGGCCGTCTGTTTGATGAGGCCCATGCAGCGGCGCTGGCGGATGCTCGGGAATCCGGTCGGGTGTTTATCCCGGCTTTTGAGGATCCGTTGATCATGGCCGGACACGGAACCCTGGGACTCGAGATGCTGGAAGCGGTTTCTGATCTGGATGCCGTGATGGTTCCGGTCGGCGGCGGTGGTTTGATTGCCGGAGTGGCCACCGCCGCCAAAGCGGTCAATTCCGCCATCCGGATCATCAGCTGTCAATCGATCGCCTCTTGCGCGATGACGCGTTCCCTGGAAGAAAACCGGCCGTATTTGACCTTCCCCTCCCAAGAGACCATTGCCGAGGGTCTTGAAGGCGGCATCAGTGAAATTACCTTTGAGCTTGGCCGCCGCTTGATCGATTGCATGGTACTGGTCTCAGAAGATGACATTCGGTCCGCCATCCGTTTCTTACACACACATCACGGGCTGGTGGTGGAAGGGTCCGGGGCCGTGGGTGTGGCCGCCCTGCTGCACGATCATTGGTCAGACCCGGACTGCAAAGTGGGCGTGGTCATAACCGGCGGCAACCTTGATGACCAACTGTTCAGGCAAATTACCAGTGTTTCCCCTTGAGCGCTGAATAGCGATTGCAGGCCCTCAATCCAAAAATCCAACAGGCAGTCTAGCCAAACCTGAACTTATACCGCTTGTCATTATAATGTTACGAAAATTGGATATGGCTATTTCGGCAAAAAATTCAAGAAACCCAACCTCGATTCCAGAGCAGTCTTTTTTTCTCGGCATATCCATTATGCACCATGTCAGAAGAGGTCCGAAATCGGCTTGTTGCATATGCTCCAATGCCAGAGCAGCGTATTCACGACCCGTTTGGCAATCTTTGACATAATCACCGGAGGGCTTGACACTCCAATATACGATTTGATCGTGCAGCTTTTTTATGAATGGCAGGTCGAAAAACGCTGCCTTTTTTATTGGGAGATCTTCTGGTGGTTGTCTAATCTTAATTTTTCCCATCGATACCTTCCCCACTGCTCCATGAGATTTGACCTTTACGGTTTTTATTCTCTCTGTCAGGATTCAGATCTATTACAGTGATAAATTCCCCCTACTGCTAAGATCTGCTTTTGAAGTTGAGTAGCTCAAAATAGTTGTGTTCAAAGTCTTTTCTGATTTTATTTGGTAAGGTCTTTTTTAACTAATAAAATCAAGATGATTAAATTAATAATTGCTATTATAACGATTACAAAAATGCGCAGGATATCTAAAATTTTTACTCCAATTGGAAATAATTAAAGTTTTTTTGGTGATATTAACTGAAAAAAAGAAGTTAGGTTTTGATCTTTAAATACTTATAAATTTTTAAATCCTGCAGATTCACACTTGACCATTTGCTGATTCTAACCCAATCATCTCTTCTTTCTTCCTTCGACCTTCTGTCTTGCAAGGCTTTCCTTCTTTCAGGCCCCTTATAAAAAAAGCGGTGTAGCCCAAAAACTTTGCGTCTGTCTTTACCAGTCCGTCTCTCTGGCTGTCTTCGAAAGACCTCTGGCATTTCCAACCCTCCTCTTATTCTGTTTTTTTCAGGCCAAAAGTATTTGTTGCAAAAAATATTCCACTGAAATTAAAAACAAAAATAGTGTAATAACAGATGGATAGGCTCGGGCTGCCTATAAAACAATAAATAAACATGAAGTTAAGTTCATAAATTTGGGTAAGCAATGGAATAAAGACTGAAATTAGAGCGAATTCAATTTAGATCGGGGAAAGATCTTCGGATTCTCGGTTTCGGACTTTTAACGAACGAACGGATTATACCTGGATTTGATATAAAGATCTCGATGAAGGTGTCTCGGAATGCCAGGGCCGCTGCCAACATCTTGGCAGGGGAAAGGCCAGACGGAACATTTTGAACACTTTAACTTATGAATCACCTATCTTTTCCTGAAAAATTTAATTGCCAGCAAAACGGTGGGGGCCAGATGAAAGCACAGGTCGAATATATCGATCGCCCGGGTCAGGTTGCCGTTTTTGAGCATGATAATTTTTTCGACCACATGCGGCATGGGGCTAAAGGGCGCCAGCAGCATAAAGGCCGCGATAAAAATCAGAACCGGATAAGATACGCTATCAAGTATACGCCACATATGGATAGCTCCGCCAAATCGCCTCCCCGACAAGCCGTTCGACAGGCTCACGGTCCAGAGCGAGGTCGAAGGACTCGCAAACCCGAGCGAAGCCGAAGGGGCAAACCGCAACTTGCAATGCGGAACTCGATCTAAGCCTTTTTAATTTTTCGGTAATACGAATCTGACAGATAGATCGCCGCCAGCGGATTGTGGCCTGTAACGCGATCTTTAACTGCCAGAACCGTCGTGGGGGCCTCGGCGTATTTGAAAAAAATAGAATCGTGACCCACACACAGGCCCAGCAGGATATTGAATTCGGTTTTGGCATGATTGAGCAATTTGGCCTGAAAAATCGGATTGCACATTGCCTCTTCAGTGCCCTGGTAAATTTTGTCCGCATCATCGAGGCCGATGCGCTCTTTGGCGGTACGCCCAGCTTTGCAAAGCACTGAAACCACTTCAAATCCGCGTTCCTCCAATATCTCGGACACGATGGCGGACTCTCTGGCAAGTCCTGCGCAAAAGGCCAGCCCCAGACGCCGATAATTCATTTTTTCGGCAAACTCATAGATTTCAACGATACGGGTTTTGGTCGGCTGCATGACGTAGGGCCGTTCGTGGCGATTGGCATAACAATCCGCTTCCTGGCGCGAAGCCTGTCTGGCAAATTCAAGTATATCCGCCTGGTCGTATTCCCGATCCGCTTCACACAAAACGTCCTCATAGGCGATGGTCGGGCAGCCTTTGGAACTGAGCCCCTGGGTATTCATGCAAATTTTTTGGGCCGCCTCGTGCTCGCAGTTAGCGCAGCCGGGCGCCGGTTTTGGTTTCTTTTCAGCCATAAGTAAATCCTTTCTATGCAAACCGAGTGATAATCATATCGTTTACCCCGGAGGTTAAGTAAAATACAGGTGTGTGTCAAGATTCAAAAAACCTTGAATCTCTGCCTGACCTGTGAAACCGGACAGTCGAAAGAGGCAACCCTGACACGCCGAACCTTTGAACCCTGAATCGTCCGTAAAGAAGCCTTGACCGACTGACGGTTTATGGGGTTTAATGGACCCTTTCAAATCCAGCATGCTCGAACGGAAGCGGGGCTTTCAATGAAACAAGACGATCAAATTTATGTCAAACTGCAACAGCATTTAAACAATCAATCCATTGGTTTCCCGGCCACCCGGTCCGGTGTTGAGATCAAAATTTTAAAACACATATTTACCCCCGCAGAGGCTGCCATTGCCTGCTGTTTAACTTATAAATATGAAACCCTTGAAACGATCTTCGGCCGAGCCGGCGACCGGGTCGATTCGCCAGCCGATCTGGCCAAAATCCTTGAAGGCATTCAGAAAAAAGGCGGTATCGAGTCTAAATGCCGTGATGGTAAGATGGTTTATTGCAATGCACCCCTTGTGGTGGGAATGTATGAATATCAGCTTAACCGCCTGACCCCGGAATTTATCAAAGACTTCAATGAATACACCTCGGATAAAGAATTCGGCCTTGCGTTTTTAGGCACCAAACTGCCGCAGATGCGCACGATTCCCATCTCAAGAAGCATCCACCCGCAGCACAATGTCAGCACCCTTGATGAAGTCGCAACCCTTTTACAGCAGGCCGAGCCACCCTTTGCCGTCCTGGAGTGCATTTGCCGCAAGAAAAAATCGATGGAGGGAAAATCCTGCAAGGTAACGGACCGGAAAGAAACCTGTCTGTCCGTCGGCAATATGGCCCGTATGGCCCTGGCGAACGGCATGGGCAGAGAAATAACCGGCAAAGAAGCGCTGGCGCTAATCGAAAAAAATCAGGAACAGGGTCTGGTGCTTCAGCCGTCCAACACGGGCAAGGCCGAATTCATCTGTTCGTGCTGTGGATGTTGCTGCGGGATGCTGAGAGTTCACCGAGCTTTGCCCAAGCCACTGGACTACTGGGCATCTAACTTTTATGCTGCTGTGGATCAGGATACGTGTGTGGGATGCGGTGCCTGTGAGCAAAGCTGTCAGGTCAATGCCGTGCGTGTGCCGGCAAAAAAACAACCGGCAATGGTAAACCGAAATCGCTGTATCGGCTGTGGCGTCTGTGTTCCCGGCTGTCCGACTGAATCGATTTCTCTTGTCAAAAAGCCGGTCGAACTCAGACCGCCACAAACTTTGGAGCAACTTCGCGAAATCCTCATGGCCGCTAAAAAAGGTCGCCTGCAAAAATTAAAGCTAACCGGCAAACTGGTTGTCGACTCAGTCCGCACTGGCCACCTGAATCTGCTCAAATAATCGAAACAACCCATGATTGAAGCCACTTATGCCGCCTCGAAGCCCTGAACCCGGAACCCTCGATTCATATTGACTAAACCCCGCTCAATTGGGTATAAAGTCCTGTAATCTGTCCAGTGGTTCTCTGTGTCCACCTGACCCGACGCGGTTCTCCAGTTTCAAAATTGAATTTACTTCTCACCTGATTTTCAGGCTGTCTTGATCGTCCAATTCATGAATGCCTCTGTTTTAATTTAAAAAAATGGCGGCGCCTTATGACAGGTGAACGGGCCAACCGAATAATGGAACCAAAATATACGCCCCACACACCACGGTTGAAAATCGTTGATGAATACATTCGGGAATTGTTCAAAGATGAACTGCCGGCCGGCATTAAATACCATGATGCCGAGCATACATTGCATCCAACCAGAGGTGTGGTTGCTGTCGCCAACCGCCTTGCCCTGACTGAAAATATCTCCGAACATGATCGTGAATTGTTAATCGCTGCGGCTTATTTCCATGACACCGGCTACATTAGAGAATACGACAAAAATGAACCGATTGCGGCACGCATGGCCGGCAGAATCCTCAAATTGGTCGGATATAAGCCGGCCGAAATTAAAAAGATCCAAAAAATGATCCTGGCCACCGATCTGGCGCGCAAACCGCAAAGCCTCGTTGAAGAAATTCTTTGCGATGCAGACCTCGATCATTTGGGCAGAGACGATTTTTTTAAACGAGACGGAAAATTAAGGAAAGGAAAACGTGCAAGAGGAATAGATGTCAGTGATGAAGCAAAGTGGTACAAAGGTACCCTGAGGCTATTAAAAAAACACAAATATTATACGGAATCTCAAAAAAAGCTGAGGGAAGAAAAGAAACAAAAAAACATCGAGCAGCTCGAAAAAAGATTGGCCACTATCGAAAAAAAATAAGGCCCGGTCGCGTGTTTAGAGGGGAACGCCCATTAAATTATAAGTTTCTTGACAGTCAAACAGCCTTGATCCGCCTATTCCAAGCCTCAACCCTCTTTTTGTTGACAAACGCTTCACGCTTGCCCGCAATAACCTTTATGGCGTCCGTCCTCCGCAGTAACCTGCTACAGAGGTTGCAAAAGCAAGTCTGCGGAACCTGTGGAAAAAATTTCTAATCCGCTATCGAGCTACCTTATCAAGCCAATCCGTGCCTGGCTTGTTCCCTCGGTTTGAACTTTCATTTGTGAAAAAAAGCAGACACTTTTGTTGACTTTTTTTCACTATTACAAGCCCGAAAGAAACTCACATTTTAACTAATAAATTGAAATCAAATACAAATCAGCCACGAATCAAGACTTGTACAATTCTTGCATTATTGAGAAGATAGCGCTCAACATATCAAATTCACGATCTTGTCGGAGGAAAACAATGAACCGGTTGATGCCAAACGGAAAATCTGGAAAACAAATGTCTATGAAGCGTCTGCTTTCAATTTTTATGCTGGGAACTTTCATTATAATAGGGACCGGCATATCCGGTATATGGGCGAATGACGACAACACTGAAAATGATGTGGACGACACTAACTTTAGCTACCAGAATGCAGCGCAGGAACAGCATGCGCATAACCTGGCTTTCCAGGCGACTTTGCAGGATCCTAAAGTTGCCGAAGCCATCGCGCAGGCGAAAACAAGCAAAGATGCCCAGGATGTCCAATATGCCAAAGATCTATTTCATGCCAAAATGGAAGAGGTTAGCGAGCAGATTGCAGCGTTGCGAGCAGAGGATACGGGATGGGGCAAAATTGCCCAGCACGTAAACGTGCACCCCTCTTATTTGGGAAAAGGGCAATCGATAATGTTTAGCAAACATAATGTTTCGTACTCGAACCACGCTTTCACCAAATCTGAGATTAATGCCGCTAAAGCCAAAAGCAACAAAGGCAAAGCGGCAAAGGAACATTACGGTCGCAGTGCGGTATCAAAAGCAAAAAGCTTGGGCTTAACCGACACGGAAAGTTCGGGCCATAGCAGGGGCCGGGGACTTGCTTTGGGGCATAGTAAAGGTGGCAGTTCCAGCGGCATCGCCGGTCAGAGCGCCGGCCACGGTAACGGTCAAGGTGGTGGTCATAGTGGCGGCAATGGCGGTGGCAACGGTGGCGGCAACGGTGGTGGCAACGGCGGCGGCAACGGTGGTGGCAACGGCGGCGGCAACGGTGGCGGCAACGGCGGCGGCAACGGTGGTGGCAGCGGTAATAAATAGCTACCCGCCAAAATAATATATTGTAAAAATAAATGATAACGACAGGTCAAGGCCGTATGCTATTTTTGACATGCGGCTTTTTTATTTTCACCAATTAACCGCGCCCGTTCCAGCGCTTGCCCGACTGAATGTCTCTTTGCTGCCTTTCGATGCCGAATCGATTTCCAAGATACCTCATGGTTGGACTCTTGAACCTCTGAAACCTGCTTATCCTCCATTAAACAATCGACCTGCTCATTGCCGAATCATCTGGATATTGAATCTAATTTTCGACCATCCCCCCGGCATCCTCGCGCTGAAACAAAAAAGCTGTGGAATCTGTGAAATCTGTGGTTATATATTATGGTATTTATCAGTCGTTTTTATTAACATCCGTCTATAGAAAGAGGAGGCTTTTCATGTTGGAAACGATTCGTTTTAAACTGAACGGTCATCCGGTAAGCCTGAAAGTTGACAGCCAGCGCACGCTGCTGTGGGTTTTGCGCACCGACCTGGGCGTAACCGGGCCGAAGTACGGCTGCGGGGAAGGATTATGCGGTGCGTGTACGGTGCTGGCCGATAATGAGGCCGTGCTTGCCTGCCAGAGAACGATCAAGGAAGTCGACGGCAGCGAGATTACAACCATTGAAGGCCTGGCCCAAAACGGCAAATTGCACCCACTGCAAGAATCATTTGTCGAGCATGCCGGGTTCCAATGTGGCTATTGCACCCCCGGCATGATTCTCAAAGCATACAGCCTGCTTGCAGATAACCCCACCCCGACGCGGCAAGAAATCATCGACGGCATGGATGATAATCTTTGCCGGTGCGGTGCGCACACCCGGATCGTTGCGGCCATTGAAAACGCTTCGCGCCGGATGAAAGGAGGGAAAAAATGAGTTCATCCTCCAAAATAAGTCGTCGTGAATTTCTCAAGCGCCTGGGTGTACTGGGCGGCGGTATCATTATCGGATTCAGCACTTTTGACCGTCACGCATGGGCGCGCATGCAGCGGACCGGTTTTCTCGGCGCCGGAATCCCGACCGATTTTAATGCCTTTCTGCGAATCGGTGCCGACAATCGAGTGGTCCTGTTTACTGGAAAAATAGAAATGGGCCAGGGCACCATGACTTCGATTCCCCAGTTGCTGGCCGAAGAACTGTACGTGAATGTTGACGCCGTGGGTATCGTCATGGGGGATACCGATCTGTGTCCCTGGGATGCCGGAACTTTCGGCTCCCTTTCCATCCGCCATTTCGGGGTATTTTTACGCGAGGCTGCCGCTGAGGCCAGGGGGGTACTTCTAGAACTGGCAGCCGATCGACTAAAAACTCCTATTGGACGACTGGCGACCGAAGACGGCTTCGTTTTTGACCGGTCTAAAACTACCCGCCGGATCAGCTACGGGCAACTCACCAAAGGCAATATCATCGAAAAACACCTGAATGAATTGCCGCCTTTAAAATCGCCGTCAGCGTTTGAAACCATGGGAAAATCAATCCCCCGACGAGATGCCATTGAAAAGGTGACCGGTGCGGCCAAATTTTCAGGTGACATCCGTCTCGATGGGATGCTTTACGCCAAAATTCTTCGTCCGCCGGCCCACGGAGCCAAATTGATCGAGGCCGATACTGCAGCTGTAAAAAAAATAGACGGTCTTCAGATTGTCGAAGAAGGCGATTTTATTGCCGTGCTTCACAAATATCCCGATGTCGCCGAACATGGGCTGTCACAGATAAATGCCCAGTTCGACAGGTCGAAAACCGGGATCAACGACCGGACGATTTTTGATCACCTGATGAAATCGACCCCTGCCCCGGAAATTGCTTCCCAGGGCGGCAACCTCAAGACCGGTGAAAAACAGGCGGCAACCATCATCGATAAAACGTACTATAACAGCTATGTGTCTCATGCGCCCATGGAGCCGCATACGGCGATTGCTGATTTTGACGGCAAAAAACTTACGGTCTGGGCGTCTACCCAGACCCCCTTCCGGGTCAAAGATATGATCGCCGACCAGTTAGGCCTGTCAGCGGATTCAGTGCGCGTCATCACGCCTTATCTGGGGGGCGGCTTCGGCGGGAAATCGGCCTCCCAACAGGCCCTCGAAGCCGCCCGCCTGGCGAAGCGTCTCAAAAAACCGGTGCAGGTGGCCTGGAACCGGGCGGAAGAGTTTTTTTTCGATACCTTTCGGCCGGCAGCCATTGTCAAAATCAAATCCGGCCTGGACAGCGCCGGTAAAATTACCCTCTGGGATTATAACGTCTACTATGCCGGCATGCGGGGATGTGAACAGTTCTACGAGATTCCGCATCATAAAGAGGTCGTCCACGGTAGGTGGCGCGGTCTATCCGGCGAATATCATCCTTTCGCCGTCGGCCCATGGCGGGCACCGGCCAACAACACCAATACCTATGCCCGCGACCTGCAGCTGAACCTGATGGCTTCAAAAGCGGGAGCGGATCCGCTTCAATTTCGCCTCGCGCATCTCAAAGACAAACGCATGATTAGCGTATTGCAGGCCGCGGCAAAAAAATTCAACTGGCAACCTATCAAGACTCCCAGCGGTCGGGGATACGGCATTGCCTGCGGAATCGATGCCGGCACTTACGTGGCATTTATGGCAGAGGTGGAAGTGGACAAAGGCAGCGGCCGTGTCACCGTCAAGCGGGTGGTGTGCGCCCAGGATATGGGGGTTGTGGTTAACCCCGACGGTGCTGCCACGCAAATGGAGGGCTGCATCACCATGGGTTTGGGATATGCATTGACCGAAGAGGTTCACTTTTCAGATGGCGCGCTTTTGGATGTTAATTTCGACACCTATTCCATACCCACGTTTTCTTCGCTTCCAAAGATTGAAACCGTCATTCTGAAGAACCCGAACCTTGCGCCCCAGGGCGGTGGGGAGCCGGCCATCATCGGCATGGGAGGTGTAATTGCCACGGCCATATACGATGCCGTCGGTGCTACCGTTTTGCAACTGCCCATGACACCCGAAAGAGTCAAAGCTGCCCTGCAGCAGGTTTGACAAAAGTTTAGCGTTTCAACATGAGCCTTTAGTCAACGAGTTACCGGAAGCAAAAAAGTGGTCATCTGCATGACACTGGGTCTGCCCGCCGGAAGGCACGTTCCCAGGGGCAGGAAGGCTGTTGAGGAATTTATCTACCAGGATCAATTCGGCAGCCGGTTCAAATTTGGCAGCGAATAAATTTCAGTTGCCGCTCTCGGCTGTTTGTGGGGCATCTTGTTGTGGGGTAATTTTTATAAAGACGAAAGCTCGAAGAGCGAAGCCGGGCTTTTCTTTTTCTGCTTGCATGGGGATTCTCCTTGGATGAGTTGTCTGGTAATATTCGTGGTAAACCGAGTTGGTCTTAGAATAACCTCTTAGATGAATTTAAACAATCATTTCGTTATAACCTTAGATAGGATATGTACCAAAAATGAATTCATCATATTCGGTCGGAGAATCCAAGAGCAGTTCCAGCTTGGCCTCATTCGCTCTTCTCTCTTCACTTTCTTTCCAGGATAGCCAATTTTCCATGCTCTGCCAGGAAGAGATCACAAGCAAGCAGCGGGGATTTTGATAACTCATCAGGGTCTCGCCTTTCAAATGGCCCCTTTGATCCATAGCTTTGGTACGTTGCTCTTTGAGCAGGCCAAAAACGTCTTTCACCTTACCCTCTTTTATATTCCTCTTAATCATAACCTTTACCATTTTGACCTCCTTTTTTGCTTTATTGTATAGGTGCGATTTTTACAATCCCCGATATTCCTTTTCTATCAACATGATGATTGGAACAATAAATTCGTATGAGGACATAAATAGAGAAGTGGGGTGAGAAAAAGCCAGCGCCGCCTTCGCTCAGTGAGGAGATTCAACTAATGGCGTATATATACTACATAGTGGTATGTGTCAACACTGAATGTTTGGCCAAATGGTATTTTTGAAATGATAGGATCGCTAACCAATTTTGGGGTGTGTTCAACTTTGCATGTGGAAATATTACAAAAGTTCTCGATATACAGATTGAGATATTCTGCATTTTAGCAAAAGTGCAGATATGTCATATGAATAACAAAATTTCTTTAGCTCTAAAAACCTTAGATATGCTTGAAATCAGCACTCCTGATCCATTTTAAAAACCTTCATCAGAATGCTGGATGCGATCATATTAGTCCCGTGTGCCGTGGCATCCATGATATCGCTGTCCGTCCACCCCAGATTATGTAGCTGGTCAACATCTTGTTTTTCAACGGCATCTGGTGTTTTGATCGCCTTCATTACAAATGCCACCATCGCCCTGTCTTTGTCATCCAGAGGTGCCTGAAGAGGATCTTTTTCCATCTTATCAATATCATCCTCTGATAATCCCTGTATACTCAGCATGTTCCTATTAAAGTCTATACAGAAAGCGTAATCATATTGTTGGGCCACCAGATAGCGTATACTTGAAAGTAACCCAAATCCCAAATTCGGATGCTGGGAAAAATGTTGAATTGATTGCCAATACATATCCAACATCCACGGGCTGGCACTTGCCAGCTGCAGCGGAGCAGGAATTACGCCGGCATTTTCCTTCATGAAGTCATAAATTTCTTTGACTTTACCTTCTGCCTTTTCAGGTTCAATTGTCTGCATTAGAGCCATCGTTCCTCCTTTTATGTTAATTTTGATTGTTTAAAACCGTTCAGCATCGGCTTGTCAATGGAACTATTTTTAAACCGAATTTGGTCATCTTATGGGCTCAAGCGTGTTGGGGATTCGAGGTTGAGATCGACTCAACCAGATCTGATCAATCCGGTGAGGTATCTGACGCGGCTGAATGCGGATTGTGTGATCCCCGGAATGCTTCAAAACAATGGCAACGGGATCATCCATATCACTTGCCCAGCCATAGACACCGGCCGGATGTACATCCAGCCAATTACCCAGCCGGACACTCCTGGTGTGCGTTCCGATTTGATCGTCAACTTGCGCCCAAACTGAATCCGTATAACCGCTGTTGATATCTGTTTTGCCTCTTAACCAGACGATATACCGACCCGCCGGAGCCGAAAACCGCATCTCAACATAAACCCTGGGCTGCGATTCGGCCCTTTGATTCGCTCCTGATGAAAACTCGATGGCCTTGCCGATTGAGGCTTCTTTATCGTTGACGATTTGAACACCGGTTAAGGATTTATCCGTGATGGATTCGGCATTCAATAAAATATCCTGTTCAGGCTCGAACATCAGCGGCATGGCAGACTGGTTTCGGCCTGCCCCCATAGCCGCAAAAACGATTAACGCAACATACAGCAACTGCAGGCTGATCACAACTGCCCTTTTGCGAAAGATGTCGAAAAAAGGATGGGTTGTCTTCATTCCGAATAAAAAACGCAACAGCTCAAATTTTCGAACCAGGAGCACGTAAAGCAGTATAATGATAATGAAGGAACTGATTAAAACGATCACCCATTTCAGGGCATCTTGAATTTCCCAGTTCATGACAAAATAACCGACGAACAGCAAAACGGTCTGATGCAGAATAAAAAAAGGCAGCACAGCCTCATTGGCATATCGGAGTAAAGGTCGATCAACCGCCAGAAACCGCATGCCGAATCCCAGGATGGCAAATAGCCAGCTCCAGGCACTGAAAACGTTAAGAAGCGCATATAGCCAATCGGTTATCAAAGCCGGCAAAACCACTCGGGGCGGGCTAAACAACTGGTACAGGTAAACAGTCACAAAAACCACGCCCAGTAAGAGTGAAATCCAGCGCTGATTGATTATATGCCGTTGGAGGCGGTCGCTGGACACAATCATAAATCCTGCAATCAGAAACCAGATATAATGTATGAAGCCCCAGCCGCCGTTGCCGACCTCCAGAATGGCGCTTGGAATAAGCACCTTCATTATCAACAACGGGATGGAAAATCCCACATACATCAAACCTGGAATGGTCAACAACGACAGGATTCGATTCAGGAGATCCCGCCCGCTTCCTTTCAACCAGATAAACAGGCGATAGCAGATCAGGCTGTAGATGTATAAAAATAAAAGATACCAGAGGTGCATCCCGTGGAATGCGAAATTCCCCGACATGCCGATCCCTAAATAAACACCGTTGAAATACCCGGGCAGGAATGAAAAAAATGTTTCTGAGAAATGACCGTGCGTCAATCGATCCAGGTATACTTGCAGGGCGCTGTGCGTAACCGATGCGACCAGGACCGGGATCATCAATCTCAAAAATTTATCAACATAGAATCCGGACCCGCCGCCGAATTTTGCGATGGCATAAAACAAACTCGCACCGGAGATGATGAAAAAAAGAGGCATCATCCAGCGGGTGACAAAAATGTTCCAGATTTCTACCCAGACAAAGGTGTTGATATTCTTAACATGCCAGTCTCCTAGATCAAAAAATCGGCTGCTGTGATAAACAAAAACGATCAAGATGGCGAAAACGCGCAGCCAGTCAAGCTCATATCTTCTACGCGACGTGTTTGAAGTCATTGGCGCCTCATACATAACAGGACAACATGTGATTGATTTAAGTCAGTTCATCATTACAGGCAACACCGAGGTGTGATAGATCGAGAATACACCGCATCGGCTCACTTATGATATCATTCACATTTAAGGAAACGCTCAAGGTTCGGCTCAAGATGTCGGGCCAGCAAGATTTTCTCAGCCTGCCCTCCCACCGGGCCGTGCTCAACGATGAGATTCCATTGAGCATCGGCGGCGGCAAAAACATCCACGTCCTCGAGAAGCTCAACCGCACCCTGGCTTTGAAAAAATCCCGCTTTTCATAAATAAAAGTGGGATTTTTTTTAACGCCTTCTGGGCAATGTCCAAATGTCACGAACGCTTCTCAGACAAAGGACCAAATTTGGATGTGCTTCAACGTTTTTGAGTTTTATATTGGGACACAACCAGGTGTTCATCCAGTAAGCGATGCCGATGGAGCCCCGAGTCATCTGGATTTCTTCCAGCTTGCAGAAAATCTTTCACCGCTCTTCCACATCCAATATCAATCGTCATAAAATGCAGGCAAGATTATCGGATCGTACGTATACTCAATAGCGAAAAAACAAACGACATGCAAATTGTTTCAATCCACCTTAATCGGTGCTCTTCAAATGATTTAAAAATTGCCGATCGATAGCCCGCTTAAATTTGAAAATCAACTGAAATCTGCGGTAATTCGAAATAATTGTCCGTACAGGGTTCCGGCTAGCCCGGCTGTTAGCTGATTTTTCTTGATCTTCGGCGTGACTATGATTAGCGTACGGTTTATTCGAATTGTTTTTCCGATCAATTAAATTAAACCAACGGTGGAGGTTTTTCCAACATGTCAGTGGATCCGAAAAAAATCATTGAGGAACTTAAATCAATCGGAGAACCCAAGTTGATTCAGGAAGGCGATGTTCAATCCGATAATACGCTGCGTGTAATTTCAAGTCAGGGTGGTTATCGTCTCGAAATTGATGCCTTTCCCATTGATGGCCCTTTTGAAATTTCCTCTGATGAATTCAATCAGATGGCTAACATGGAGGAAGAAGACGATTTGCAGGATCTAATGGATTCATCTGAAGAAGAGTTAGAAATGATAGAGGCCGGTTGCGAACCCGGGATACCATACTACAGGTATCAGATGGATGTGCGGGGAGAAAATCCAGTATTCAGTGAAGAAAGAGAAGAGCTGGTGGCAATGTTAATCGAGGATGTGATGGACTTTTCAGAATGTCAATCCTGGGATGAAATGGAATATTCTGAGCTGGAGGATTGGTACACCTGGAGCACATTTCCCGATAGCTAATTTTTTATAATCTTTTCCGTTCTGTATCCTACAACGGTAAAGCAGATCAGTGAATTTGCTGATACCTGATTTAGGGCCCCGCACGCAAAGCTGTTGCAACCGAAACCATTATTAAAAAATTTCCTGACCCACCTACGCTAAACACCGATCCGATAATCTGCGGCCTTTTTTGCCATTCATCGTCGCGAATAAATCCCTCAAGGGCGGCATCGTTTGAAAATGTCCAAATAATCATCCCATCGGGATCAGGCGCCGAAAAACCGATACGCTAATGCATGGCCCTCCTGGCTGCGGGCCTGACCCAAGCTGAGATGGGGGACAGAAATTGACCGATAAACCCGAAGGTACCCAAATACGAGCTGAACCGCCCCCGGAAGGACGGCGGCACCACAGCCCCGACCCACACCATGACGGTCGGCATTATCAGTCCCTGGCTGACGCCGAACAGGGCCACGGCCACCGCGATGATTCGGCTGCCGGGTGCCTGGGATATGATGGTAAATGCCAGCGTCCACAAGCCCACCGCGATGGTAACGATGACGCGGTAGCTGAATCGCGACCGTATTTTACCGTACAGGTTAGATTCGATATCGAGGCCGGGGCCTGAAGATCGAGCAGGCTCCGGCATAAGAATAAGGATCAGGAAACGGGCAACAGCGCCAGATCCGAAGTACTTTTGCGGTAGCAGGGTGAGCATATACATTTCTTCGCGATTGGCCGAAATGAAAAGATTGCAGCTGTGGCTGTAGCGCACAGGTCACATATGGGATTAATAGTCATAACGAATTCGTGATCGGCTGCACGGTCTGTGACAACAGAACGCCTGTATACGAGACCCTTTCAGAAGCGGTCTTAATGTGGAACCGTATTTACTGCCATGTGTTCCCCCCTTATGAAGCTGAACCGGCCTGATATTATCAGTTTTATCCTTCATTGTTGTTATTCTGCTTGTACAGTATAAATCAGCGCTCCCCAGTGGAATGCCACCCATGACGGCCTTCATTTAGAGGATATCATCGAGCTGCCAAACAACTACAAATAAAATTCTCTTCCTGCACGACGAGAAAATCTTGCCCGACCATGATTTGGCAAAATTATACGAAAAGGAGACAAGGGGACTGAATCAAGCGGTCAGCAGGAAAAGAGATTACCACCGGACTTTATGTTCACGCTGAGCCGCGATGAGATCATGAGAAGATCACAAATTGTGACAGCCTATGAGATAAAATACTCAAAGCGAGTGAGCTCTTTTACCGAGCAGGGTGCGCGATGCTATTTTCTAAAAAGTCAGCGGGCCATCGAAGTTAATATCGCTATTATGAGGGCTTTTGTTCATCTGAGAAAAATGATCGCATCTCATAAAAAATTAGCAAAGAAGCTATTTGATTATTATAAATTCATCTATGTCCAACAACGACCTTTCGACATTGAGAAACTAATAATTTAATGGGCGTCCGCCTGTTGCCCCGGTTGACTCAGGCGGGAATTCGGAATAAGTATATTCCAAAACAGATTGGAGGATAAACATGCCAGACGGATATAACGGCAAGATTTTAAGAGTGGATTTATCGACCACCGGCATCACAGTGGAGGAACCGGCGGAGGAATTTTACCGAAAATACATGGGCGGAAGTGCACTGGGGCTGTATTACCTGCTGAATGAGATGCCCGCCGGCGTCGATCCGTTGGGTCCGGACAACATTTTGGCGCTCAGCTTAAGCGCGGTGACCGGTACACCGGTATCCGGACAAAGCCGTATGACGGCCACAGCCAAATCGCCTTTGAGCGGGGGAATCGGCGACTCGCAGTGCGGCGGTTTTTGGCCGGCAAAACTCAAGTTTGCCGGATTTGATGCTATTATCATCAAGGGTCGGGCATCGTCGCCGGTCTACCTGTGGATCGATGACGGCCGGGCCGAATTAAAGGATGCCTCGCACATCTGGGGTCAAACGACCGGTGAGGCCCAGGCTGC
Organism: Desulfobacterales bacterium; assembly: GCA_050116835.1. Lineage (GTDB taxonomy): Bacteria > Desulfobacterota > Desulfobacteria > Desulfobacterales > JAHEIW01 > JAHEIW01. Next base: position 33,767 of record JASFNW010000008.1, read on the forward strand.
CATCGTGAGGGAACTGGGAGACGATAAGGAGATCGAAATTCTTCAGATCGGTCCCGCCGGTGAAAAATTGGTGCGCTATGCCTGTCTGATTAACATGTGCAACCGTGCCAACGGACGGACGGGCATGGGCGCCGTCATGGGCAGTAAAAATTTAAAAGCCATTGCTGTTCGCGGTAAAAACAAGCCTTCCATCGCAGATTCAGCCGCTTTCAAGAAAGTCGTGAAATGGGGGGCTACGGCATTTCCAAAGTCCGGCGTAAGCGGCTTGGGCAAATACGGCACCGCAGGCGGCGTGGGCGGCCAACAGTCGACGGGCGGATTGCCGACCTGCAATTTTTCCAGTGGCGTTTTTGACGGCTGGAAGAGCATTGACGGCAAAACGATGTACGATACGATCCTGCGCGGGTGCAAAGAGGGAGACCAGGACCGCTCGGGTCGCGACACCTGCTTTGGCTGTATCGTCCGTTGCAAGCGAGTTGTTGCCATCGAAGAAGGCCCGTTCACAGTCGATCCGCTTTTCGGCGGTCCGGAGTATGAAACCGTTGCCACCTTCGGCAGCTATTGCGGAATTGATGATCTGGCGGCGGTTTGCAAGGCCAACGAGATTTGCAACGCCTTTGGGATGGATACCATCTCCTGCGGTGCAACCATCGCCTGGGCCATGGAAGCCTATGAGGCGGGCTGTCTGACCGACGAGCACACCGGCGGAATGCAAATCAAATTCGGCGATGCGCACACCATGATAGAGTTGACGCGCATGATCGGCGAGCGCAAAGGTTTGGGCACCCTGCTGGCCGAGGGATCTGCACAGGCTGCGGCAGAACTCGGATGCGGTTCCCAATTTCTGATCACCAGCAAAAAGCAGGAAGCGCCGGCCCATATGCCGCAGGTTAAAAAAGGCCTCGCCTTAATCTATGCCGTCAATCCATTCGGTGCCGATCACATGAGCAGCGAGCATGACCCGATGGTCACCGAAGGCGCCTACGATGCGTTCAAAGATAGATTTAAAGCAATCGGGCTCGACAATCCGCTGCCGGCTGAAAGCCTGGATGCTGCCAAAGTTGAATTTGCCTGCAAAACGCAGCAGACCTATAGCATGATGGATAGCCTCGATCTGTGTCATTTCGTCTGGGGGCCCTCCTGGCAGTTGTATGGCTTTGAGCACATGGTCAACATGGTCAAGGCGGTAACCGGCTGGGATGTGACCGTCGAAGAGCTTCAGCAGGTCGGCGAGCGGCGCCTGAACATGATGCGGGCATTCAACGCCAGAGAACAATTCAGCGGACAGGAAGACACGCTTCCGGAAAAATTTTTTGACAAACCGTTGAAAGGCGGCCCCACCGATGGCGCCAACGTCGACCGAGCCGCCTTTGAAAAGGCCCTGACGGAATATTATCGGCAGCGCGGCTGGGATGCGGAAACCGGAAACCCCACCCGTGATACTCTGACCCGCTTGGGGTTGGCCTGGGTAGCGGATAAGCTGGATCAACAGATCTAAGCGGGAGACCGGCGTTGCTTGCCGTTCCATAGCCCATCGGGCGGAGGCGCGAACCTCAGAACCATTATTTTTTTATCAAAAAGCCTTGCATAATTCGCGAATAGCGTAAGACCATGATATTAAAACCCCAGGATATCGTCATTATGCTAAAATTGGTGGTCAGGGACGACTCTGAGTGGTCTTATCCGACGCTATCGCATGAGCTAGCTGTCCCTTTCATTGTGTGTGGAAAGTGATCGGCGCTTTGTATGGCGGCGGCTATGCCTGCGCCTGGTTCGGCACCTTGCAGGATTGATCCTTGCTTTTAGGAAGATCTGTAATGCGGAGTGAGAAATTTGATCCCGCCCTTTGCCGATTCCGCCGGCGGTACAATAGATGTAACCTTATGCCTATATTCTGTCTCTACATGTATGAACGGGGCATAAAATTGCCTAATTCATCTTTCTCCTCCTTAACGTGGCGGCCCATTTATACATTGGGCTGCCCGTTTCCTATCACATCCAGCTGCACAGGAGGCCAACAATGCCACAGGTTCTCCGCATCATCCCAGAAAGGCGCACGGGTAAAGACAGGCGCAGGATTTTCAGTCTACACCGATTCTTCCACAAAGGCCCGGAAAGAAGAAAAGCCCTGCACGGCCGAAGGTCGCATAAAGAAAGGCGAGATGGCTGGGTTAGAATCAGCCGGTGGTCAAGTGTGAATCTTCATGACTTAAAGATCTCAAAATATCTGCAATAGCAAGCATGCGCGGATAAAATAGAGGATGCCTGAAATTATTGTACCGGATGAACTTCACTTCGTCCAGGTGAACAGGCTGCAGGCAGGACGCGGGTCCGGTAACCGTCGGTACGTCCACGGTATAGCGGTTGCCCCGGATGTTAAGCAGTGCGGAGAATTTAGGCCGCATCCATATTCAGACGTTTTTGGATTTTTTTCCGAAACTTTTTCGGTTTTTTCTTTAGCAGAGCGGCCCCGGATTCTACAGCATCCTGGTAAAGAGAATCCTGCATGTCTCGCAACAGAGAACGGAATTCACACTCTGCTACTGGATCGAGACCTGTTTTGTCCATATCATCCAGTTTTTCCCTCAATACCACCAGATCGTGATGGTCTCCAAGCAGGTTACTTAGTTTCTTATAGCCTTTGTGCCAATAACTGGCCCAATCTTTATCCACGCCTTTCAGAAGCTGAAACTGATAGCGAAGGTATTTAACTCTTTTGCGCCAATCATGCATCTCGGTTGGATTCTGTTTTTTCAGCGCCAGCTTCCAACCCTTGCAGGCACGACGGTAAACCCGCTGTACTCCTCGGGCCAGGTCTTCACTGCCGGCATCCGCCAACGGCCAATCATCTATAGAAGATATTGATTCTTCAAGAGTATCCACCACATCATTTATGTGCTCATCGAGATTCGACTGCTCACGGGACAATCGTTCCCGCTGCTCTGAGAGTATAGTTCTCAAGGAATGCATACGATCAAAATTCACCTGCAGGCCATAGGTATCCTCCAGCATGTCCAATGTCTCTACCAATGCCTGAGCATCACGGGCTGCCGATAGCAAGCGCGCTGCATCCCGGAAACAGATGTTCTGTCGCCGGTATAGCTTTTTGCCTAAGGCGGGTCGGGCCATACGCAGCAGGCCACGCAGTCGTTTAAAACACTTGCGCGCTTCATGGTTGCCTGCATGTATATCGTCACCGGGTGGATCGGTGAGATAATTACGCGCCATGAGCACCTGTTGAACAGCAATCTGACGGATATTATCCGGTATGCGGCATTTTGATTTGAAGATGAATTTTTTGAAGTTATCCAACGGGCCCCTGTCTTCTGAGCTATGTTTTTTCTGTAAGAAGGCTCCGCTCCTTCCTTTGTCCAATTAGATGATTATTTTATTACTCTGCACTATGTTAATAAATCATTTGGCAATTGAAATGGGGTCAATCCCGTGTTAAGGCCGACTTTATCATTTATGAGGAAATCATTCGCAAAATCCCTGGTGCCCGGTGCCATTGGGACAAGTTAACTTACCCTCAAAGCCTCATGTCTCAAAGCTGTTATTTTTTTATAACTTTTTAATATTATTTTTATTAATTAAGATCGTTCCCCCTGCCTCCCGGTTGGAGTGCCCTTTTCTAGCAGGATTGGGTCAAGGTAATCAAAATTTACACCTGGGAATAATCTGAGGACTCATTGCAGCAGTGGTCGGAGCGGCGATATGGGCTATCATAACCGTTACGACCGATTTCCAGATTGGTTGGATGGCTGTAAGGATCGGATTTATGGTGGGTTTTGCCGTCCGCATGACGGGTAAAGGATCCATTCCCAACTGCTTTGCTGTTCAGATCACATCCGCCCCGCGCTCCTCGAGCAACTCCCTGAGGACGGATCGGTGGCATTTTTGTTCATCTTCGCAATAGCATCCCACAGCGAGCCGGGTCTGGTGGGAGAGCGCCGCTAGCAGGTCTAAAACCCTGCTCGCCTCAGGCCTGCTCATTTCCGCAAGAAACTTCCTTTTAAACAAAGCCCAAGACCTGTTGTCGCGCGCTGATTTACCCAGCTTCATCAATTCCGGTGTGGGGGAAAGATTGGGCAGCCAAACATCGTAGAAGTCTTTGCGGGCGTATTCCGACTTCGGAACACCCCGCGGCGGCCGGCGAACCGTCCCCACGCGAAGCCCTTCATCCGCAGCCCTGGGGGAACCCAGCCGAACAATACGGATAGCCATTATGATTCCTCCTAGTACCGCATGGCATTTGCGCATGCTTAAAAATAGGTTACGTTTGTCCCGGTCGAGTGCTTGCCGGAAATCGTCCAGGTCCGCACAGCATCACATCGGGTTTTGACGGTTTGATTAGGCTTCTCAACGAGGCGGTGGAAAAAATTTGAAGTTTCTACATTTACGTCCGCAACAGTATCATTTAATATCACCAAAGCATTTTCGCGAACGACGATTTCGGGGTACAGATTATCCGGTATTTGATATTGAATATTTTTTCCGTTGCTCATTTTGACCTCCATGATGCTATTTATCGTGTTCCAATAACGATTAAAATGCGAACCATTTTTCAAATTGTCAATTTGAAACAAATGCAGCCCATCACTTCCGCACCGCTCCTACGGCTATCGTTTTCAAATCAGTTCCGCCGTCAACAGCCGTATTCCTGTTGCCCGCAACCTTCGTAAAAACACTCGCAAACTCCTTCCTGTGGGCGGCATCCGGCCAATGTCTTGAAGACTATCTGAATTAGATTCAAATTTTGTTTAGAATAACAAGTCATTAGAGAATCAAAAAAATATATACAGAATTAGGTGGTTATTGTCACTTTTCCGTTTTTGGTGCTCAAAATTTAAGCATTTTTTTCTATCGTCATCAAAGCCCACGGGCGTCGAGAAATCTAATGACATCGTTATGAAAACAAATTTTGCTGTTGAAATTTTCAATATTTTGTTGATAAATTTAAAATATAATAAATTTATCTTTGAATTATTGACAGAAAATGCAATGTGAGTTAAGCGAAGTTGATGACATCTAAACGGTCTCGCGTCAAAAAAATAATTTCACCCTGAAAGTATTCTTCGAGAGCCATATCATTCACGATTGTGAAATTTATTGAGGAATTAGACTCTATGTGAATAATATCTCAATGGCATAGCATCTCAAGTTGGTGGAAAAAAGTTTGAAGCTGCAGCTTAAATTCCCTGAATCTATTGAAAAAGAAAGGAGAAAAGCATGTCGGTAGTGTTTGAATCAAGACGGGCAGTGTATGTGGATATCAGCAAACAATTGGACTCATCGACTGTACACATATCGGATACCGACATCAAACATTTTGAATTATTTGACCTGATTTATCGTTCGCTATGTGCACTGTTGTTCAACTATGTTCCGACATCAGGGCATCCAGGCGGCTCGATATCGTCAGGACGGTTTGTGGCTGGAGTCCTTTTCGATCAGATGGCCTATGACCTATCGGATCCCTTCAGGGATGATGCGGATATTATATCCTATGCGGCCGGGCATAAAGCGCTGGGGCTCTATGCTATGTTGGCCTTAAGAAATGAAATCGCTCAAATTGGCGCACCCGAGCTGCTCCCGGAAGATGCCCGCTTACAACTTCGTCTCGAAGACCTTTTGGGTTTTCGTCGTAATCCGACGACGAAGACACCATTGTTTGTTAAATTTAAGTCTAAAGCGCTTGATGGCCATCCCACACCTGCGACGCCTTTTGTCCGCCTTTCGACTGGCGCATCTGGAGTGGGTGTGGCATCTTCGCTTGGGCTTGCGTTTGGTGCCCTTGATTATTTTGGGGATAATGCGCCAAAGGTGCATATCATTGAAGGTGAAGGCGGCCTGACGCCTGGCCGTGTCAGTGAATCAATGGCTGCAGCCGGCACGGCTTCTCTGAGTAATGCCATTTTGCATCTTGATTGGAATCAGGCCTCAATCGATACCGACCATGTTTGTCGTGAGGGCAATATTCCTGGTGATTATGTTCAATGGAATCCAATGGAGCTAGCATATCTCCACGATTGGAATGTCATTGTCGTTCCCGATGGCAAGGACATCCAACAGATTTTTGCTGCTCAACACAAAGTTGCTGAGATTGACAACCAGCAACCCACGGCAATCATATATCGTACAACCAAAGGGTGGCAATACGGCGTTGAGGGAAAAGCTTCTCATGGCGCGGGGCATAAACTTTGCACTGACGGTTTTTACGAGGCGCTGAAAGCACTTTCCGGTATTTCTGATATCAGGCTTCCCCGATGTGAAGCAAACAACCAGCGTTGTGAAGCGGGTACCAATAAGGAGATTTTGGAAGACTGCTTATGGGAAGCATTAACATCTGTTCGGACAATTTTGGAAGATAATCGCGATATGGTCGACGCAATGGCCGCGAGAATCCTTAAAGCACGTGAAAGACTCAAAGAAAGCGGCCGCCACAAACGTCAGAAAGCGCCTAACGTGACCGCCATATACGATGCGGCCGCCAAAGCCCTAAAAAAGATTCCTGCTGAACTTAGATTAGAGCCCGGTAAAATTACCACTTTGCGCGGAGAGTTAGGACGGGTGCTTCAATATTTCAACAAGGTTTCAGAAGGAGCGATCTTGGCCGCATCAGCAGACCTTATCGGTTCAACCAGTATCAACATTGCCGGGCAGGATTTCCCTGCGGGCTATTACAATTCAGATACGAATCCGGAAGCGCGGCTTTTATCATTAGGGGGGATCTGTGAAGATGCCATGGCAGGCATTTTATCCGGGATTTCGACTTACGGGCACCATATCGGTGCAGGCTCATCTTATGGCGCTTTCATCGCTGCATTGGGTCATGTTGCCGCCCGTCTGCACGCCATCGGAAATCAAGCCCACCAGGTGATAGCCAAAACGCCCTATCGAACGTTTTTTCTGGTTTGTGCCCATGCAGGCCTTAAAACAGGTGAGGATGGACCAACACACGCCGATCCCCAGGCGCTTCAGCTACTGATGGAAAATTTTCCACCCGGAACTGCGATTACGCTTACACCATGGGATCCTCGAGAGATTTACGTGCTCGTTTCATCTGCGCTGATCAAAAATCCAGCGATAATTGCTCCGTTTGTTACCCGGCCCAGCGAAAAAATTATCGATCGTGAGGCGCTTGGCCTCGCTCCTGTAACTGAAGCTGCCACGGGTCTGTATCTCTTACGTAAAGCGCAAGGAAAGTCAGACGGTGCCTTAGTGCTTCAGGGTAGTGAAGTTGCCTATGACTTTATTGAGATAGCCCTGCCGCAGCTTGAAGCAAAGGGGATCGACCTTAATGTGTATTATGTTGCCAGTACCGAGCTTTTTGATTTGCTGCCGGATGCTGAGAAGGAGCGGATTTTTCCCGATGCGCTGGCACAAACAGCGATGGGGATAACCGGATTCACCCTGCCGACCATGTACCGCTGGATTCGTTCAGAACGTGGTCGGCGAATGACGATCCATCCTTTCCAAAAAGGTCATTATCTCGGCAGTGGACAAGCCGAAATGGTTTTGGCTGAAGCCGGTTTGGATGGAGAAAGCCAGTTCAAAGCGATTCTTCGTTTTTTGGAAGATGCCACTCATTAACGGCTGCTAACGACCAAAAGAAGGTATTGGAAGGAGCGGGTAATATGTACCGGCATTCATCCCCTATGTCAGGTTTTAGGAGATCATCAGGCTGCGCTTGCAAAGATAAGTAAAATGTTTCTCTAGGATGAGCACTCTTGCCAAACGGGTTGCCAAACACGTTGCCGATGGAATTATGCTCGTTCAGGACCATAAACTGATTTTTGCCAATGATGCATTTCTTTTTATGTTCGGATATTCCAGCGAGAATCATTTAATCGGGAAAAATGTTTTTGATTTGATTTCCGATGAATTCAAGGAATATGCATTTCTCAACAGGGGCGTCGATTTTGGGTTGAAGGACATAATTCACCGATTAAATGGGATGGCAAGTCTGCAATTCTGTGCACAATGAGAGATATCAACGAACGAAAACTTAAAGAAATCGCAACTCAGGAACATGCTGAAAATCTTTATAAGGAAAACATAAAATTACGTTCCAGCACCAAAGATCGCTTCAGGTTTGGCGACATTATCGGCAAAAGTTCAGCCATGCAAAAAGTGTATAAATTAATTATCCGGGCAGCAAGCTCTGATGCAAACGTGGTTATCTATGGCGAGTCCAGTACGGGAAAAGAATTGGTGTCCAAGGCCATTCACAGCATGAGTCGACGTTCTGAAAATACGTTTGTGCCCGTTAATTGTCAGGCAATTCCCGAATCTTTACTGGAGAGTTCTTTTTTCGGCCATAAAAAAGGTGCTTTTTCCGGAGCAGCCTATACCGACAAACCATCCTTTCTAGAAAAGGCTGATGGCGGCGTTTTATTTCTGGATGAAGTGGGAGACATCGATCTGGGATTGCAGAGCAAGTTATTGAGAGCAATCGAGGGCGGCGGATATTCTCCCGTCGGAGCCAATGAGATATGCCATTCTGATTTACGGATTATTGCTGCCACCAACAAAAACATGGCTGAAGCTGTAACAAGGGAACAATGCGGGAGCTGCAAAATGCCTTGCAGCCGTATCTGACAATCGGTAATCTCGACTTTTTGACGCGACATCAACCGAATGAAGAGCAAGCTAACAACCACCCTCAGGATGCCCAAATTGCGCTGGATTCTGCCTCCTTTGATTTCCGCCAAAAATTAGCATCTTACGAGAAGACGCTTCTGGTTAGAAGCACTGAACAAATCCAATTGGAACCGTAAAAAGACGACCGCGCTACTCAATATTCCCCGCCGAACTCTGTATGAAAAAATGAAAAAATACAGTCTGATTTAAACTCAGATCGTCTGATGGAGTTTCAAATTACCAATGAAAGGAGGAATCAAGACAAAAAGTCGGCAATCAGGTTTCACGAAAAATAGGGGTCCACAGGAATGTATCACTGCGGATTTAATTTAATGGCAAGGTAAGAATCAATAGTGACCGTTGTTAAAAAAAATACTGCCACTTTTAATAACAACTTGCTGGATTTTGGCAAAAAAACGGACAGGGCAGATTAGGCCCGCAGTAAAATGATAAGGGCATATGGAGGTCAAAGATGAGTGTTGAGTATACATGCTTCGAGGACAAAGTTGCCATCGTAACAGGAGCCGGTGGGGGAATAGGCCTATCTATTGCTATTGAGTTGCTTAGGCAAGGAGCCTATGTTGGTATGTTTGATATAAAGGAGCAACCGCCAATAGCATCAGATTTAAAAGCGCGAGCAAGCTATTATCAAGTGGATCTCGTGGAGAATGAAAAAGCAAGAAAATCAATCAACGATATTTACGCAAAGTATGATCGTCTGGATTATCTCGCGAATGTGGCAGGAGTATTGTTCTTTGGCAATGATAAGGGTATGGTGGATATTGATCTTGATTTATGGGACAAGGTAATGGCGATAAACCTTAAATCCATGGTTCACGTAGTGCGCCATGCTGTTCCACTGATGCAAAAAACCGGGGGCGGCGCAATGGTCCATTTTTCAACTATTCAAGCCGTTCGCGGTGATGAAATTCCGCAAGACGCTTATCAGTGTTCAAAAGCAGGCGTCATTGCTCTTTCAAAATCCCTGGCGATGCAATATGCAGCCGAAGGAATCCGGTCAAATGCAATCTTACCGGGAATAACGGATACCCCCATGCAGGCGCGCTTCAAGGAGAATCCCAGCATAAAAGAAGCGTTTGCTGATGCGATTCCGCTAAGACGCGTAGCAGATCCAGAAGAAATAGCCAGTGCAGCATTATTTCTTTTGTCGGATGAAGCTACCTATATAACAGGAATAGAGTTGCCTGTAGATGGCGGCTTACTTATGAAATATTATTAATTTTTATAATAGTTAATCAATTAGAGAGCCAATCGGGAGGAGATTATTGAATGGATATTATGCAGGTTGAAAAGAGGATCAAATATAATGACATTAAATCTATAAGGGTAAACATTTAAAAAACCATTTTTTTCATGAGTGTAAGGAACCATACAAAAAGGAAGGTCTGCCTTGCGATATGAAGGTCCCATATATCGACCGCCAAGTGAAGCAGACAGCCTGTTAATCCAGGCCACGGTGGGCTGTCCCCATAACAAGTGCACCTTCTGCATGGTCTATAAAAAGGGGCCGCTGTACAGGGTAAGGCTCGTGAAAGAAATCTGTGAGGACATCGATGAAGGCGGTGAGATCTACGGGGACAGGGTGAAATCCATCTTTTTGCCGGCAGGCAATTCCATTGCCATGCCCGCCAGTGACCTGGCCGCAATATGCCGTTACAGTAAGACGAAATTTCAAAATCTGCAAAGGATCACGGTATATGGATCATCGCAGTACATCGCCAGAAAGGCTCCGGTCGATCTGGCCAAACTCGCAGAGGCCGGCCTGAGTCGGATTCATGTCGGGCTTGAAAGCGGTGATGACGTCGTTTTAAAACGGGTGAAAAAAGGTACAAATGCCCCGGAACAGATCAAAGCGGGCAAAATGGTAAAACAGGCGGGCATGGAACTCAGCGAATATGTCATCCTCGGAATCGGTGGCGCGGACAGGTCTGAGATTCATGCGCTGAAAACCGCCGAAGCGATCAACGAAATTGAACCGGATTTTGTGCGGCTACGAACTTTTGTACCCAAAATCAATACGCTTTTATTGCACCAAATTAAGAAAGGCCGGTTTCAACTCCTTTCACCCCACCGGGTATTAAAGGAAACCAGACGATTGCTAAAAAACATTCATTGCCAGACTGTTTTGACCAGTGATCACTACACCAACTATCTGAACCTGTCCGGCAACCTACCCGAAGACAAAAACAGGCTATTGGGCGAAATCGACCGGGGTTTGGCCTGGGAGCCGGACCGCTTTCGCCCCTTTTTCATCGGGACCCGGTAGTCGGCACGCGGGGATCACAGCTCCCATAGGAATCCGTCAGGGCCGGCATTGATGACGGTTGTCCCTTCCGAACGGGCGGTTTGGCCGGCACTGCCGTGTATGTGCCCGCATACGACCAGTTTTGGTTTTTTGATGCCGATGATTTCGCGAACCGCTTCGCTGCCCAGGCTTTTGCCGTCGGAGGACGTGTCCAGGACGCCCTTGGGCGGAGAGTGGCTGATCAGCACAGCACCGGGCTGCACATCCTGCAGCAATTCTCTGGCTTCATCTTCGGAAAAATCATAACTCCAGGCGCCGAAGGGCGTTATCGGTACTCCGCCGCCGATGCCGTAAAATGTGACTTCATCAAGGATTGTCTGGCTGCCGTGCAGCACATGGGCATTCGGCCACGAACGGCATGCGCGGGCCAATTCGTCGTAGGATTCGGAGTTTCCGGGTACGAGTACCACAGGTTTGGCAATAGCGGACAAGGCCGCCATGATATCCTCCAATCCCCGGCGGGCCACACAATAATCACCGGCCCCGACCACCACATCCACCTTGCGGGATAATTCAACCAGCTTTGAAGCGCCACGGAAATCACTGTGCAAGTCACTGAACAGCAGAAGATCCATGGTTTGATACCTTTAGCGCGAAAGTCGTTTAACCAGTTCAGCCACCCGCCGTCCCAGCTTGCGCCCATTTTCTTCAGTATCCGCATCCGGTGCGCCCGCGCAGGCGGTTCCATAGTGACCGGTAGCGGACAAGGGGTCGCCTACGATGATCATGCCATAGATGAGCAAGGCCTGGATGATGGACATCATGGTGGTTTCCTTGCCGCCACTGGCATCGCCCGAGGTACTGAATGCGGCGCCGACCTTGTTTTCCATTTTTCGGCGAACACCGACAAACTCGTCAAGGACCAGTTTCAAGGGGGCTGCCATCGTCCCGAAATAGACCGGTGAGCCGACAATCAATCCCCCGGCTGACACAAAATCGTCCTTGCTCACATCCCGGGTATGGCGCAGCACAGCCGCAACCCCATCGATCTGGCCCACCCCCTCGGCGATGGCTTCAGCCAGTTTACGGGTATTACCGCCCTTGGAATAATACAGGATTAAAACATTCATTTGCCCTCCTTTAAAGCACCGGCTATCGCGTCCCGATCATTTTCGGCCCCACAGCCCGGCACGGCAGCCGTTGACATCCAAATTCGTGCACCATAAATGAACTTTCGGCAAAGATCAATCAAATACAAAAAAGCACTTGAAATCGGGACTTCCACCGGACTCTCAACGATCTGGATCGCATGGGCCCTGAGCAAGACGGGGGGGGCAAGCTCATAACCATTGAGATCGATGAGGAACGGCACCAAAAGGCGCCCGCCAATTTCAAAATCACCATCGACAAAACCAGCAGCGCAGGGATTTCCATCAGCTATAAAGTTGCAAAAAATTGAGCGGTCAGAAGAAATGGCAACATCATCCAAAGACGTAATTGATGCACATGCCCATAGCGGGGTGCTCGACCGCAGTATGGCGCAGTCTTTCGAAGACTACCGGCAGCAACTGGGGCCAACGGACATTGGCGGCGCAGCACTGTTTTCCCCCTTTTTGGAAATTTTCGACCGCTGCGACTTCCACTTTACCGATTCTGTCGCCCGGCAGGACAGACGCCGACCGGGTAATACCTATCTGCTCCGGCGATACAGCCGGCGCCCATCTTCATAAAGATCTCGGCCAAAGAGATCATTGACGACAACTGCCGGAAAACCACTGACAGTTAAACGATAGACGGCCTCGGGACCCAGATCTTCGAATGCAACCACCTCTGCCTCTTGAATGCAACCGGATAACAGGGCTGCTGTTCCCTCAATCGAGCCAAAATAGACGCAGCCATGCGTAATAGCCGCCTGCCGCACTTTCTCGGATCGGCGTCCCTTTCCGATCATGCCTTTGAGTCCCCTTTCGATCAGCATCGGTGTAAAGGGGTCCATTCGGCTGGCGGTTGTGGGGCCGGCAGAGCCAATGATGCGGCCCGGAGGCGGCGGCGTGGGACCCACATAATATATAATTTGCCCTGTTGGGTCAAACGGCAATTCCCGGCCCTGTTGAATGGCTTTCCACATGCGCTCATGCGCTGCATCACGGGCGGTATAAATGACTCCGAAAATTTGGACTTGATCACCGCTGCGCAGGAAATTAAGCGTGTCGCGAGTAAGGGGAGTCTCAAGATAGATGGTTTCCCCAAAAGTCATATGACCACCTCCTTACCTCTATGGGAGTGGCAGTCTACATTCACCGCTAGCGGGAAGCTAGCCATATGAGTGGCACTGGTTTCGATGTGCACTCCCAAAGCCGTGACGTTGCCCCCGAAACCCGCAGGTCCGATGCCGAGGTCGTTAATGCGCACCAAAAGTTGCGCTTCGATGGCCGCCAGGGTTTTATCCGGGTTAGGTTTGTCCAGGGGCCACAGCAGAGCCTTTTGGGCCAGCAGGGCGGCATGTGCAAAAGGCCCGCCCATTCCCACGCCAATGACAAAGGGGGGGCTGGCATTAGGGCCAGCATTGTCCGCCACCTCAATGATAAAATCCTTGGCCGCTGCAAGTCCTTCAGCCGGTGTAAACATTCTCAATGCACTGACGTTGTCACAACCGGCCCCCTTGATCAGAAGGCTGATCTTAAGGTTATCACCGGGCCTGAGATCAATATGGACAACCGCCGGTGTGTTGTCTCCGGTGTTCATACGCGCCAGAGGATTGTTGACGATGGACTTGCGCAGAAACCCCTGCTGGTATCCCTGCCGCACCCCTTCATTCACAGCGTCGACGAAAGAACCGCCGGTGATGCATACACTTTGTCCAAGTTCAACGAAAACTACAGCATAACCGGTATCCTGGCAAAAAGGTATTCGCTGCGCCTTGGCCACCTCTGCATTGCAGATCAACTGCCGGAGCACCTCACGGCCGATCTCCGACGTCTCCTGATCCAAAGCCCGATGATAAGCTGCAACCGTATCCGGCCTAATCTCAATATTGGCGTCGATACAAAGCTGACGAAGTATGGCGACGATATCTTCAACATGAATTTTTCTCATAAGGGAACCTAACCGTTTTTGCATTATCTCGAATTGTGGAGACAACGACCACCCGCACAGTGGGTGGCTTGGATTTTACCGCTGCCGGAATTAACACACATTGTTTTGATGACCCCTTTATACATTACTCATAGTTAAATAGTCGAGAGGTGCAGAATGAATGTCTATCCTATGGACAATTGTGATGCTTTTTCCACATCGTGGGATCATGTCCTTTAGGTACATTTTCGCAAGGATCGACAAATGAATACCCCCGTAATTTGTTGTAAAGCATAATTTGTTCCGGTTTGAGAATATCAGGGGTTTTAAGGTGGGCTGAAAGATGTACATAGCGCAGCTGTCTGTGGACCTGAGCAATTTTTTGAAGAATTTGACGCAGTAACTCATTCGTAATTGTTCGATTAGCAAAGTGATTATTCAATTCTCTTTCAAGCTCAATGAATTCCAAACCCAAGGGAACAGCTTCTTGCTTCATCTGCCGGTAGATATCTTCGATTGCCCGGATTTGTTCAGAACTAAGATCTATTTCCTCTTTCATTTCCAACAAATGCGCTGGTCCTGGTACGCCATTTAGCTCCGCTGCTTTAGCTAATCCCCATCCTTCTCCATTTTGCAACTCCTCTATATCAGTCGTTGACAGACTCTTGATCTCTCTTTTTTCTTCACCTGCATATTTTGATTTATAAGAGTGGTCTGCTCCTGAAAATGCAAATGTCGCCATTAGCAGTAAAGCCAGAACCTGAATCGTAACTTTTGCTTTCATGATAGATTATCCTAATTATTTAAAAATAAGATACATTGAATATCCTTCTAATTTAACTCTATTCGGGGTACGTTTACATATCACAGGTAATCAATCGTTCAGAAGGATCAATTTGCCGATAACCTCCCGGTTTTCTATGAGGCGGTGGGCCTGTTGGACATTTTCCAAAGGTATCCGTTCTGCAATCTGCATTTCAATTTCCCCAGTGGCGACAAGGTTGATCACGCGATTCATTGTGTCTTGAATAATTTCTGGTCGGTAACGCCTATAGTGCCCGAAGCTGAACCCTAAAATGGATTGGTTCAATGTAAATAAGGAAGAAATTGTAGGGGAATTGTTAGCGGCGGCTAAATTACCAAACAGGACAAGGCGGCCGAAAGGTGCAAGGCATTCCAGATCTTTTTCAATGGTATTCCCGCCAATGGGGTTTAATACGACATCAACCCCCTTGGCGCCGGCCAACGAATTTATTTTATCCACATAGTCGGCTGAGTTAAGATTGACAACTGCATCCGCGCCCATTTTATTGATATGGGTTTCTTTCCAGTTACTATGAGTAGCGCCAATAACCATTGATGCTCTGAGGGATTTGGCAATTTTTAAAGCCGTGGACCCTACGCCTCCTGCCGCGGCATGGACCAAAACAGTTTCGTTCTGCTTAAGTCCTGCCACCTCTTTTAGCATATGATAAGATGTGCCGCCAACAATTGGAAATGATGCGGCAAGATCGAAAGGCAGCGTCTCGGGGATTGGAAACACAAGGTTTTCTTCAGCCAGGGCAAAATCAGCATAAGAACCGGTTAGCGGGAACGCAACCACCTTCTGGTGAACATTAATGTTCGTTACGTCCGCTCCCACTGCGGCGACAACTCCGGCACAATCGATCCCCGGAACAAAAGGCGGTTTTTTGCCCAGATGATACTTGCCTTTGCGCGCGTTTATATCCGCAAAATTGACACTTGATGCATGAACACGAATGAGTGCCTGATGCGACTTAGGAGTTGGAATTTGTAGCTCCGTTAATTCCATCACTTCAGGTCCACCAAACTGGGTTACAATGGCGGCTTTCATATTTTTCGTATGACGAATTTGCATATTTAATTACCCTTTAAAAACATATTTGCTTTGTTCGGTAACAGACCTCATGTGATTTTGGCTTGCGCAGAAACCGTTTCAAGACCGCTATCATTTACAGTCCAGAGTGAGACGATCTCTCCTTTGCGGCAGCCTTCTATTTTAAAGGTCTGGAAATCAAATAGGGGGCCTTTGATGCGAAATGAATATTCTAGAACCCTGGCATCCGGCATATGTTTCCTTAGCAATTCGATTAAAAGGGTTGCGATGAGCGGCCCCTGGACGACCAATCCCGGAAAACCAAAAAGGTTTTTGCAAAATTCACGATCATAGTGGATTCGATGGCCATTGAACGTCAGTGCTGAATACTTAAAAAGCAGGACCGGACTGGGTTTAATGGTTTCCGACCACTGCGGTGTTTTGGCGGGCGCACGTAAAGTGGCGTTTACCCCGGCAACGGTGGTCTCAGATTCTGGTGCCTGTTTATAAACAATGTCATGTTCTTCCGACAGGATATGATGGCTATCCTGGTAAACCTCATGCCTTACCAGCACAAAACCCAATTTACCGCTGCGACCTTCCTTTTCGGTCACGCTGACGACCCTGGATTTTTTTCGAGCATATTTTGCAGCATACAGCTCCTTATGGAACCAGAAACGGCTGCCGGCCCACATCCGACGGTCAAAGCCTGCGATAGTCGGGATAAAGCCGCCGGTTTTCGGATGGCCGTCAATTCCCTCTTCGGAAGCTTTGACGTGAGGCAAAAAAAACAACCAGTGCCAGAGTTTCGGCACGATATCCCCTTTATCAAAGGTTAAATCGTAATCCAGGGTCAAACTCATTCGATTGAGGACGTCTGTTGAAATATAATCTGTTTGCGATATTTCTTTGTTTTTATCCATCATCGGCACTATATAATTCGGATATTAAGTACAACTGTTTTTTTATACATAACAATCCATACCCTTGAGACAGGGAACTGTCAATGTCAGGACTGCATCCAGTTTGCAGAAAAATAAATTTCGTACCGATATCTTGAAGTTTTACGACCTCCTGGGCGTTAAGTTTGGTGGCGAGTTCTGAAATATATTCAGGATTTAAATTTCATAAATAAATTAAATTTTGGGTAGCTGTTTTGCAGCCGGTTTTAAGCTTGACGGAACAAATAACCAACTGATAAAAATCACAAATTAATAAAACAAATTTTCGCAGTCAGATGCGATACAGCATCCGGGGCGGCTGTTCTTGTTTTTAGCTCTGAAGCAGGGAGGGAATATGGGTGTCACCCGGGAACTTGCCGATTACTGCAGCCTATTGAAGTTTAATGACCTTCCAGATGAAGTGATCGAATGTGCAAAATACAGGTTCCTGGATTGGATCAGCGTCGCATGTCGCGGGTCGATCGAGGCGCCTTCGAAGGCGATTTACCGGTTTGTCAGGGAGATGGAAAAGGGGGAAGGTGTCATCGTTGGGACCCGGCAGAAAGCTCCCTATCTCTATTCGGCCCTTGCAAATGGGACATCTTCCCATTCCATCGAAATGGATGATGTCAACAACCCCGCATCCCTTCATCCGGGAGTCGTCGTCTTTCCTTCGGCGCTGGCTGCAGGAGAGATGGCGGGTGCTTCCGCAAAGCGTTTCATTTTGGCCGTTGTTTTAGGCTACGAGGTGATGATTCGCCTGGGGACAGCCCTGGGACCGGAGAACAGTTACAAACGAGGATTTCATCCCACCGGGACTTGCGGGAGCTTTGGATCGAGTGTTGCCTCCGCCAAGATTCTGGGTCTTGAAAAAGAAGAGATCTTGAATGCCATCGGCATCTCAGGAAGTCAGGCAGCGGGATCGATGGAGTATCTCGCCCAGGGGGCTTGGACAAAACCTTTTCACGCAGGATGGGCAGCCCATAGCGGTATGGTGGCCTCTCTGCTGGCCCGTAAAGGATATAAAGGTCCCAGTTCGATTGTCGAGGGAAGGGATGGATTTCTGCATGCTTATTCTGAAGGAGCAGATCCGTCCAAGGTCCTTGAAGAAATAGGATCCCGATTCCGAATCCTTCAGACATCAGTTAAGACTCACGCCTGCTGCCGCTACATGCATTCTCCGATTGACGCAGTGCTGAAAATAGCGAAGGAAAACAACCTTCGGCCGGAACAGATAAAAAAGGTTAAGGTTGGAGTTTTAAAGGCAGGAGCACCTCTGATTGCAGAGCCATTAGAGAGCAAGTACACCCCGCAATCAATCGTCGATGCCCAGTTCAGCATGCCCTTTGGAGCGGCCGTGGCATTACTCTATGGCAGAGCCGGCCTGAAAGAATTTCAGCCCTCCACGATCGGGTCGACACCGGTAAAAGAAATGATGCGAAAAGTGGAGTGCATCGTCGATCCTGAACTGGATCGGACCTTTCCTCAACAATGGCGAGCCACTGCCGAAATTTTGACCGCAGACGAGAAACGTTATTCTACAACGATTGAATATCCCAAAGGCGATCCTGAAAATCCGCTTTCATGGGAAGAGATGATAGACCGCTTCCATGATCTCACCGGCCAGATCATAAAAAAGGATCAGCGATCGAAAATCGTCGAAACGGTTGAGAGACTTGATGGGGTCAAGAATATGCGCAGGTGGTCTTCTCAATTTTTAGGAAAAAATTAGAGGCCATTTCAATTTCCATCTCCGCTGCTTTGCGGCTTTTGCCCAAAAGTCCGCAAAATAGAATCCAAAGGAATTTTGAAACGGCTTTTAGTCCAAACGGGATAGAAAGCATCGAATTTGAAAAAAGGAGAAATGAGTGCGCTTACTTGAGTTTGAGGCCAAAGAAATATTGAAAAAATACGGAATTGAATTGCCGCCAAGCCGGGTTGTGACAGCGGCGGATGAGGTTAATTTCGAATCTCCGGTCATGTTAAAAGCACAGGTGCCAATCGGAGGACGCGGAAAAGCCGGCGGGGTAATCGCAGCCGATTCTTTAGAGCAATGTCAGGATGGGATCAAGAACCTGCTGGGTAAAAAAATTAGAGGATATCATGTTTCGACACTTTTGGTGGAAGAAAAGCTCGAAGTTGGCCGGGAATTCTTTATGGCCATCACCTATGATACGGTGGCCAAGGCGCCGATCGCGATTTTTTCTCCCCAGGGTGGGGTGGACATCGAAATTTTGGCCACCAGCGATCCGGGTAAAGTCAGACATGAAACTTTTTCTGCACGGCATCGATTGCCGTATTATCGCGCAAAGGAAATTATTTCCGAAACCGGTGTTAGCGGAAAACCGTTGCTGGCATTGACGGCAATCCTATCTAAACTCGCCGATATCTTTCTTGATTACGATGCCACGGTGGCCGAAATCAATCCGTTAGCCCTAACACAGGAAGGAAAACTGCTTGCGTTGGACTGTCATCTCGAAATCGATGATGATGCCCTGTTCAGGCACAGGGAACTGGGCGAGCTTGCAAAAGATACAAATAGAGTACGGCCCGAGCGCACCGCATCTGAATTTGAGCGCAAGGCCATGGATATCGATAATCTCGATCACCGCGGTGTGGCCGGCCGCGTCATAGAATTCGACGGCACCATGGGTTTGATTATCGGCGGCGGCGGCGCATCATTGACGGCATTCGATGCTGTCAAAGCCCATGGCGGAGAGCCCGCGAATTACTGTGAAATTGGTGGAAATCCTTCCGTTCTAAAAGTAAAAGAATTGACAAAACTGATTCTTTCCAAACCGGGTGTTGAAAAAATTGCAGTCATTATGAATGTGGTCAGCAATACCCGCGTTGATCTTGTTGCCCGGGGCATTATCAAAGGTGTTTTAGAGTCCGGTAAAGACCCTGCAGCCACAGTAGCAGCCTTTCGGATACCGGGTGCATGGGAAGAAGAAGGCTATAAAATACTTTCAAAATACGGTGTCCAGTTTGGCGACCGAACCTGCTCCATCGATGAAGCGGCGCAGTTGGCGGTAAAAAATTTCTCAAAATAATTAGAAGCCGTTTCAGAAATAATTTACAAAATTAATGCCGGCGAGGGCATCTTCCGGGTGAAATTGCCTTCGTTATGGACGATATTGTAAATTATTCCGGGAACACGATACTAGCGAGGTTATGCGATGACCATACTAGCTGATCAAAATATGCGCGTGATTGTCCAGGGGATTACCGGGCGCGAAGCCAGTACCTTTACAAAGGACATGATGGATTACGGAACGCAAGTTGTCGCCGGTGTCACACCCGGCAAACTGGGCCAAACAGTTCACGGGGTTACTGTTTATGACACGGTCCGTCAGGCCCTCCGGGAGCATCCGGCGGAAGCGTCCGTTATCTCTGTGCCACCCGCCCTGGTAAAGGATGCGGTAATTGAGGCGCTGGAAAACGGAATACAGCTTGTCGTCGTCGTATCAGAACGTGTTCCGCGAAAGGACACCATAGAATTTTTAGAAGTCGCCGCTGAAAAGAAGGCTCGCGTAATCGGGCCCAATACACTCGGTTTAATCTCACCGGGAAAAATAAAACTGGGAATGGCAGGCGGTCCGGTGGGTGACGTTAAAAAGGCGTATATTCCGGGCTGTGTGGGGATTGCATCCCGCAGCGGCGGCATGACCACTGAAGTCGCAAATCTTTTGACGGCTAACGGGATCGGACAAAGCACCTGCATCGGCATCGGAGGGGACCCGGTGGTGGGCTCGAATTTTTTAGACCTGATACCCATGTTTGAAAATGACCCTGAAACAAAGGTGGTGGTCCTATTTAGCGAACCCGGAGGGGTCATTGAAGAGAAACTTTCCGAACGGGTAATGGCTGAAAAATTCCAAACTCCCATTATCGCATTTGTCGCCGGTCGATTTGTAGATGATATGCCGGGAGTTCGATTCGGTCATGCCGCCACCATCGTAGAAGGAAACCGCGGAACGACAAAAAGCAAAATATCAATGTTCAACAAAGCCGGTATTCGGGTAGCCGAGTCATTTTCGGATATTGTGCGCATTGCTCGGGAATATCTCTAACGCTCCTAACCCGGACAAGCAGGAACCAAACAGGGCAAATTTATCACGAAAGCACGAAAGAACTAAAACACGAAAAAAAGACTATATAAATTTAGTGTTTTCAAGATTTGCATGTTTTCGTGATAAGAAATCTTTTCATAAAATTCAAAGAAATATCGATTAAGACTCTAATTGAGCGTTTCTCGCTCAATTAGGGTATTACGTGTGAAAGAGAACTGAACGATGCAGCCTGAAACAGATAAACTGGGACCTATTCGCAGTGCGCTTTTTGTGCCCGGTAATCGACCCGATCGGGTTGATAAGGCTGTTGCCACCCCTGCCGATCGTGTGATTATCGACCTGGAAGACGCGGTGGCTGTCGGCCAGAAAGAAGAATCCCGGCCGCTGGTGCGCGATAAGGTCATCGCCCATAGAGACCGCGGGGTTCTGGTGCGTATCAACGGGCTGGAAACCGAGTTTATGATGGGCGATCTGGAAGCGGTTGTGGTCAACGAACTCGGAGGGCTGGTATTGCCCAAAATTGAAAATAGCCATCAAGTCGGCAAAATCCATCGGTTGCTCTTTGATTGCGAAAAACAGCAAAAAATGCAGGCCGGAAGTATAGCAGTCATTTTACTGGTTGAATCTGCCCTGGGCGTTCAAAATATTTTTCAAATTTCAACCGCGACGACCGAATTGAATCGGGAATTTTTAATCGCGCTGGGGGCTGCCGATTATGCCCTGGACATGGGAATCGAAATCACCAAAGACGGCCGCGAGCTCATCTATCCCCGCTCACGTATCGCCGTCGCATGCCGGGCCGCCGGAATTGCGCCGCCCCTGGATACCCCCTTTATGATCGATCTTAAAGATATTGAAGCGCTCAAAGACGATGCCACCAGGGCCAAGCAATTGGGATTCCAGGGTAAACTCTGCATTCATCCGAATCAAATTGAACCTGTTCACGTTGTCTTCACTCCGAGTGCCGAAGAAATTTCTTTTGCGCAACGGGTTGTCGACGCTTTTGAGGCCGAAGAAGCCCGGGGGTCGGCCGCCATAAAAGTGGATGGGAAGTTTGTGGACTATCCGGTTGTGGAGCGATCCCGCAGGATTTTGCAGCTGGCCGGCAGGATCGGCGGGATCTAAAATATAAGGTGATGTATGAATGAATTTATTGACGTTTCAATTGATTGTAAAAAATGCGTCGGAATAAAAGAATGCGGACAATGTGTCCGGGTCTGCCCCGTAAATATTTTTGAAGATAAAACAGATTGGCCGGTTGTCGTCGTTGAGAATGTTGATGAATGCACCCTGTGCAATCTGTGCTTAAATAAGTGTACGCCTAACGCCATTGTCATCAGCAAATTGTATGAACGTTAATAGGGGCAAAATTCGAGTCGTTTCATCCGGCAGAGAACATTGATTGGGTTTTCCAAAGCGGGTGCTTTGCACCCGCTTTCACCGCGTTGCTCTCAACGATCGGGGCACAAATGTGCCGGATATCATTTAAGATCTGTAGCAATACCGCTAAAGCGGCTTTTCAAAGCCTGCAGAAAAAATCATGTCAAGACAGAAGGGAGTAAACGATGACAAGTGAACTTTTCGAAAAGGGGCTCAAGGTTCGCCGCGAGGTGCTGGGTGCCGAGTACGTGGATGCTTCCATATCACAGGCAGACGATTTTAGTCGGCCTTTACAGGTGCTCGTTACGGAATACTGCTGGGGTAATGTCTGGAGCCGGCCGGGGCTGGATCGCAAAACCCGCAGCTTGCTTAACATAGCCATGCTCACCGCCCTTAACCGACCTCATGAGGTTAAGCTACACGTCAGAGGAGCCCTAAACAACGGCTGTAGCAAAAATGATATCAGGGAGGTACTCCTCCAGGCCGCCATTTATTGTGGTGTTCCGGCGGCAATGGACAGCCTGCGCGGGGCCAAAGAGATCTTTCAGGAAGTTGAGTCCAAACAAGCGTAAATGAGGGTAAAATAGGAAATGCGAGCGAGTCTTATTTCGATAAAAATCACCGACCGGGTTTTCGGAATTCTGAACAAGATACCTTATGTTGCCTTTTATGCCAGGACCAGAGGTTGGGAATTCATTTTAAGCTGGAGTCACCGTATCACGGGTTTGCTCCTTGTCCTGTACGTCTGGTTTCATCTGATCACCCTTTCGTCCCTCAGCGTCCCTGGTGACTACGACGCCAAAATGGCATTGTTTTCTTCCCCTTTAATTGTTTTCTTCGAATGGTTGCTTGCGATTCCGGTGATCTTCCATGCCGTCAACGGCGGTCGATTAATGCTTTTTGAAATATACGGCTATCGTGATGACACGGCCATGATCCGATGGTTGTTCCGGGTGTCGGCTGCCTATGTCTGTCTGCTGGCGGTTTTTATGATCCTGGGAAATCAGAGTGTTTCACCCATTTTCTTTTGGCTGACGGTATTTGTCATTGCCGTGATGGGGGGATATGCATTTTTGGCAAGAATTTGGCGGCTGGGGCATTCGCAGTTCTGGAAATTTCAAAGAGCCAGTGGCGTATTTTTGCTGGCAATGATACCGGCGCATTTTTTATTCATGCATCTTAACCCTGCAGCGGGTAAAGATTCGACCGTGATCATTGCCAGAATGCAAAGCGGTTTTATAAAGGTTGTTGACATAGCAATGGTTTTGGCGGTTGTCTACCATGGCGGCTACGGGCTGTTTTCAGTGGGCAAAGATTATATTGCCTCACGGCCGCTGCAGATTTTAATGACCGTGCTGGTTGCGGTCGTAATGGTTTTGTCTGCCTGGTTTGGGATCAAGTTAATTATGACCCTATAGTGTATTGCCCCAGGAATAATTGACAAGATGAAAATGCATTGTCCGGTCATGTGATTTCCTGACTGGCGCTATCAATTTCAAAGTGCCGGTGACCCGATAATTGGGATATGGAATTTGAATATGCCTTCTAAATTCAAAATTTCCTCAACGCTGGAATGCGACGTGCTGGTCATTGGGGCCGGCGGCGCGGGACTGCGGTGCGCAGCCGAAATACTGGAGGCGAAACCGGGCACCAATATCGTTGCGGTCAGTAAAGTTCCGCATTGCCAGAAGTCGCACACCAGCACGGCTCAGGGCGGACTGGCGGCGGTGGACCCGAAGGATCCGGTCGACAAGCCCATTTATCATATGTTTGATACCTGGAAAGGCTCGGATTGCATGGCGGATCAAAATGTGATCAAAAAAATTGTCGAATCCGCCTGGGAGCAAATCGTCTGGCTGGAAAACAAGGGCATGCATTTCAGCCGTAATCAGGAAGGGGGGCTCAGTAAAAGAACTTTCGGGGGGCACACCGTTAGGTTCGGTGAAACGTCTGCTTATCGCGCGGTTTTTGAAGCAGACCGGACGGGCAAGGGAATAATGGACAGTGTCTGGGGAGAAACGCTGCGCGGCGGTGTCTTATTTGTCAATCAGTCTATCGCGACCGAGCTTTTAATGAAAGAGGATCGCTGCGTTGGCGCAGTCCTGTTTCGCGAACGCACGGGTGAATTTGTGGCGGTTTGCGCCAAAGCCACGGTTTTTGCAGCCGGCGGGGACGGCCAGATCTTCCGCGTTACCACCAATTGCCGTCAGAACACCGGTGATGGTCTGGCAATGGTACTGGATGCGGGATTACCGGTAATGGATCCGGAGGCCGTGCAATTTCATCCAACCGGGATTGTCGGACCGGGAATTCTTGCCAGCGAAACGCTGCGATCGGTTGGCGGCATTTTGCGCAACAAAGATCTTGAGCCGTTCATGGAAAAATATGCCCCCAAGATGAAAGAGCTGGCACCGCGTGATCTTGTTGCCAGGGCCATTGAAACCGAGATTCAGGAAGGCCGGGGCATTATGAATCCGGATCATCAAATCGAGCATGTCTGGATCGATCTGCGGCATCTTTCCGATTACGTCCACGAGGTGGAAATACCGGAGGTCACCAGCTTTTTTAAAAAATTTGTCAATATCGACCCGAAACTTGAGCTCTGCCCGGTCCGCCCCAGCAACCATTACCAGATGGGAGGCATCCCGACCACTGAATTTGGTGAAGTTCAGAATGCCAGCGGCGAGATCATTAGCGGGCTGTACGCCGTTGGCGAATGCGCTGCCGCCAGTTTTCATGGCTTCAACCGGCTGGGAACCAATTCCATCCTGGAGCTGATCACCATGGGGCGGTTTGCCGGCCAGCGGATCGCCGAATCCCTGGCGGATCAAAAACCGCAGTTGCCTGCAAATGCCGGAAAAAAATCTTTTGCCTTGTTCTCCGCCTACCTCGATCAAACCGGAAAAGAAAATTTGGAAGAAATCCGCGAGGAATCCAGAGCGCTGATGACCGAAAAGGTTGGCGTGTTCCGAACCGAAGCGGATCTGACCGAGGCCATCGAGACGCTAAAAGCGCTGAAAATCCGTGCCGCTAACACGACCCTGTCCTGCAAAAGCCTCAAAATGAACCCAGAGCTCATTTTACGTTGGGAGCTGGACAATTTGTTATCCGTTTCACTCGTAACAGCCGTTTGCGCGCTGAACAGAAGAGAATCCAGAGGCGGCCATGCCCGTAAAGATTTTCCAGAGCGCAAGGACGAGTTCAATGATCACACCTTAGCCACGATGACCGAGTTTGCAAAAGTCGATTTGGGAAAACGCGCAGTTGACATGAGCATATTTGAATCCAACTGTGAACATTGTGAACAATTTGGCATTATCGAGAGGACCTATTAGATGAAATATCGCTTGCGATAGTCAGGAAAAAAAACATGTCGGAAACCTATGAGATCGTCTTAAAAATACAGCGTTATGATCCGGACAACGAAAGATCCTGGATTCAGAACTATCGATTAGAAACCGGTAGAATTCTTCGCTTTACCGACCTGTTTCGCAAAATCAACAAAGAGTTGGATGCAACCCTGGCCTGGAATTCGTCCTGTGAGCATGGACAATGCGGTAGCTGTGCGGTGAAAATTAACGGCAAACCGATGCTGGCCTGCGAGTTGCTGGTGGAAAATGCCGTTACCCATTTTGGGACAAATGAATTTTTGATTGAACCGCTTACGATTGCACCGGTGGTTCGGGATTTGATCGTCGATTTTGACAAGGCCTACGAGCGGGTCCAAAAAGTTAAGCCTTATATCATTGAGCCTGTTGAAAACCCGAACGCTGGAAATGAATACAACATTTCGCCCCGTCATCTGGAGCGCTATGTTGATGCCACCCGCTGTATTAATTGTTTCTGCTGTGCGACCGCCTGTATCAGCAGCCATCATAATTTTCTGGGACCAAACGCCGTAATGGCCAGTATCGTGCGATTGATGGATTTACGCGAGCAGGCCAAAAGTGAAAGGAAAAAATTGCTGTTCAGTGAGGAAGGGGTTTATCGGTGTCACACTTCCAAGGCCTGTTCTTTTGTCTGCCCGAAAGAAATCGATGTCGCTCATTTTATCGCTTTAGCAAAAAGCGGCGACATTGAGCCCGACTCATAGAAGTAGCTTCAATATCCCATCTCCCCGCTTAACAAAGCAGGGCCCTTGAACCTGATCTGAGGTTTCAAAACCGTTTTTACCGAATGCAGTATTTGCCAGCTAGATTTCATTCGCCAATTCAATTAAATTGCCATCCGGGTCCCGAAAGTAAAATGAACGTATGGGGCCGTTTGCGCCGGTCCTTTCTACCGGCCCTTCGATTATTTCAACTTCAGAGCGGCTTACTTGGGCCATTGCATCATCAAGTGGTGTTTGGGTGATAAAGCATAAATCAGCGGAGCCGGGTGTGGGTTTTTTTGCTTTGGGTTCAAATTCTTTTCCGAGCTCATGGAGGTTGATTTTCTGGCTCCCACATTTCAGAGCGATTCGACCATCGGCGAACACCACTTTTTTCATACCCATCACAGACACATAAAAGGATGTTGTTTTTACAACATCCCTTACAGTTAATACCAGGTGATCGAGCTTGTATATTTCCATATGCTATAATTCCCCCCGTCAAAAGCCGCTTACAAAGCTCCGATTTCTGTGAGCGCACGCTTTACTTCTTCCGCCCCCTCTGGCGGCAGCGGTGACTGCGGCGGCAGGGGTCCGCCGACGGGATACCCCTGAAGCTGAAGGCCTCCTTTTATGCAGGCAGCGAGATTGTACTTGGCAAACGCCAGGTTCAGATTCCACAAGGGGCGCTGACGCTCCATCGCCGTAGCCCAATCGCCGCGCCGGCAAAGCTCGTAGAGCTCGACGCTTTGTTTCGGCGCGACACAGGCAGGACCGGCCATCCAGCCAACACCGCCGATCAGCATAACACATGTTGGTATATGCGCCGAGGCTGCAAATACCTGCATCCGTCCCTCCACCCGGTTGAGGATCGACAGCAGGCGTCCGGTGTTAGATGACGCATCCTTGATATACCCAATGTTGGGAATTCGGCTGAGCCGCTCTATGACGGGCAGGCTCAGGTCCGATCGCTGAAAGTTCGGGTTGGTATAGATCACAACGGGAATCGAGACCGCTTCGGCGATGGCCTTGAAATAGGCGAACACCCCCTCGTCGGGCAGCGGGAAATAGGCATCGAGAATGGCAAGGATGCCTCTGCAGCCCAGATCCACAAGCTCGCGTGCCTGGAAGACGGCATCAGCGATCGTCGTCGAAGCCACACCCGCCACCACGGGAACCCGGTCTTTGGCCGCGTCAATGACCACTTCAACGACACGCCGCCGTTGCGGCCAGGTCAGATAGGCAAACTCGCCGGTGGAGCCAAGCGGTGTCAATCCGTGAACGCCGGCCTCGATTAGGTCGTCGCACAGGCGTGCCAGCACACCCGCGTTCACCTCACCGCTTTCATGAATCGGTGAAACAAGATAGGGGAAAACCCCGTGGAAATGCGCTTCGCTCATCATTGCCCTCCTGTGTGCATCAAAATAATTTGAATGAAGAACTTCGCGATCCCTTTACTTTTTGAATACCACAATTTGAGAAAATTGTGATACATACATAATGAGGCGTCAGGAAGAATTGAAGGAAAACTTCCCTAACAATCATATATAATAGATTCGCTAAATTTTGACAATCACATTAACGAAAGGAGAAAGCCATTGGAGAAAAAACGTGTGGGAATCGTCCTTTTTGAAGACATCGAAGTGCTTGACTTTTGTGGTCCGTTCGAGGTTTTTTCCGCCACCCGTCTTAACGAAGACAAGCGCAGAGAAGAGCCTTCACCGTTTGATGTATCGCTGGTGGCTGAGTCTCCGGAGCCGGTGACAACAACCGGCAACATGCAAGTCATTCCACAATACAGTTTTACAAACTGCCCTCCCCTGCACATCCTGGTTGTCCCCGGCGGCTGGGGCACACGCAGGGAATTGAACAACCCGACCATGCTGGAATGGCTGCGCGCTCGTGCGGGGGAAGTCGAAACCCTGACTTCTGTTTGTACCGGATCGATGCTGTTGGGATTCGCCGGGCTGTTGAACGGACGGCATGCGACCACTCACTGGCGATCATTGAACTGGATGCGGGATGCTTTTCCGGAGGTGACGGTGGAATTTGAAAAACATGTCGTCGAGGACGGCCCCGTGGTGACATCGGCAGGCATCTCAGCGGGCATCGATATGGCACTCAAGGTGGTTTCGCGATACTTCGGTGAAAATATCGCGCGGGCGACGGCGCGGCACATGGAGTACCCTTATCCGGACAGCAATGACCGTCGCATACGCCTTTAGGGCTATCCTTAAGAAGATTATTCCGTTGCTTTTTCGGTCCGCCAGGTCACGAGGACGATTACCGCCAGGGCGGGTATCAATGCGATCACCGAAAGGATACCTCTCGGGTAGAACAGGATAAATAGCGCCAGTAGAATGACTACAAACCTTGCAGAAAGGTCGTGGATTTTACGTTCAAAAATTCTACCGTGGATGCCGGCGGCTGCTGTCAGGCATCCGACAAGCAATACACCCAGAGCACCCAGCTGCGCCCAACCGGGCTTAAGCAACAAAATATCCCAGTTGAAAATTGCGAATGTCAGGAAGAAAAACGGAACCGATATTTGCAGCGTGACCATCATCGTCTTCATAAAGGAGGCACCTGAAATACGGGAAGCTACCGCAGCAACGAGCGAGGTTGGCGGCGAATATTCGGATATGACCGCTATGAAAAATAAGAAGAAATGAGCGACCCAGGGGTTGATCCCGATTCGTGTCATCGGAGGGATGACGACCACGGCTGAGAGGATGTAACAGGCCGAAGGCGGTATGCCCAGCCCCAGAAATACCCCGATGACGAAGCCCACCAAGATCAGGGCGATGACATGGAATTCTCCGACCCTCGCCAGGATTGCCATCAGTTTAATCATCCAGCCACTGACCACGAACAGATTGACCATCACCCCGAGCATGGCCAGCAAGAGAACAAGCGGGGCGGTGACCGCAGCAAAGCCTTCTATGGCTCCGCGTAAACACCTGGCCCATTCTTTTATCCTGTCTAAAATCGTCCCGGGATGGAAAACAATGCGAAACAGGGAAGAGACGATAAATAGACCGAACGCAATGTAAAGTGCGGCTCTTGATGCTTCAATCCAAAGCACACCCATCAAATAGATCAAAACACCGATGAAGGCAAAGAAGATTGCGGTGTTGATCACGTCCATTCTGGAGTATTTTTCGATAATGGCACCCGGTGCCAATTCAGTGCTTTTGCCCTTGCCCCGCAGGAAGCGCGCTGTAAAGAGGTAGACCGACAGGGATATGATCCCAAAGAAAATGAGTGCGGGCGCATATCCCCGGGCGATAACCTCGAAATACGTCACGCCCAGAAAGTCCGCCATAATGAAACCGGCAATGGCCATGACCGGCGGCATGAGCAAGCCGCCCAGCGAAGATGAAGCTTCCACCGCACCGGCGTGCAGCGCGGGAAACCCGGCTTTTTTCATCAACGGGATGGTGTACTGCCCGGTGATGGCGGCATTGGCTGCTCCCGATCCGCTGCAAGTCGCAATAGCCATTGAAGTCACCACCGCCGTCTGAGGAATGAGGGTTTTACGTTTGGCAAATATCCCGGTGAATAGTTTGATAATCGATTCCTGAACACCAAATCCCTGTGCAATGCCCAGAAACATGAAAAATGCGGCGATAACGCCAACCCCGATTTGCGAATACGTCCCAAACAGGCCCAACGAGATCTCAACCGAAGAAGATGTGATGACTCTTGTCCAGGTGACCCCGGGATGATGCAATATGCCGGGGAAAATCCACCCGTAAACGGAATAGAACATGAGAAACAGGATGAGGTAAAAGAGGATACCATGTTCCCGCC